>NZ_JBFALC010000004.1:279551-332934 GCF_040656035.1 Streptomyces sp. NPDC050211
GCAGTGGGGAATGCGGCTCTCCCAGAGCCGGGGTGCCCCCCCCTCTCTACGGCTGTGCAGACGGGGGGGGGCGGACTTCGTTCCCCCGGTCCCGCCCGCGCCCCACACCGCTTCTCACCAGTGGACGACGACCTTGTCGCCGTTCCTCACCTGCGCGAACAGCTGCGCGATCGCCGCCTCGTCCCGTACGTTGACGCAGCCGTGCGAGGCACCGGCGTACCCGGTGGCCGCGAAGTCCGACGAGTAGTGCACCGCCTGGCCGCCGCTGAAGAACATCGCGTACGGCATCGGCGAGTCATAGAGCGTCGACACGTGATGCCGCGACTTCCAGTAGACGCTGAACACACCTTCCCGGGTGGGTGTGTACTGCGAGCCGAACCGCACCGGCACCGTCAGGACGGTCCGCCCGTCGATCATCCAGCGCAGCGTCCGGCTCGTCTTGCTGATGCACAGCACCCGGCCGGTCATGCAGCGCGCGTCGGGCGCGTCGGCCGGCTGGCCGCCCATCAGATACAGGTCCCAGTGGCCCGGCTCCCGCGTCATGTCCAGCAGCCGCTGCCAGGTGACGGCGTCGGTCTGCCCGGTCTTCGGCAGCCCGCGCTTGCCCTGGAACCCCTTGACCGCCTGCTCGGTCAGGTCGTCGTACGTCCCCGTCGGCCCGTCGAAGAGCCAGGCGACCTGCCGCAGCCGGGCCTGCAGCTCACGCACGTCCCGCCCGGTGTCGCCGGGCTTCCACAGGACCTTGGGAGGGGCGGGGGTCGGCGTGGACGGCTTGGTGCTGGGGGTGGAGCCGGGTTTGTCGTCGGCCGTCGGCGTACGGGAGAGCTCTATGCGCACGGGCGGCGGCTGTCCGCCCTCCGAGCCCGCGGCCTGCACCGTGCACCCGGTCAGCACGCACACTCCGGCGAGCGCGCCTGCCCACGATCTCTCCATGCTCCTGTTACGCATCCAGTCCCCGTCGTCTCACTGCCGAGCTGTATGTCACCTGAGATGTTCCCCGCGGGTGACGGGTTGCGAACTTGGCGGCATGGTGGTGACCGGGGCCGAGCAACGCGGGAGGCATACGCATGACGCGCGAGTCGGAGTCCGGACTGCCCATCGAGCCGGTGTACGGGCCGTCGGCGCTCGACGGCTGGGACCCGGCGCGGCAGCTGGGCGAGCCGGGGTCGTACCCCTTCACCCGGGGCGTGTACCCGTCCATGTACACGGGCCGCCCGTGGACGATGCGCCAGTACGCCGGTTTCGGCACGGCGACGGAATCCAACGCCCGCTACCGGGACCTGATCGCGCACGGCACGACCGGCCTCTCGGTCGCCTTCGACCTGCCCACCCAGATGGGCCACGACTCCGATGCTCCGATCGCGCACGGCGAGGTCGGCAAGGTGGGCGTGGCGATCGACTCGGTCGACGACATGCGGGTGCTGTTCGGCGGAATCCCGCTGGACCAGGTCTCCACGTCCATGACGATCAACGCGCCCGCGGCACTGCTGCTGCTCCTGTACCAGCTGGTGGCGGAAGAGCAGGGGGTGAGCGCCGACCGGCTCACCGGCACGATCCAGAACGACGTACTGAAGGAGTACATCGCGCGCGGGACGTACATCTTCCCGCCGAAGCCCTCCCTGCGGCTGACCGCGGATATCTTCCAGTACTGCCGCGCCGAGATCCCCAAGTGGAACACCATCTCGATCTCCGGCTACCACATGGCCGAGGCGGGCGCCTCGCCCGTGCAGGAGATCGCTTTCACCCTGGCGGACGGTATCGAGTACGTCCGTACGGCGGTGGCGGCCGGCATGGACGTCGACGACTTCGCGCCCCGTCTGTCCTTCTTCTTCGTGGCGCGTACGACGCTCCTGGAGGAGGTCGCCAAGTTCCGCGCGGCGCGCAGGATCTGGGCCCGGGTGATGCGGGACGAGTTCGGTGCGAAGAACCCCAAGTCGCTGATGCTGCGCTTCCACACGCAGACGGCGGGCGTGCAGCTCACGGCCCAGCAGCCCGAGGTGAACCTGGTCCGCGTCGCCGTACAGGCCCTGTCCGCGGTGCTCGGCGGCACCCAGTCCCTGCACACCAACTCCTTCGACGAGGCGATCGCGCTGCCCACGGACAAGAGCGCGCGCCTGGCCCTGCGGACCCAGCAGGTGCTGGCCTACGAGACGGACGTGACGGCGACCGTGGACCCCTTCGCCGGCTCCTACGTCATCGAGTCGATGACCGACGACGTGGAGGCGGCGGCGGTCGAGCTGATGACGAAGGTCGAGGACCTCGGCGGCGCGGTCGCGGCGATCGAGCGGGGCTTCCAGAAGGGCGAGATCGAGCGCAACGCGTATCGGATCGCCCAGGAGACGGACTCCGGCGAGCGGGTCGTCGTAGGCGTCAACCGCTTCCGCCTCGACGAGGAAGAGCCGTACGAGCCCCTCCGCGTCGACCCGGCCATCGAGCGCCAGCAGGTGGAACGCCTCGCCAAGCTGCGGGCGGAGCGGGACCAGCGGGCGGTGGACTCGGCCCTCGCGGCCCTGAAGAAGGCCGCCGAGGGCCAGGACAACGTGCTGTGTCCGATGAAGGAGGCGCTGCGGGCCCGGGCGACGGTGGGGGAGGTGTGCAACGCGCTGCGGGAGGTCTGGGGCGCTTATGTGCCCAGCGACGCGTTCTGAGCGACCTGGCCGACGCGGGCCAGGAAGTCCGTGAGCCCGGCAGCCCGGTCACCGGCCCACCCCACATAACCGTCCGGCCGTACAAGAAACAGCCCGCTCCCGTACGTCCCCAGCCCCGCCCCGCCGACAACCCGCACCGACTCCGGAACCCGAGGGGCCGGGGCGCCGATGGCCAGCAGCGTCCAGTGCGGCCCTCGGAACGCGTCAAACAGCCGTACGCCGTCCAGCGTGCCGTCGGGTGCGCGGTCGCCCGCCCGCACCGGGCCCGGGGCGTCACGGGTCTCCCGCGTCAGCGTCGAGTCCCGGTAGCCGAGACCCAGTTGCTGGGTTGCCGCGCCTCGCCGTACCTCCCCGCGGTGCACGCTGGTCGACAGCCCCAGCATGTCCGCCGCGACGGCCCGCCGCTCCTCCTCGTAGGTGTCGAGCAGCGTCTCGGCCGCCCCGTCCCGCAGCACCGCACCCAGCTTCCAGCCCAGGTTGTACGCGTCCTGCACGCTGGTGTTGAGCCCCTGCCCGCCGGCCGGCGAGTGCACGTGCGCCGCGTCTCCCGCGAGGAAGACGCGGCCGTCGCGGAATCGGTCCGCGAGGGCCGCTCGCGGGCGGAAGTCCGAGGCCCAGCGCACTTCGGTCACGTCGTCGGGGGCGAGGTGCGAGCGGTCGGCGACGAGTTTGCGGATGCCGTCGAGGGACAGGTCGGGAGCGGTGCCCTCGGGGAAGCGGGCGGTCAGCTGGAAGTCCTCGGTGCCGGCGAGCGGGCAGATCGAGAGGTAGTCCTCGCCCTCGCGCGGCGGGAAGATGTGCCAGTTGTCGCGGTCGAGGCCGGTGATCCGTACGTCGGCCACGAGCATCGGGCTCGGGTCCACCGTCTCCCCGGTCATCCCGATGCCCAGCGCCCGGCGCACGGCCGAGCGGCCCCCGTCGGCGGCGACGAGGTAACGGGCGCGGATCTGCTCCCCCGAGGCGAAGTGCGCGGTCACGCCCGCCGCATCCTGCTCGACCGACACGACCTCACGGCCGAACTCGACCGGTCCGCCCGAGCGGCCTTGGCCGAGTCGGCTGCGCTTCGGCCGCGCCCTGAAGGGCGCGGGGCCGTATCGATATGCGGCTCCGCCGCGCGGGCGCGACCAGCCCCCACCGGCCTGCAGATGATCGACGGCCGATCGTGGCGCATCCAGCGGAGCGCTCAGTTCCGCCAGCCGGGCGAACAGGATCTCCTGGGTGCGCCACTGCGGCACCATCCACGGCCTGTTGTACGGCGCGTCCTCCGTCGCCTCGATCGGGTCGAACATGTGGTGCTCGCCCGCCCGTCGGCCGTCCTGCCAGATCATCCCGACCGGGTAGCCGCCGCTGGCCGCGCGGATCGCGTCCAGCACGCCCAGGTCGTCGAAGACCTCCATCGTGCGCGGCTGGATGCCCTTGCCGCGTGAGCCCGGGAACAGCCGGTCCGCCCGCTCCACCACCAGGGCGTCCACGCCACGCCGGGCCAGGTCCACGCCGAGGGCCAGTCCGGTGGGGCCCGCGCCGACGATCAGCACGTCTGTGGAAACAGTCATGATCCACTCTCCTTAACGCTGTTAAGTGCCATTGCCGACGAGAGTGCCCTTAACGCTGTTAAGCTGTCAAGCGTGAGCACGGAACGCCGAGCGCCCCTCGACCGCAAGCGGGTCGCGGACACCGCCCTGAAGCTTCTGAACGAGGTCGGTCTGGACGGCCTGACCCTGCGCGCCATCGCCGGGGAGCTGGACGTCAAGGCGCCCGCCCTGTACTGGCACTTCAAGGACAAGCAGGCACTGCTCGACGAAATGGCGACGGAGATGTACCGCCGGATGACCGCCGGGACGTCACTCGATCCCGGGGACACCTGGCAGGAGCGGCTGCTCAAGTCCAACCGTGGGCTGCGCACGGAACTGCTCGGCTACCGCGACGGCGCCAAGGTGTTCAGCGGCTCACGCTTCACCGCCTTGGAGCACGCCGGGCAGATGGAGGAGAACCTGCGCCTGTTCACGGCCGCCGGGTTCACCCTCGCCCAGGCGGTCCGCGCGACCCAGACGACGTACCTCTACACCCTCGGCTTCGTCACCGAGGAACAGGGCGTCGAGCCGCTGCCGGGCGAGCGCCGCGAGGGCTTCGACGTAACAGAACGCGCCCGCCTGATGGCCGACTACCCTCTGTCGGCCAAGGCGGGCGCGGAACTTTTCCAGGATTTCGACCAGCACTTAGAGGAGGGGCTGGCCCTGATCATTGCCGGGATCGAGGCACGCTACGGCATCGGCTGACGGTCAGCAGCCGCGCCCCAAAGGGGCGCGGGGAACTGCGCGACCAGCCACGACGGCGCCGCAGCCGAAAGACGACACAGCGCGGCACTACCCGCGGAGCGCCCGCGCCGCCCGCGTAACGATCGGCGGCAGCAGATCCCGCCCGATGCGCCGGGCAAGCGAGGGCCGGCGCTTCGGCGCGGGGGCAACCACCGGTTCCGGCTCGGGCTCCTTGTAGTAGCGGGAGCGCGGGAAGTCCGGCGACTGCATCCCCTTCTTCGCACGGGTCCGCACCAGCCGGTGCCCCGCGGCCTCCTGAATGCTCAGCCCGACATCCGTACGCTCCCGGATCATGGTGAGCAGCTCCTCCTGGACGGCCTCGGGGTCGCCCCACGTGCCGTACAGCTTCTGCGTGCTGAGGCAGATCGGGCGCAGCCCGCGGTTGAGGACGGCCTCCCACGTGGCGACCGAGACGCCCGGGGTGTGCTCGGAGCGGAAGTCGTCGAGGACGACGATGCCGTCGGGCAGCAGCAGATCGTGCGCGGCGCCGATGTCGTCGCGGACGTGCTCGTACAGGTGCGAGGCGTCGATATGGAGGAAGCGGCAGCTGCCGGGGTCGACCTCCTGCGAGATCAGGGAGCTGGGGCCCTGGATCACCTTCGGGAGGCTGTCGTGGAAGGCGAGGTAGTTCCGCTCGAAGGCCTGCCGGGTGAGGGACCCGTACGACTTGTTGTGCTCGGCCCGGTTCGCCCCGTCGGGAGCGTCGCTCTCGAACAGGTCGCACACCGTGAACCTCTCGCCGTCCCGCAGGTGCTCACCCAGCAGGATCGCGCTCTTGCCCATGAAGACGCCTAGTTCCACCAGGTCTCCGGGCTGCCCCAGTCTTTCCTGCCGGTCCAGGAACCAGGTGAAGAGCACTTGGTCCAGTGGGGGGAACCAGCCAGGGACGTCCTTGAGTTCTCCGGGATCCGCGGAGATCTGCTGTGGGTTTGCCATGAAGCGAGCCTGCTCAATCAGTGCCGGGCAATCTATCCGCCGACTGAACGTCAGGTGAACAAAGTCCTCCAAACGGACAGCCTTGCGGCCACCAGCCTAGGGGGACGAACCCCGTCAGCGCGTCTTGGCGAGCGCGGTTCGCAGTCGCGGTGTGAGTGGCTTTTCGACGAAGCGGTGCAGCAGCCAGGCCAGCAGCAGCATCGAAGCGATCGTCAGGATGAACGTCAGCCCCGACGATACGTACATCTCCTTGTGGAGCGCGTGTATCACCACCCAGCCGAGGTGCTCGTGGACCAGGTAGAAGGGGTACGTCAGGGCTCCGGCCACGGTCAGCCAGTGCCAGTTCGCCCAGTTCAGCCAGCCCAGCGCGATCGCGGCGACGGCCACGAAGCCGAACGTCACGATGGCCACGATCACCAGCTGGGAGCGGTTGGCGAAGGCGTCCGGGCTGGGTGCGCGCCACAGGCTCTCCACCACGGTGTGCTGCCCGATCAGCCAGCTCACCGCCACGATGCCCCAGCCGTAGACGTCCTTGCGGTCGCGGTGGATGAGGTAGAGGCCGACGCCGCCGATGAAGAACGGCGCGTACTCGGGCATCAGTACGATGTCGAGGAATGGTTCCTTCGCGCCCTTCGCGATCGCCGCCAGCAACGTCCAGCCCGCGCAGAACATGATCACCCGCTGCCGGGTCGCCCCCGGCAGTACGACGCACAGCGCGAACAGCGCGTAGAAGCGGACCTCGGCCCACAGGGTCCAGCAGACGCCGAGCACCCGGTCCACGCCCAGTGGATACTGAAGCATCGTCATGTTGACGAGGGTCTCGCTCGGCGACAGTGCCTTGTAGGTGACCATCGGCAGGGCGAACACGGCCGTCACGATCAGGATCGCGGCCCAGTACGCGGGCAGCAGCCGGGAGGCGCGGGAGGCGAAGAACGACTTCAGGGGCCGGCCCCAGCCGCTCATGCAGATCACGAAGCCGCTGATGACGAAGAAGATCTGGACGCCGAGACAGCCGTAGGAGAACCAGGTGTGGAGGGTGGGGAACTGGTGCTTGGCCGAGCCGCCCCAGGCGGTGGTGACCTCTCCGCCCCGGCCGCCGTAGTGGTAGGCGGCCACCATCAGGGCGGCGACCAGCCGCAGGCCGTCGAGGGCGCGCAGTCGGGTTTCGCGGCGTTTCGTCCGTTCTGGCTTCCGGTCCGGGACTGGGGCCGTCTCGGACGCGGGTCGGACGGTCATGCTGGTCACGAAAATCCCCTCGACGGGTTCTCCTGTGGGTGGCCCCAGCACATTAGTCCGAATCACAGACTCGGCTTGGTTGACGCGGCTACGATTATCCGTCTAGTTGCAGGGAGTTCACCTTCAGGTCGTTTTGACTTCCTAATTTTTTCCTCCATCCCCCCACGGATGCGTAAACAGTTTCAAGATCCCCCCACTTGCCTGTACACGGCAGCAAACATGAAGCATTGGCTTGGCAAAAAAACAGGAGCGCCATGACGAGGGTCCAGAACAGACGGGCACGTGCGCGTGGGGGGGAGCTGGACGACTGCTTGCGCGCGTGCGCTGTACACAGCGGCAAACTCGTCGGAAGCATCGACCGCCGCCGCATCGAACTCTCCGAGCAGTTGCGGAAGCTGCTGGTGGTGTGGGGAACAACACCCGCCACGGCGGCGCCCGCCGCGGCGTCCGGTGCCACAGCGCTGCTCAAGCGCGCGGTCAAGGGCTCGGCGGCGGTCCCCAGCGGCGGAATCGCCCCTGAACTGCTCGACGCCCTGCTCGCCGTCGCCAACCAGGCGCTCAAGTGCGGCTACGACGACGAGCTCAACCTCGCCCTGGTGATCAGCGACACCGTGCTGGCCCACCGCAAGAACTCCCGCGCCGGCTGGCGGCTGCGTGCCCGCCTGCTGGAGGCCCTCGGCGAGGAGACCGAGGCGCAGGAGGCGTACGAGCGCTACCTCGGCCTCACCGACGAGGACGGCTTCGGCGTCACCGCGAAGATCGCCGGCCTGAAGGTCGCCGCCGACCGTGAGCGGCAACTGCTCCAGTTGCTGAAGCGTCAGGTCCCGGGCGCCGAGGCGTTCGCCCGCGGCAACCCCACCGAGATCTGGGCCGAGGGCCTCACCGCCCACGCCCTCGGTGACTGGGCCGCGGCCGAGCCCCGCATGGTCGGCGCGCTGCTCGCGCTGGCGGACGACGGCGCCCCCGTCGCCGACCGCCAGGACCTGCTCAGCCAGTACCTGGACCTGCGTATCGCCGTCGACAGCGATGTCACCGCGCTCACCGAGGTTCTCGAGCTCTACGCCGAGCAGCGCCGCGGCCGGATGCGCGGCCCGGTCGCCGACCCGTCGATCGGCGGGGTGAAGTGGATCAGCCTCGGCGAGTTCCGCAACCGGATCGCCGGCAAGTCCGTCTGCCTGATCGCCAACTCCGGCCGGGTCGGCGCCAGTTCGATGGGCGCCGAGATCGACGCGTACGACCTCGTGGTGCGCTTCAACTCGTACAAGATCGACCCGAAGCACACCGGCAGCCGCACCGACATCCACGCCACGATCCACAAGCACGGCTTCAACTGGGAGAAGCCGGTCGACACCCGGCTCGTCTTCGGCGGCATCTCCGGCGACTGGAAGTGGTCGCTGCGCAACCGGCTGGTGCCCGGCGCGCAGACCCACCTCGGCGACGAGTCGCTGCGCTGGCCCGTGCGCAACATCGGCCGGCTCTCCAGCGACCAGTGGTCCGGCATCCCGACCACCGGCTTCAACATGCTGTTCCTGCTGGACTTCCTGGACGTCAGCCCCACCCTGGACCTGATCGGCTTCGACTTCTACGAGAGCGGCGCCTACCGCGTCCAGGAAGCGATGAAGCTCGCCATCACGTCCGTCCACGAGTACACCAGCGAGAAGGCATGGGTCATGGAGCGGGCCCAGAGCGTGACCGACATGAGGATATCCCTGCGATGACGACCACTTCCCTGACCGGGGCCCCCACCGAGGCCACGCACTCCGCGGCCGACCTCACCGGCAAGCGGCGGATCGCCTTCGCGTCCTACGTCGACGAGAACTACCTGCCCGGCTTCCTCGTCCTGCTGCGCAGCCTCGCGCTGTCCAACCCGAGCGTGTGCGAGGACTTCGTCGTCCTCTACGACGATCTGCGCCCCGGCTCGATCGCCAAGATCCGCGCCCTGCACCCGCGCATCGTGCTGCGCCGCGTCAACGACGCGCACTACGACTCGTACAAGAAGGGCGACCAGGACAACTACCTGGTCCGCAAGGCGTACTTCATCCTCGACGTGTTCCGGATGCGTGAGTACGACACCGTCATCACGCTCGACACCGACATGGTCGTCCTCGGCGACCTCGGTGAACTCCTCAAGCTCCGCCATGGCCTGGCGGCCGTGTCGCAGTTCTTCTACGGGCAGCACAAGCTCAACTCGGGTCTGCTGGTCATCCAGCGCGAGTACCTGAGCGACGAGTTCTGCGCCAAGATCGACGCGACCGGACGCAGCGGCGACTACGAGCTGGACAAGCACGACCAGGGCATCCTGAACGCCGTCCTCGACGGCGACTTCATCCGCCTGGACGCGCGCTACAACTTCGTCAAGCGGCGGCTCTCCGGCGACCTGCCCGTCCCCGAGGACACCGCGATCCTGCACTTCACGGGCCGTCACAAGCCGTGGCAGGGCGGCGAGGCCGGGTACAGCCTGGCCGAGGAGAAGTGGCGCGAGTTCGAGCTGGCCGACGCCGACTTCCACGCCGCCTACCTCTCCTCCTCCGGCGGCCTCCACCACGACCTGGTCGTGCACTACGGCACCCCGCACGTCGCCCGCACCGGTGACGTCGAGACCGCCCGCAAGGTGGCCGCCGCGCACATCGCGACCGGCAACTACCAGGACGCCGTGGACATCCTGGAGAGCGTCCGTATCCACCTCGACGAGGCCTGGCCGCACGAGGTGCTCGGCCACGCCCTGATGAGCGTCTCCCGCTACGACGAGGCCAAGGCGCAGCTGCTGATGGCGACGGCCGCCCCCAACCGGGCCGCCACCGCCTACGCCCGGCTCGCCCAGATGGCCTGGGTGCACGGCGACAACGCCTCGGCGCTGAAGTACGCGACGAGCGGCCTGTCCGTCGACATCACCCACCGCTCCAGCCGCCTGTGGGCGCAGCGCGCGTCCGCCGTTCCCTCGCAGGAGCAGGGCTCCGCCGAGGACCAGCTCGCGCACGTCGCCTTCTACATGGACAGGCAGGGCAACGCGGGCGACAAGCTGCTCCCGGAGAGCGTCCGCAGCGCCTTCGGGCCGGACACCACCTCCCGCCGCTGGCACTCCGTGCACGCCCACCGGCTGTTCGACGAGGCCGCGCTGGAGCGTGTCAACGCCCGCCGCGGACTGGTCATCGGCGGTGGCGGCCTGTTCATCCCGGACACCATGCCGAACGGCAACAGCGCCTGGCAGTGGAACGTCCCGGACGACCTGATGCGCCGCATCGACGTCCCGATCGCGGTGTACGCCGTCGGCTTCAACGCCTTCGACGGACAGTCCTACCGGGCCAACCGCTTCCGCGACTCGCTCCGCCTGCTGGTCGAGAAGTCCTCCTTCTTCGGGCTGCGCAACCACGGCTCGATCGAGAAGGTGCGGTCCATGCTCCCGGCCCACCTGCACGACAAGGTGCGCTTCCAGCCGTGCCCGACCACGGTGACGCGCCAGCTCGTGCCCGGCTGGCAGGACCCGGCGACCCGCGACGACACCATCCTGATCAACGCCGCCTACGACCGCGCGGGCCTGCGCTTCGGCCATGACTACGCCTACTTCCTGGCCCAAATGGCGCAGGCGGTACGGGACTTGGGCGAGCTGGCCGAAGTCCAGTGCGTGGCCCACTCGCTCGACGACGAGAAGATCGTCTTCGACCTGCGCCGCGAGCACGGCATCTCGATGCCCGTCATCCCGATGTACGACTTCGACAACGACGGCATCCGGGACCTGTACGCCCGCACCAAGCTGGTGATCGGCATGCGCGGCCACGCGGGAATGATCCCGTTCGGCTGCGGCACGCCCATCATCAGCCTGATCTCGCACCCGAAGATGGCGTACTTCCTGCGCGACATCGAACGGCCCGAGTGGGGCGTCTCCGTCCACGACCGCAACCTCGCCGCGGTGCTGGTTGAGCGCTCCAAGGACCTGCTCAAGGACCACGCGGCCACCGTCGCCGACGTGCACGGCCGGCAGCAGGAACTGTGGAAGGTGACCGAGGCGAACGCGGCGGATCTGCGCGCGATCCTCGGCGGCTGATCCATGCCCGACGTCCTCGCGGAGGATGTCGACGACGCTCCCGCGGCAACTGCGCCGCGGGAGCGTCGTCGCGTGTCGCACAATGGTGCGGTGATCGACGATGCTTCGCCGACAGCGGCCCAACTGCCGCCCCAGTTGGTCCAGGACGACGAGTTGACCGGCCATTCCGTGGTGGCCAACAACGTCATGAACCGCGAGCGGGTCCTGGCGGGCGTCAACAGCTACAGTCGCGAACTCGGCTTCGACCCCGCCGAGTTCCTGAACAGCCACGGCCCCGCCCCGGCCTGGCTGGACATGTGCAGCGGAGAAGGGCTTGCCCTCCACGCGGCAGCGCGGCGGCTCCCGCAGGCCGCCATCACCGGCGTGGACCTGGTCGGCCCGTTGATGCC
The DNA here is from genome assembly GCF_040656035.1 of Streptomyces sp. NPDC050211. Classification (NCBI taxonomy): domain Bacteria; kingdom Bacillati; phylum Actinomycetota; class Actinomycetes; order Kitasatosporales; family Streptomycetaceae; genus Streptomyces; species Streptomyces sp. NPDC050211. The sequence goes on from NZ_JBFALC010000004.1 coordinate 291,118, forward strand.
GCCCGCGCTGCCCGACGGTCTCGAACTCATCACCGCTGACCTCGGCCGTTGGTCCCCAGAGCGCCGCTATGACTTGATCACCTGCGTCCACGGGCTGCACTACATCGGTGACCGGCTCTCCCTGCTGGAGCGGGCCGCCTCGTGGCTTACAGAGACCGGCCTGCTGGTCGCCCATCTCGACCCCTCGACGCTGCGGTGCCCCGACGGCAGCGACCTCTCCCGGGCGGTCCTGCGGGCATTGCGCGCCGCCGGCTTCCACTACTCGGCCCGCGACCACCGCCTCAGCCTGCGCGGCGGGCGTCCCGTCACCCTGCCCTTCACCTACCTCGGCGCCGACCCGCAGGCCGGCCCCAACTACACGGGCCAGCCGGCCGTCGCGTCGTACTACCGCCCCGACTGCTGAGCATCAGGGCCGGCGATAGATCCTGATCGAGTGCCCGACCTCGTCCACCGCGCTGCTGCCGTCGATCAGCGCGGCCAGCGGGGCCTCCGCCGTGGCGGCCGCGGTGTCCGACACGACAAGCAGTCCGCGGACCTCGTCCGGGGGGACGGTCATGGGGTCGGAGGCGTGGATGCCGTAGTAGGAGGGCTCGCCGCTGCCCTTGTAGACCAGCCAGACCGTGTCGTGCGGGTAGCGGTGCCGCAGGCGGTCGGCGAGCCGGGCGAGGTCCTGGCCCCAGTCGACGTTCGAGTCGTGCAGCCACAGGTGGGTTTTCGCAGGCCCGCCGAACGCCTCGTTCGCATACGGCAGGTAATACGGGTACGTGCTGAGCGAGCTGACGCCGACGAACGCGACGAGCGTCGCCGTCACGGCGTACGCCCACCGCCGCCGGACGGCGATCACGGCCGCCGCCGCGACGGCGAGGAAGAACGGCATGAAGATCGCGTACCGGACGCCGAGGTCGCGGTCGCCGGTCATGGCCGAGGCGAGCAGAACGGCCGTGGGAAGCAGCACGTACGGGACCGCGGGTCGCAGTTGCCGGATCGCGCAAAGGGCCACGGCACCGGCCGCCCACAGAGCGAGCATGCCGAGTGGCGTCTTCACCAGCAGGGCGGCCGGCAGGTAGTACCAGAGCGCGCCGTTGTAGGGCCGGCCGTAGAGGAAGCCCTCCCGCACCACGGTCTCCCCCTTGCCGAACTGGAGCAGCATTCCGTCCCGGTACTCGCGGGGGAACGGCAGCAGGTCGGCGGCGAGGGCACGCAGCCCGTGCACCTTGGGCATACCGGCGGGCGCGGTCCAGTGCAGCCGCGGATCGACCACGAGATAGGAGGCCCACACCACGGCGACCGCGATCAGCGCCGTCCCGGCCGCCCACGCGACTCCTGGTGCGAGCAGCCGTGCCATGCGGCGCGGGGCGTGCCGGGGTGCGCGCCGGGCTGCGAGGACGGACAGCACGGCGAGAAGGAGCACCACGGGAACAGCCGGCAGCGTGGTCATCTTGGTGGCCAGGGCCGCGCCGAGCGCGGCCCCCGCCAGCGGGAGGTACACCCCCGGTCGCCGGCGGGCCCGCCAGGTGAGCCAGACCGACGTCAGCACGAAGCCCGCCGCGGGCACGTCGAGGGTGGCCAGTGACCCGTGGGCGATGACGTCGGGCGAGAAGGCGTACAACGCGAGCGCCGCCAGGGCGCCCGCGCGGCCGGTGAGGTCGCGGGCGAACGCGCAGACGACCAGCCCGAACAGCAGCGTCAGCACGATCATCGGCGTACGGGCCCACAGCATCAGCCGCTGCGCGTCGTTGCCGGTCTCGAACAGCAGATGGCGTCCGAGCCTGCTCTGGTCACCGCGGAAGCCCTGCTTGAGATGCGGGTCGGCGACGAGCACACCGGTCGCGATGATGAGCTTGCCCAGCGGCGGATGCTCCGGGTTGTACCGCAGGCTGTGCTCTTTGAGATAGACCGTGGCCGTGCCGACGTACACCGGCTCGTCGGTGGTCGGGGACTGCTCCCTGGCCGTGGTGACCATCGCCACCGCCATCTGGGCGAGGAGCGCCACGACGGCGAGCACGAACACCAGCTGTCGGTGTCGGCGCAACGCCGCGAAGCGCTCCGCGGGTCTTCGGGGCCGCCCGTCGCTCTCGCGGGCGCTGTCGACGGTTTCCGTCTGCACGGCCCCAGAACCCGGCCCGGCGGCGCGCGTTCGCACCGCCGGGCCCTGGACCGGTCTCGGACCGCTCCGGGCGGTTCTCACCCCTTGCCGACCAGCTTCTTCAGTCTCGACATCGTCGACACCTTCGGCGCGCTCTCGTACGCCTTCTTCAGCTGCGCGAAGTGGTCGGCGCGGGTGCGGCTGAGGTACTCGTCGGTCTGCAGCGGCCTGGCGATCGACCAGGCCCTCTTGTGCTGGCCGTCGTAGTGGCAGACGAACGCCTTGGAGAACTCCAGCACGGACTTGAAGGGGATGCCGCCGGTGTGGTCGCGGTCGACGCGCTCCTGGACGGCGGAGATCAGCTTCAGCTTCTCGTCGACCGTGTAGGCGTCCTCGGTGATCCGGTGCATCACGTCCGTGGGGATCGGCTTGGTCACCTCGAAGGCGAGCGTGGAGCGGATCGGCGGGCCCGCGATCTCGATGTACGGCAGCAGGGCGCCCGTGCTGTGGTGCAGCCAGGGCAGACGCGGCCCCGCGAAGTCCTGGTGGAGGACGACCGTGCCGGGCTGCATGCGGGTCAGGAACCGCTCCGACACGCACTTGAAGACCTTGGCCGTCTTGGCTATGTCGATGTGCAGGAACTCGACCGGGGTGGTGTCCGACGGGTCCGAGGTCTGCCACAGGTCGCCGGCGTGGATCTCCAGGAAGGGAAGGAAGGGGTCCAGACGGCGCCTGAAGTCGTCCAGGAACGAGTCGTCGTCCTCCGGCTTGTGCCCGGAGTCGAAGAACTTCTCCGTGGCGTACGTGCCCTTGCCGACCCGGAAGAAGTCGTACGCGTGCAGCCGTCCCGTCTTCTCGTCGAAGGCCGGGTTCTCCTGCAGGCCCATCGCAAGGGCGTACGTCGATCCGCCGCCGCCGGAGCCCAGTTCGATGATCCGGCCCTTGCCGGTGAGGTGATGCCGCCCCACGAGGTAGAGGAACTGCAGCTCCCACTGGCTGCACTGGGTGTAGGGCAGGTCGTCCGGCAGCTTGACGCTGTCGAACATGGAGTAGAGCCGGCCGAGCGTCGTCATGAGTGCCTCACGGTGTTCGAATCAGGCGGTGCCCGTGATCCTAGAGTTCACGGGCACCGCCTCACCATGGAATCGGCGGAGTAGCTGGGTGGCCTATCGGCGTTTGCCTGGCATCGGCTCCGCGTTCACTCCTGATTCGCTCAGCGCTTCACAGCCTTCTTCAGAGCGCGGGCCTTGCGGACCACCCGGCGTGCCGTCGCGTTGCGGGGCAGGAAGGACAGTCGCTCCGGGATGCCGCCGGGCAGGCCGAGGGAGGTGAGTCGCTTGCGCTTGAAGTAGCGCTGGGTGCGGGGGCCGAAGTGCTCGGAGAGGTAGCGCTCCGCGACCGGGCGCAGGCTCGCGTAGATCTGCGGCTGCATGGTGAACCCTATGGCGGTGACCAGGGCCCACAGCGTGTCCGCGGGGACGGTCTCCTCGCCCTTGCGGTTCTCCAGGTCCGGCAGCACCGCGTCGGCCAGCACCGCGGGAACGCGGTTGCTGTTCTGGTACGGCGTCAGCCGCTCCAGGAGCGGCTCGGTGCCGATACGGGCGACCGGGAGGTCGTAGAACGCGGAGGCGGTGAACAGCGCCGTCGAGAAGCAGCCGACGACCAGTCCGGGCCGGGACTTCTCGAACAGCACCTCGGCGAGGACCGGGGTGTCCAGGACGGTGAGGTCGACGCCGAGCTTCTCGGCCTCGGTCTCCAGGATCCGGCTGTAGCGGGCCGGTGCGGTGGGGTGCGGCTTGAAGACGATCGAGCGGTGCCCGCGCGCCACGGCCCCGCGCATCATCCGCACGTGCAGCTCCTCTTCCTCCTTGGGGGAGAGGATGTTCAGCGCGGACAGGTACTGGCCGAGCAGCAGCGCCGCGTTGTCCGGCAGGACCGGCAGCTCCGGTACGACGCCGCCGAGTCCGCTGAGCACCTTCAGGAACGCGGGCGCCGGTACGACCTGCGCCGGGACGTCGAACTCGGTCAGCAGCATCGGCGTCAGACCGGGTACCAGGTCCAGGTGCAGCAGGCGCCGCACCCGGGTGCCGACCAGCGGGTCCAGCTTGTTGCGGGTGGGGCCGTAGCTCATCAGGCCGTCGGCGTAGACGTCGATCGGGGCGCCGGTGAACAGCTGGGCCAGGGTGAGCGCCGGGCTGACCTGGATGGACTCCAGGACCAGCTCCACCCGGTCCTCGCCCAGGTCCCACAGCAGCCGCAGATACCGCTCGAACAACGGGATGTCGTCCGGGCGCGGCGTCCAGGCACCGGGGTGGAAGGGCTTGATGGCCTCGTTGTAGGACAGCACGCCGTCGAAGTGGTCGCGCAGTGACTCGAAGCCCGGCATCTCGTCGACGCCCGGCGTGGTCTCCGGCGTCCCGGCGTTGTTGAACACCAGCAGCAGCCGACGGTCCGCCTCGGCGAAGCAGTCCGAGTCGATCGCGGCGGCCAGCGTGGCCGCTCCGTACAGCGTCGAGGCGCAGAAGATCTGGGTCGTACGGGGGGACGAGGACATCAGGCGGCCGCCTTCGCAGTGGTGACCCTGCGCCGCAGCCGCCGCAGCTTGCTGGCCCGGCGCAGGTCCATCGTGTCGAGCACATCGACGAGTTGGTCCTGCGGCATGCGCTTGATCGCCGCGGCGGACATCGCCCGCAGCTGCTTGGCCACCTCCGGCTCGAACTTCTCGATCTCGGACAGGTGGTGAGCGATGATCGCGCAGTACGTCCGCACGGCCTTCGGCAGCAGCCGCTCGGCGTCCTGGTCGGCCGCCGTCTCCTCAATCACCTGGTCGAAGGCACGGATGAAGTCGAGTTGACGGACGTCACCGATCTGAGTGAGAGAGGAAGCGACCCCCCGCCGGTAGAAGACGCCCAGCAGACCGACGACGGCGAACGACTCCGCCTCGCGGTGCAGCTTCCAGATCCACGGCCGGTCCTCCGCGGTGCGCAGCCCGTGGGTGAAGTGCAGCACTCCCTTGTCCAGCAGACGGCGGTGGTAGGCGCCGGCCCAGGCGTAGGCGTAGTCCACGGAGGTCGTGCGGTCGACGGGGAGGATCGCCTCGCGCGGGTTGAGCACCTCGTTACGGCGGCCGTGCGGGTGTCTGTGCACGGAGCGGGCGCGGGCGGTGGCCTGGACGTGGTCCGTCCGGATGAAGTCGCAGCCCAGCTCCTCGATGGCCGAGACCAGGTCGGAGAGGTAGCCGGGGGCGATCCAGTCGTCGCCGTCGAGGAAGGTCAGATATTCGCCGGTCGCCGCGTCGAGGCCCGTGTTGCGTGCGGTGGCCAGCCCTCCGTTCTCCTCGTGGCGGATGAAGCGCACCTGGGCGACGTCCGAGAGTTCCTCGGCGGCCCGTTCGAGAATCGCGGGGGTTTCGTCCTTGGATTTGTCGTCTACCAGGATGAACTCGAAGTCGCGCCTGGCGTTCGCGCGCAGGCTTCTGAGCATGTCGGGGGCGTATTGCTGCACGTTGTAGAACGGCACGATCACGGAAAGCTTTGGCACCTGCGAAAGCCTAGAGGGCTCACCGGCGGCAGAACTTTCTGGTGATCGTACTACAGGTGAACTCAGTGTGTCGGAACGGTGCATACCAAGTACTTCCGCAGGTCTGACGGGCCAGTTCGGTTGTCGTGGTGCTGTTGTTAACCTTTTGTTGAGTCGCGGTTGGGCTATACATAGGAAATGCTTCCTAGCGTCTTCGACGTGCCAGCAAGTACCAGCAAGCCCCCGCGGATCGCCGTGCTCGCGGACTCAGACACCCGCTGGAAATGGGGTGCTTTGACCGCGGGTCGTATCGCTCCGGGCCCGTCCATGGAAACCGGACCGCGAGGCGACACGCAAGTTGCCCCTGCCCTGAGCGGATTTCTGCTACGCGGCCGGGCCACCCCAACCGCCCGCCAGCTGGCGGAAGTCGGCGTCCAGGCCGACTCCCTGCGGGAGGTCACAGCGGTCGAGTTCCTGCGTGCCATGGACCAGGAGGAGTACGACATCGTCGTGCTCGCCCTCGTCGGCGGCGGTGTCCAGGCGATGCTGCACGGCCTGGGGCGGGTCTGGGAGGGACGCCCGAAACGTCCCGTTGTCGTCACCGGCTATGTCGGCGTCGTCTACGAGAAGCTCGCCGACGGCCTGCTGCTGCGGCACGGCGCGGACCTCGTCCTCGCCAACTCCCGCCAGGACGCGGACCGTTTCCGGGGTGTGTACGACGGTGTGGGCGCCGACTCCTCGTCGGTCACCGAAGTCGCCCTGCCGTTCCTGGGCGGCGCGGCCTACACGGGTGAACACGAGCCGTACACCGTGGTGTTCGCCGCGCAGCCCTCGGTCCCGGAGAGCCGCAAGGACCGTACGTACCTGCTGGACCGGCTGATTCAGCACGCCCGCAAGCACCCCGAGCGCGAGGTGCTGCTCAAGCTGCGCTCCAAGCCGGGCGAACACACCACGCACATCGAGGAGTTGCCCTACCAGAAGCTGGCACAGAAGACCGATCTGCCCGCCAACTTCCGCCTGGTGTACGGGCACATGGGCGAGGTCCTCGACCGCACCGACCTGATGGTCACCGTCAGTTCCACGGCGGCGCTGGAAGCCCTGCACCGACGTATTCCCACGGTCATCCTCACCGACCTGGGTGTACGCGAGATGCTCGGCAATCACCATTTCGTGGGGTCCGGCTGCCTCGCCTCCTGGGACCAGCTCGACGAGGGACACCGGCCCACCCCGGACGAGGAGTGGGTGTCCCGGCAGGGCGTCGCGGCTGGGGGTACCCCCTCTGGGGGAGGCTCGTACGAGTCCGCTTTCATCCCGGCCCGTGAGCGGATCTCCAAGCTGCTCGCCTCGTCCGAACTGCCGCCCCTCACCCCGTACTACACACCCGCTACCGCGCCCGGCTATCTGCCCGGCATACTCGCCCGCCACCACCTCGGCCCGGACGGCAGTCCGCTGCCCGGTGCGCCCGCCGCCGACAAGGAGCCCGGACCGGTCCGGCAGATCGTGCGCCGGGCGGCGCGCGGCGCGTACCGGCACGGCGTCCAGCGGGTCGCGCCCGTGATCCGGCGCATGGGGGAGCTGTGAGCGACCCGACCGGGGCGCCGGGACGCGTCCCGCACACCTCGCGAGCGAACGCGTGGCCTTCGCAGGACAACCAAGGCCCTTCGCAAGCAGTCCAAGGAGTTATGTCCATGACCAACTCGAAAGCAGACCGAGGCGCTTCGGTGCGCAGAGTGCTCGCGGTGATCCCCGCGCGTGGCGGCTCCAAGGGCGTGCCCGCCAAGAACCTCGCCCCGGTCGGGGGCGTGCCGCTGGTGGCCCGCGCGGTGCGCGAATGCCGTGCCGCGCGACTGGTGACCGACGTCGTCGTCTCCACCGACGACCAGGCGATCGCGGCCGCGGCCCGCCAGGCGGGCGCCGAGGTCGTGCTCCGCCCGGCCGCCATCGCCGGCGACACGGCGACCTCCGAGGCCGCCGTGCTGCACGCCATGGACGCGCACGAGGCGCTGCACGGGTCCGCGGTGGACGTGGTGATGCTGGTGCAGTGCACCAGCCCGTTCATCGCCCGGGAGGACGTGGACGGCGTCGCCGCGGCGATCGTCGACAACGGCGCGGACACCGCGGTGACCGTGGCCGCGTTCCACGGGTTCATCTGGCGGGACGGCGACGAGGGCGCCGAGGACGGCGGCCACGGCGTCAACCACGACAAGTCCTTCCGCCCGCGCCGCCAGGACCGCCCGCAGGATTTCCTGGAGACCGGCGCCGCCTACGCGATGGACGCGGCCGGCTTCCGCAAGCACCAGCACCGCTTCTTCGGCCGCACCGAGCTGGTCCGCACGGACCCCGCCCGCGTGCTGGAGATCGACGACCACCACGAGCTGGCGCGGGCCCGGGCGCTCGCCCCCCTCTTCGACGCGGACCGCCCCGGTGCGCTGCCGACCGCCGCCGACATCGACGCGGTCGTCCTTGACTTCGACGGCACCCAGACCGATGACCGGGTGCTGATCGACGCCGATGGAAAGGAGTTCGTCTCCGTGCACCGCGGAGACGGCCTCGGCATCGCGGCCCTGCGCAAGTCGGGCCTGAAGATGCTGATCCTGTCCACGGAGCAGAACCCGGTCGTCGCCGCCCGGGCCCGGAAGCTGCAGATTCCGGTCCTGCACGGCATCGACCGGAAAGACCTCGCGCTGAAGCAGTGGTGCGAGGAGCAGGGCATCGCGCCTGAGCGCGTGCTCTACGTCGGCAACGACGTCAACGACCTCCCGTGCTTCGCCCTCGTGGGCTGGCCCGTGGCGGTCGCGAGCGCCCACGACGTCGTGCGCGGCGCCGCACGCGCGGTCACCACCATCCCCGGCGGCGACGGCGCGATCCGAGAGATCGCCAGCTGGATCCTCGGCCCCTCTCTCGATTCCCTCACCAAGTAAGGAAAACCATGAGCACCAACACCCGCATCCGTTCGTTCGGTTCGCGCGAGGTCGGCCCCGGCAAGCCCGTCTACGTCTGCGGCGAGATCGGCATCAACCACAACGGTGAGCTGGAGAACGCCTTCAAGCTGATCGACGTGGCCGCCGAGGCCGGCTGTGACGCGGTGAAGTTCCAGAAGCGCACCCCGGAGATCTGCACCCCGCGCGACCAGTGGGACATCGAGCGCGACACCCCCTGGGGCCGGATGACGTACATCGACTACCGCCACCGCGTCGAGTTCGGCGAGGACGAGTACCGCCAGATCGACGAGTACTGCAAGTCCAAGAACATCGCCTGGTTCGCCTCCCCGTGGGACACCGAGGCCGTCGCCTTCCTCGAGAAGTTCAACGTCCCCGCCCACAAGGTCGCCTCCGCGTCCCTCACCGACGACGAACTGCTGAAGGCGCTGCGCGCCACCGGCCGCGCGGTGATCCTCTCCACCGGCATGTCGACGCCGAAGCAGATCCGCCACGCGGTCGAGGTCCTCGGCTCGGACAACATCGTCATGTGCCACGCCACCTCGACGTACCCGGCGAAGGCCGAGGAGCTCAACCTCCGCGTGATCAACACGCTGGAGAAGGAGTACCCGAACGTCCCGATCGGCTACTCCGGCCACGAGACCGGCCTGCAGACCACGCTGGCCGCGGTCGCCCTTGGCGCGGTGTTCGTCGAGCGCCACATCACCCTGGACCGCGCGATGTGGGGCTCCGACCAGGCCGCCTCCGTCGAGCCGCAGGGCCTCACCCGCCTCGTCCGTGACATCCGCACCATCGAGGCCTCCCTCGGTGACGGTGTCAAGAAGGTCTACGAGTCCGAGCTGGGCCCGATGAAGAAGCTGCGCCGCGTCAACGGCGTCGTCGCCGAGGCGGAGATCGCCGCCGCCGCGGGCGAGCCGGTCCAGGTCTGATCCCCCTCAGACAGCGATTCGGGGCGGACACCGGCCGGTGTCCGCCCCGAACGCCCCCCAGAACGCTTAGAGTTCGCAGCGCGCAGACAGCGCCTTACGACGGGACGGTCGTTCGCCGATGAGCCCCCGTGCCGGGTCAGCCGGCCTGAAGACTCTCGCCTTCGTGGAGAGTCCGGTACAGCTCCTGAACGTGCTGGAGTGGGCGCATGCCCAGGCCCCGCACACCCAGGAGGGCCCCGACGCGGGGCTCACCCTGGTGGTCCTGTCCCCGATCGACCCGATGACCCGCGGCCAGCTGCGACGCATGTCCGAGCTGGCCCGTCAGGAGGGCCACGAGGTCCGCTGGGAGGAGGCGCGGGGCGGTGCCATGGCGCCGTTCCACACCATCGGCGGTCTGACGGGCATGCTCCGCCGGGCCGACCGGGTCGTCCTCGGCGACCCCTTCTCCCGTTACGTCCAGCTGCTGCTGACCATCACCAAGGCACGTGACCTGGTGGTCGTCGACGACGGCACGGCGACGATGGAGTTCGTCGCCCAGCTGGCCAGCGGTGAGCGCCTGGTGCGCTGGCATCGCAAGGGCGGCCGCCCCGGGCCCAGGGACCTGATCTTCGCCCCGGTGTCGTCCTCGGCCCGCCGCCGCCTCACGCCCGGCGAGAAGCGCCGGGTGGAGATCTTCTCGTCCATGCCGATGGCACAGACCCCGGCCGGAGTGACGGTCACCGCGAACACCTTCGCCTGGACCCGCTTCCGATTCGGCCCGCCCCGGATCACCAAGGGCGCGGACATGGTCGGCACCTCGCTGGTGGAGACCGGCGTGGTGGACGGCGACAGCTATCTGGAGGCCGTCCGCTCCCTCGCCAAGGCCCACGGCGCCACCCGCTACTTCGCCCACCGCCGGGAGGGCACGGAGAAGCTCCACCGGCTGGCGGTCGAGACGGGACTGGAGATCGTACGGCCGGACCTTCCGCTGGAGCTGATCGCCCGGCGCGGGCCCATCGGCCGGACGATTCTCAGCTTCCCCTCCACCGTCGTGCACACCCTGCCGCTCGCCCTGTCCGGCACAGAGGTCCGGGTCGCCGTGTGCGACATCGACCCCGCCTGGCTGACGGAGAGTGCCTCGCCCCGCGCGCAGGGCTTCCTGTCCGGGGTCACCGGCACGGCACGGGACGTGCACCGGCTGTCGGCGGTCACGGCCGTCTGAGCCGACCGCGGGCTACGCCGGCTTGCGGGCCAGCAGGAACGCACGGGGACGGCTCTCGTCCTCGTGCGGTTCGCGTACGACGCGCGCGCGGACGTCGAGGCCCGCCTTGGCCAGGTGGTCGGCCACCGTCTCCGGGGTGCGCCAGTAGCAGTCGAGCGCGATCTCCTGCCCGAAGCGTTCCGTGAGGTGCTCGGAGCCGTCGTGGTCGCCGGTCTGGAAGGCGAGCAGCACATGGCCGCCGGGGACCAGGACGCGATGGAACTCCGCGAACGTCGTCGGCAGATGATCGTCGGGGACGTGGATCACCGAGTAGAGCGCGACGATGCCGCCCAGGGTCTCGTCCGGAAGGTCCAGCGACGTCATCGAGCCCACGTGGAAACGGAGTTCGGGGTACGTCCGGGTGGCGAGCGACACCATGCGCGGCGAGAGGTCGATGCCGAACACCGGCAGGCCGAGGTCGTTCAGGCGGGCGGTCACGGCACCCGGGCCGCTGCCGATGTCGGCCACGGGATGCGGCGCGGCGCCCTTCACCAGGTCGGCGAAGCCGGTGAGCAGGGCCCGGTCCAGGGGCAGGTCGGCCAGATGGTCGGCGTGACGGTCGCTGTACGGGCTCGCTATGGCGTCGTACGAGGTCCGGGTCGCGTGGAGGAAAGCGGGGGTTTCGGGGTTCACGGGGCGCACGCTAGTGGGGGCGGGCGGGGTCGGGGGGCCGGTTTGGCTGACCGCTGCTTGTCCGGTGCCGGCTGTTTCCCGGGCGCCCGCTTGCCGGTCGCGGCGGCGTGGAGTGTCGGTCGTGCGCCGGGTGGAGCCGCGGTCGGGGGGCCGTGGGGGCGTGGTCGGGGCCCTGGTCGGGCGGGGTGTGCCGGGCTCGGGTCGCCGTTCCGACAGGTGAACAGAACCGCCGGGGGCGCGGTGGGCGTGGTATCCGTGGAGAGTGGGTAACCGGGATCTCATGATCCACTCGGCCGGAAGTCGGGCGAGTTTACCCATCTCAGTCGAAAGCCATGCGTCTGGCGGCCAGATTTTCTTCCCCTAACGGGTTGAACTTTTGTTGATCGTGGGTCAGTTGGCCACCCGGGCGTCCTACCCTTCAGAGGGTGAACCAACTGATGTCACTGGAGTCCGAGGCCGATCTCCCCGGGGAAGCCGTGCTCGCCGGCACGCTGCCCGAGGCGCTGCGTGCCGAACTCGTCGCCTTCCGGCGCGACTTGCACATGCACCCGGAGCTGGGCAACCAGGAGTTCCGCACCACCGCGGCCATCAAGGCACGGCTCGAGAAGGCCGGCCTCGCCCCGCGCGTGCTGGCCATCGGGACCGGGCTCGTCTGTGACATCGGTGACCTGGACGGCGTACGCCCCATGCTCGCGCTGCGCGCCGACATCGACGCGCTGCCCATTCCGGACACGAAGAGCGAGTGCTCGTACCGCTCGACCGTGCCCGATCGGGCGCATGCGTGCGGGCACGATGTGCATACGACCGTGGTGCTGGGCGCCGGGCTCGTGCTGGCCGAGCTGCACCGGCAGGGGAAGCTGCCGCGGCCCGTGCGGCTGCTCTTCCAGCCCGCCGAGGAGGTGCTGCCCGGTGGTGCCGCCGATGCCATCGAGTGCGGCGTGCTGGACGGCGTGGGGCAGATCATCGCCGTGCACTGCGATCCGCGCGTGGACGCCGGGAGGATCGGGCTGCGGGCCGGGGCCATCACGTCGGCGTGCGACCGGCTGGAGATCGCTCTGGACGGGCCCGGTGGGCACACCGCTCGGCCTCATCTGACTACTGATCTCGTGACTGCGGCGGCTCGGGTCGTCACTGATGTGCCCGCTCTTGTTTCGCGGCGCGTCGATTCGCGTAGTGGACTCGCCGTGACCTGGGGACGGGTCGAGTCCGGGCACGCTCCGAACGTCATTCCGCAGCACGCCGAACTGTCCGGGACCGTGCGGTGCCTGGACATCGAGGCGTGGCGGCAGGCGCCGGACATCGTGCATGCGGCGATCGATGAGATCGCCAACCTGTACCGGGCCAAGTCCGAGATCAACTACGTGCGGGGCGTGCCGCCCGTCGTCAACGACGCCGGCGTCACCGAATTGCTGCGGGACGCCATGGTCGCGCGGCGCGGTGTCGAGTCCGTGGAGGACACCGAGCAGAGTCTCGGCGGCGAGGACTTCTCCTGGTACCTGGAGCATGTGCCGGGGGCCATGGCCCGGCTCGGGGTGCGGACGCCGGGGGAGCGGACCGTGCGCGATCTGCATCAGGGGGACTTCGACGCCGACGAGTCGGCGATCACGGTGGGCGTGGAGCTGTTCACCGCGGCCGCGTTGCTTGAGGGCGGGGTGTAGGGCGGGCCTGTGTAGGGCGGGCCTTTCCGGTGCTTTGTTCCGGTTGCGGCCGGGGCTGGGCGGGGGCAGCCTGAGCGCATGGCGTTCATGTCCCGGCGTCATCACGCTGACGGCACCCCCGGTACACGGAGCGTGCGGGACCCATGGGGTGCGGTGTCCCAAGAACACCTTTCGATCCGGTGGTTCACAAGGACGTAACCGGCCATCGGCACGAATGGATAACGGCCACGCGAAACCCCGTTCCCAGGAGTGTCTACGCGCGTTACTGTGCGCCGAACTCAGCACCCACTGCGGGGCTTGGAGAATGGGGAACTTCACGATGCGTCGGATATCCAAACTGACTCGCGTCGCGGTGGGGGTCGCGTCGCTCGCACTCGCCGCGACCGCGTGCGGTGGCACCAGCAGTGACAGTGGTGACGAGGCCAAGGAGGATCTGGGTCTCGCCATCGCGTACGACATCGGCGGCAAGGGCGACCAGTCCTTCAACGACGCCGCGTACGCGGGCCTGCAGAAGGCTCAGAAGGAGTTCGGCTACAAGACGGATGACGTCGAGCCGACCGAGGGCGAGACGGACGCGGACAAGGAGCAGCGGCTGTCCTCGCTGGCCAAGCAGGGCTACAACCCCGTGATCGGCATCGGGTTCGCCTACGGTCCCGCGATGGAGGCCGTGGCCTCGAAGTACCCGGACACCACGTTCGGCATCGTGGACTCGGTCGTCGAGGGCGACAATGTCGCGTCTCTCGTCTTCGCCGAGGAGCAGGCCTCCTACCTCGCCGGTGTTGCCGCCGCGAAGGCGACCAAGACCAACACGGTTGGCTTTGTCGGCGGTGTCGACATTCCGCTGATCCACAAGTTCGAGGCCGGCTACAAGCAGGGCGTCGCGGAGACCAACCCGAAGGTCAAGGTCGTCTCGCAGTATCTGACGCAGACGGCCGAGGAGGGTGGCTTCTCCAGCCCCGACAAGGGCAAGGCTGCGGCCGAGGGGCAGATCGAGAAGAAGGCGGACGTCGTCTACCAGGCTGCCGGGCTGTCCGGGCAGGGTGTGATCGAGGCTGCGGCCAAGGCCAAGGTGTGGGCGATCGGGGTCGACTCCGACCAGTACAAGCAGGCGGCGCTGGCGCAGTACAAGAACTACATCCTGACGTCGGCTCTGAAGGATGTCGGCGGTGCGGTGTACGCGCTTTCGAAGTCGGTCGAGGACGGTAAGCCGCTGTCGGGTGTCCAGACCTTCGACCTGAAGGTGAACGGCGTCGGGCTTGCCGAGAGCAACCCGGAGTTCGCGAAGATCGCGGGTCTGTCGGATGCGGTGGCCAAGGCGAAGGCCGGGATCATCGACGGGTCCATCAAGGTCAAGACCGAGTAGTTCGCGGTCGGGGTGACATGGAGCGGGCTGGCATCCGGATAGGGTGCCGGCCCGCTTCGCGTTGTGTGGGGGTGCGGAGTGCCTCCCGGCGGGGGGCGCGGCTGGGTGGGGGTGCGCGTAGCGCCTGCCGACGGGTCGTGGGTCGGGGCCGGGGTGGGGGGGGGGGGCGGGGGCGGGCGCGGGGGTGGGGGGGGTGCGGCGGCGGCATGGGGCGAGTACGGGGGGCGGGCGGGGGGGCGCCGGGGGGGGGGGGGGGGGGGGGGGGGGCCCGGGGGGGGGGGGGGGGGGGGGGGGGGGGGGGGGGGGGGGCGCCGGGGGGGGGGGGGGGGGGGGGGGGGGGGGGGGGGGGTGTCCGTCCTCGGTCGGGCGGTTGCCGCTTGTCCGGAGGTGCGCGGCGTTGACGCCCGCCGCTGCGGGCGGACACCCCCCACCCCGTCCCCTTCCCGCCGCGCGCGACTGCGGGAGCACGGTGGCATCCGTCAAGCTGCGGGCTGTCGTGCGGTCGGGGCGGCGCCCACCCAGCAGGTGGCCGCTTCGTCCCGCCCAGCTGCCGGGCCGCCGTCCCGCCCAGCCTGCGGGCCGCCGTTCCGCCAAGCTGCGGGCATGCGTGCCGCCTGGGGCGGCATGGGTGGGCGCAGGCGGCACCCCGTCAGCGCCGGGCGCGCGACCGACGCCCGGTCGGCCACCAAGGCGCGGCGCCCCGTCAGCGCCGGGCTGGGCGACCGACCCCCGGCCGGCGGCCCAACTCGCGGCACCCGTCAGCACCGGGCTCCGCGGAGCGCTTGGGCACGGGCGGATAACAAGGTGGACAGAAGGGGTTTTCAGGCTTGTCTACGCGCGTTAATCTGCGGCGAAGCCAGCGCCGTAGCTGAACCGTCCGGCGCTCGTACGACAGGAGCACCACAACATGCGCCGGGTTTCCCGCCTCGCGGTCGCGGGCGCAGCGACCGCCTCCCTCGCCCTCGTTCTGTCCGCCTGTGGCGGTACGTCCACCTCCGCCTCGTCGGAGTCGGACGGCGACAAGGGCCTCGCCATCGCGTACGACGTCGGCGGCAAGGGCGACCAGTCCTTCAACGACGCCGCGTTCGCGGGGCTGGAGAGGGCGAAGAAGGAGTTCGGGTACGAGACGGACGACGTCGAGCCCACGGACGGGGAGACGGACGCCGACAAGGCTCAGCGGCTGGCCTCGCTGGCGAAGCAGGGGTACAACCCGGTGATCGGCGTCGGCTACGCGTACGCGCCGGCCGTCAAGGAGGTCGCCGAGAAGTACCCGGACACCACCTTCGGCATCGTCGACGACTCCCAGGTCCAGGCGGACAACGTGGCCGACCTGGTGTTCTCCGAGGAGGAGGCCTCCTACCTCGCCGGTGTGGCGGCTGCCAAGAGCACCAAGACCAACACCGTGGGCTTTGTCGGCGGTGTGGACATCCCGTTGATTCACAAGTTCCAGGCCGGCTTCGAGCAGGGTGTCAAGGACACCAACTCGAAGGTCAAGGTTCTGTCGCAGTATCTGACGCAGACCGCGGAGGAAGGCGGCTTCTCCAGCCCCGACAAGGGCAAGTCGGCCGCCGAGGGGCAGATCGAGAAGAAGGCCGATGTCGTGTACGCGGCGGCCGGGCTTTCGGGTCAGGGTGTCATCGAGGCCGCCGCCGCCAACAAGGTGTGGGCGATCGGTGTCGACTCCGACCAGTACAAGCAGGCAGCGCTCGCCACGTACAAGGAATCCATCCTGACCTCGGCGACCAAGGACGTCGCCAAGGCGGTCTACAACCTGGCGAAGTCGGTCGAGGACGGTAAGCCCGAGACCGGTATCGTTCGTGGCGATCTGAAGAGCGGCGAGGTCGGTCTCGCGGACTCCAACCCGAAGTTCGCGGACGACGCCGCCCTCCAGGAAGCCATCGAGACGGCCAAGGAGAAGATCATCAGCGGCGAGATCAAGGTCAAGTCCAGCTGAATACCGAGACCCTGAGCAGCGTGTAACCGCGGGGTTACGTCCGCTCAACGGGGTACGGGGAGGCTTCTCCCCGTACCCCGTTGTCAGCGATGCGTCGGCCCCTTTGAATGCCGTAGGGGCGCTACGCGCGTAGACGACCCCCGTCCCCAGGAGAGTGCGCCATCAACGCGTCCAGCAGCCCTCCGGCCGGCGCGGCGGTCAACGGTCAGGTGACCGCCGTCGAGCTCGCCGGGATCACAAAGCGTTTCCCGGGCGTCGTGGCCAACCACGACATCCACCTCACCGTCCGCAAGGGCACCGTCCACGCCCTCGTCGGAGAGAACGGCGCCGGCAAGTCGACGCTGATGAAGATCCTCTACGGCATGCAGAAGCCGGACGAGGGCACCATCGCGATCGACGGCGAGCAGGTCAGCTTCGGCAGTCCCGCCGACGCCATCGCCCGCGGCATCGGCATGGTGCATCAGCACTTCATGCTCGCCGACAATCTGACGGTCCTCGAGAACGTCGTGCTGGGCAGCGAGAAGCTGTACGGCATCGGGGGCAGGGCCCGGAAGAAGATCAAGGAGATCTCCGAGCGGTACGGGCTCGGGGTGCGGCCCGATGTGCTGGTGGAGGAGCTCGGTGTTGCCGCTCGGCAGCGGGTGGAGATTCTGAAGGTTCTTTATCGGGGTGCGACCACTCTGATTCTGGACGAGCCGACCGCTGTGCTCGTGCCGCAGGAAGTCGACGCTCTCTTCGACAACCTGCGGGAGCTGCGGGCCGAGGGGCTGTCGGTCATCTTCATCTCGCACAAGCTGGGCGAGGTGCTGTCGGTCGCCGATGAGATCACCGTCATCCGGCGGGGGACCACCGTGGGGACCGCTGTTCCCGCCGAGACCACCTCGCGTCAGCTCGCCGAGATGATGGTCGGCAGCGAGCTGCCCACGCCAGAGACCGCCGAGTCGACCGTCACCGATCGTCCGGTCATCAGCGTGGAGAAGCTGCGGCTGGAGGCGTTCGGGGGCAAGGCGCTGCTCGACGACATCACCTTCACCATTCACGCTGGTGAGGTGCTCGGTATCGCCGGTGTCGAGGGCAACGGGCAGACCGAGCTGGTCGACGCGCTCATCGGGCTCAAGGCCGCCGACTCCGGCACCATCACGCTGGCGGAGGAGGAGATCACCGGCTGGACCACGCGTAAGCGCCGTGAGCAGGGCATCGGGTACATCCCCGAGGACCGGCACCGCCATGGACTGCTCCTGGAGGCGCCCCTCTGGGAGAACCGCATCCTCGGGCACGTCACCGAGAAGCCGAACGCCAAGGGCGTATGGCTCGATCCGAAGGCCGCGCAGGAGGACACGCGCCGGATCGTCGAGGCGTACGACGTCCGCACCCCCGGCATCGACGTCACGGCCTCCTCGCTGTCCGGCGGCAACCAGCAGAAGCTGATCGTCGGCCGCGAGATGACCCACAAGCCGCGCTTCCTGATCGCCTCCCACCCGACCCGCGGTGTGGACGTCGGTGCGCAGGCTGCCATCTGGGATCACATTCGCGAGGCGCGGCGGGAGGGGCTTGCCGTGCTGCTGATCTCCGCCGATCTGGACGAGCTGATCGGCCTGTCCGACACCCTCCGCGTGATCTACAACGGCAGGCTGGTCGCCGACGCCGATCCCGCCACCATCACCCCGGAGGAGCTCGGCTCGGCCATGACCGGTGCGGCCACCGGTCATCTGGAGCACGAGGAAACCCCCGAAGACGCCCCTGAGCCCGGCGAAGACGAGGCCCGCTGATATGAAGAAGTTCGACAAGGAGCGCGTGCTCCTCGCAGTGGCCGGACCGGTCATCGCGCTCGCCGTGGCCTTCGCGCTGAGCTCGATCGTGCTGATCGCCTCGGGCAAGAACCCGGTCGAGCCGTTCACGATCATGTTCGAGCAGATCGGGTTCTCCGACATCCAGGTCCTGGTCATCAACCAGGCCTCGATGTACTACATCGCGGCGCTCGCGGTGGCCATCGGCTTCCGGATGAACCTGTTCAACATCGGCGTCGACGGCCAGTACCAGCTCGCCGCCATGATGGCCGCGATCGTCGGCGCCCACGCCAACCTGCCGGCCGCCCTGCAGATCCCGCTGCTCCTCCTGACCGCCGTCTGCACCGGCGCCTTCTGGTCCGGTATCGCCGGTGTCCTCAAGGTCACCCGGGGCGTCAGCGAGGTCGTCGCGACGATCATGCTGAACGCGATCGCCACCTCCGTCATCGCCTACCTGTGGCTGCCGAACGTCTTCGGCGTGAAGGTCGGCAACAACAACACCACCGGCGAGATGTACGAGTCCGGCTGGGTGCCGGGCATCGACATGGGCGACGCGGGCGAGATCTACGGTCTGGTGATCCTCGCCGTGGTGCTCGGCATCGCCTTCTGGGTCACCCTCAACCGCACCCGGTTCGGCTTCGACCTGCGCGCCTCCGGCGCCTCTGAGACCGCCGCCGCGGCCAGCGGTGTCGACCCCAAGCGCATGGTGCTCACCGCCATGCTGCTGTCTGGCGGTATCGCCGGACTGGCGGGCCTGCCGATCCTGCTCGGCGACGCCCACACCTACAACCTCAACTTCCCCACCGGCATCGGCTTCCTCGGTATCGGCATCGCCCTGCTCGGCCGCAACAGCCCGGTCGGCATCGCCTTCGCCGCCCTGCTGTGGGCCTGGCTCGACAAGGCCTCGCCCGAGCTGGACTTCCACGACTACGACAAGGAGATCGCGGTCATCATGCAGGGCCTGATCGTGCTCTCGGTCGTCGTCTCCTATGAGGCCGTACGCGAATGGGGTCTGCGCCGCCAGCAGCGCCGCGTCGGCGCTGAACTGGCCGCCGGTCACGTCCTCGGCGCCACCAACACCACGAAGGAGGTGGCTGGCCGATGACCGCCCCCATCTCGGCGACCGACGTCAACCAGCCCACGCTGCAGCCCGCGGCGCCGACCGGCCGCCGTCTGACGTGGCCCGTCCTGCTGCTGGTCATCGCCGGAGCCCTGGCACTGACCTCGATCGTCCGCATCATCACCGGCGCCGACGGCATCACCAACGTCAGCCAGATGTCCACCGCGCTCCAGCTCGCCGTGCCGATCGGCCTCGCCGGTCTCGGCGGTCTGTGGGCCGAGCGCGCGGGCGTCGTCAACATCGGCCTCGAGGGCATGATGATCCTCGGCACCTGGTTCGGCGCCTGGGCCGGATTCCAGTGGGGCCCGTGGACCGGTGTCCTCGTCGGCATCATCGGCGGCTGCGTCGGCGGTCTGCTGCACGCCCTCGTCACCATCACCTTCAACGTCAACCACATCGTCTCCGGTGTGGCCATCAACATCCTCGCCCTGGGCGCCACCCGCTATCTCGCGCCCCTCGCCTTCGAGGGCCACGAGGGCGGCTCCGCCAAGCAGTCCCCGGCGGTCGACTCGCTCGGCAACTTCACGGTGCCGGGACTCTCCGACGGCCTGCGGGACCTCAACGAAAAGGGCTGGTTCTTCATCTCCGACGTCGCCGGACTGCTCGGCGGCCTGATCACCAACGTCTCCTGGCTGACCCTGATCGCCGTCGCGCTGATCCCCGCGACCTGGTGGATCCTGTGGCGCACGGCGTTCGGTCTGCGGCTGCGGTCCTGCGGTGAGAACCCGGTCGCGGCCGAGTCGCTCGGTGTGAACGTCTACAAGTACAAATACCTGGCCGTCATCATCTCGGGCGGCCTGGCGGGCCTCGGTGGCGTGTTCCTCTCCATCGTCGCCAACCCCTTCTATCTGGAGGGCCAGGTCAGCGGTCGCGGCTACATCGGCCTCGCCGCGATGATCTTCGGCAACTGGATGCCGGGCGGACTCGCCATCGGCGCGGGCCTGTTCGGCTACACCGACAGCCTCAACCTGCGCGGCGGCTCCGAGAACGTTCACGCGCTGCTGCTGCTCGGCGCGCTGCTGCTGGTCATCGGCGCGATCTGGCTGGCCGTACGCAAGAAGTACGTCCAGGCGGTCATCACGCTGATCGTCGGAGCCCTGGTGTTCGCCTGGTACGCCGGCACCAACGAGGTCCCCAACCAGGTCGTCTCGGCCACGCCGTACGTCATCACGCTGATCGTCCTCGCGCTGTCCGCCCAGCGGCTCAGGATGCCGAGGGCGAACGGCATGCCGTACCGGAAGGGACAAGGCAAGTGACCGTCGACTGGGAGGCCCTGCGGTCGGTGGCGAGGGACGCCATGTCCCATGCGTACGCCCCCTACTCGGGCTACTCGGTCGGCGTCGCCGCCCTGGTCGACGACGGCCGCACGGTCTCCGGCTGCAATGTCGAGAACGCCTCCTACGGGCTCGGGCTGTGCGCCGAGTGCGGGCTGGTCTCGGAGCTGCAGCGCACCGGCGGCGGCCGGCTGACGCACTTCACCTGCGTCGACGGCAAGGGCGACATCCTCGTCCCGTGCGGCCGCTGCCGGCAGCTGCTGTACGAGTTCGGCGGCCCGGACCTGCTGCTGGAGACCCCGGCGGGAATCCTGCCGCTGTCGGAGATGCTGCCGCAGGCCTTCGGGCCGGGGCACCTCACCAAGTAACTCCCGTGCGGCCCCTCCGAACCGGATCGGAGGGGCCGCGCACTTTCTTGATCTTTTCGGAAGGAACGCCATGGCCATGGACGCCATCTCCGTCATCCGTACCAAGCGGGACCGCGGTGAACTCAGCGACGTGCAGATCGACTGGGTCATCGACGCGTACACCCGCGGGGAGGTCGCCGACGAGCAGATGTCCGCGCTCGCGATGGCGATCCTGCTCAACGGCATGAACCGCCGGGAGATCGCCCGCTGGACGGCCGCGATGATCGCCTCCGGCGAGCGTATGGACTTCTCGTCGCTGTCCCGGCCGACGGCCGACAAGCACTCGACGGGCGGCGTCGGCGACAAGATCACGCTGCCGCTGGCGCCGCTGGTGGCGGCGTGCGGGGCGGCCGTGCCCCAGCTGTCGGGCCGAGGCCTCGGTCACACCGGCGGCACGTTGGACAAGCTGGAGTCGATCCCCGGCTGGCGGGCCCTGCTCTCGAACGAGGAGATGCTGTCCGTGCTGGACGGTGTCGGCGCGGTGATCTGCGCGGCGGGCGACGGGCTCGCCCCCGCCGACAAGAAGCTGTACGCCCTGCGCGATGTGACCGGCACGGTCGAGGCCATCCCCCTGATCGCCTCCTCGATCATGTCGAAGAAGATCGCGGAGGGTACGGGGTCGCTCGTCCTGGACGTCAAGGTCGGCACGGGCGCGTTCATGAAGACGATCGAGGACGCGCGGGAACTGGCGTCGACGATGGTGGGCCTGGGCACGGACCACGGCGTCAAGACGGTCGCGCTCCTGACGGACATGTCGACCCCGCTGGGCCTGACGGCCGGTAACGCCCTCGAGGTCCGCGAGTCGGTCGAGGTCCTGGCGGGCGGCGGCCCGTCGGACGTCGTGGAGCTGACGATCGCCCTGGCCCGCGAAATGCTCGACGCGGCGGGCATCCGCGACGCCGACCCGGCGAAGGCCCTGGCCGACGGCTCCGCGATGGACGTCTGGCGGCGCATGATCGCGGCGCAGGGCGGCGACCCGGACGCGGAACTGCCGGTGGCGCGCGAGCAGCACGTGGTGAAGGCGAACGCCTCCGGCGTCCTGACCCGCCTCGACGCCTACGACATCGGCGTCGCCGCCTGGCGCCTCGGCGCGGGGCGCGCCCGCAAGGAGGACCCGGTCCAGGCGGGCGCGGGCGTGGAACTGCACGCCAAGCCGGGGGACACGGTGACCGAGGGCCAGCCCCTGCTGACCCTGCACACGGACACGCCGGAACGCTTCGCATACGCCCTGGAGGCGGTGGAGGGTTCGTACGACGTCTCGGCGGCGGGGACGGACTTCAAAGCGTCGCCGGTGGTGCTGGAGCGCATCGCCTGACGCGCGCGTTCATGGGGGCCGGGCCTTCGGGCTCCGGTCCCTTTCGCATGCCAGGAGGGGTTCAGCCGAGCAGGGTCGCGACGACCACCAGGACCGGCACCGAGAGCACCGTCGACAGCAGGATCGAGTCGCGTGCGAGCCGCTCGCCCACCCGGTATCTCGATGCGTAGGTGAAGAGGTTCTGCGCGGCCGGGAGCGCCGACGTCACGACCACGTCGAGGAGTTGGGCGCCGTGGAGGCCGAAGGCGCCGGCCGCGAGCGCCCAGGCCGCCGCGGGCTGACCCACCGACTTCAGCGCCACCGACAGCAGGACCAACTGCCGGTCCGGGCCCCGGCCGGGCATCGTGCTGCCGCACAGCGAGATGCCGAAGGCGAGCAGCACGGCGGGGACCGACATGTTGCCGATCAGGGTCACGGGGTCCATGACGGGGGCCGGGACGCGGAGGCCGGTCGCCGAAACCGCGACGCCGGCCAGTGAGCCCAGGGCGATCGGGTTGCGCAGCGGCGTCAGGAGTCTCAGCCACAGCGGCTCCTTGCCGTCCCGGGCGGTCGACAGGTCCAGCACCGTCAACGCGACCGGCGTCAGCAGCAGGAGCTGGAACAGCAGCACCGGCGCCACCAGCGAGGCGTCGCCCAGGACGTACACCGCGATCGGGATGCCGAGGTTGCCCGAGTTGACGTAGCTGGAGCACAGCGCGCCGATCGTCGTACGCCCGAGGCCCCAGCCGCGTACGGCACCCACCGCGCTGAACACGCCCGCAGCCCCTGCCGTGCTCAGCGCGGTCACCAGCAGACGGCTGGAGAAGATCACCGACAGGTCGGCCTGCGCGAGGGTGGTGAACAGCAACGCCGGGGACGCCACGTGGAAGGCCAGCTTGGTCAGTACCTCGCGGCCGTGTTCGCCGAGGTGGCCGCGGCGGCCGAGCACATACCCCACCGCGATGACGACCGCGATCACCGCGAAGCCCGTCAGCACCCCCTGCACAGCGCCTCCTCAGCGGTGAGGAAGCCGTGTCGTATCGCCGGAGGTGAAGATTCATGGGGCATGCACCCAACCCTCCGGGGAAGGCGGGACGCAGGTCAATGTGATCCTTCGCGGGCCGCGCGCGGGTGTACGGCAGCCTTCGGTCTGGATGTACGGCACGTTGAGCGCGGCGCCCCGATGAGTTACGCCCGCCCGCCAGGTCTACCGCTCGTGGACGCCATGACACCCGCAGTACTCGTGCTGGCCGGCCCCGTCACCCGGGACGAGGTGGCAGGGCTGTGCGACGACGTGCGGGCGCTGCTGGAGGCGACGGGGACCCAGGTCGTGGTGTGCGACGTCGGCGGGCTCGGACCGCCGGGGCTCGGCACCGTCGACCTGCTGGCCCGGCTGGAACTCGCCGCCCGGCGGGCCGGAGGCCGGATCCGGCTCCGCGATCCCGACCCCGCCCTACACGCCCTCCTCGACCTGGTCGGCCTCCGCTTCGAGATGGAGGGGCAGCCCGAACAGCGGGAACCAGCGTTCGGTGTCCAGGAAGCAGTGGAACCCGGTGATCCGGCCGTCTGATATCTCCAGGACCTGCACCGCCCACGGGGTGAAGCCGCCCTTCTCCGGGTCCGGCTTGTACTGGGCGAAGCCCGGCAGGCCGTTGACCTGGACCGGCATCAGATGCGAGCCGGCGCACGGGGCGCCGAGCGTCGTCATGAAGCCGGTGATGTCCTGGACGCCGGTCAGCCACAGGTCGAACGGCGGCATCGTCATGATCGCGTCCTCATGCAGCAACGCCGTCAGGGCCGTCATGTCATAGCCCTCGAACGCCGCGACATAACGCTCCAGGAGCTTCTGCTGCTCCTCGTCCAGCGGGTCCGAGACGGTGGCATCCGCCCCCGGCTGCTCCCGCTCCGCGAGCGTCGCGCGCGCCCGCTGCAGCGCGCTGTTGACCGACGCGACCGTCGTGCCGAGCAGTTCGGCGACCTCGCTCGCCTTCCAGGCCAGGACCTCCCGCAGGATCAGCACCGCGCGC
Organism: Streptomyces sp. NPDC050211; assembly: GCF_040656035.1. NCBI lineage: Bacteria > Bacillati > Actinomycetota > Actinomycetes > Kitasatosporales > Streptomycetaceae > Streptomyces > Streptomyces sp. NPDC050211. The sequence goes on from NZ_JBFALC010000004.1 coordinate 315,348, forward strand.
TGCTTGGGCGGGAGTTGCTGCAGGGCCGCCATGAACGCGAGCCGCACGGACTCCTTGGCGACGGCCGCCTCCGCCGGGTCGGCGGTGGTCGGGAGCACGCGGGCGTCCGGCATCGGCTCCAGCCAGGTGTTGTCCGGGCGGGGGGAGAGGGCGGCCTGGGCGAGGGGGGTGGAGTCGGTGAGGTCCATCGGCCGGGCGCGTTTGTTGCCCGCCGTGAGCATGTCCAGGCAGACGTTCGTCGCGATTCTGTAGAGCCAGGAGCGGAGGCTGGATCGGCCTTCGAACCTGTCGTAGCTGCGCCAGGCTCGGACGAGGGTGTCCTGCACCGCGTCCTCCGCCTCGAAGCTCGAGCCGAGCATGCGGTAGCAGTAGCCGGTCAGCTCGACCCGGTGTGCTTCGAGCTTGGTGTCCAGGTCTGTTGTCGTCGCCGTGCTGTCGGTCATCGATCGTCCACCCACCCCTGTGGCCGTTCCTGTGTCGTACGCCTCATTGCGTCCAGCACTTCGGAAGCTACCGCAGGCCACTGACAATGGCGTGTGGAGTGGATGAACGTGCAGGTCAGGAGAGTTCGCCCCCGCCGCCCCTACCCGTCCCGTCCTGAAGGGGCTCCGCCCCTTCGACCCCGCCAGGGGGCTCTGCCCCCTGGACCCCCGCTCCTCAAACGCCGGAGGGGCTGACTTTTAGCCTGTCCGGCGTTTGAGGACGAGGCCGTTCAGGCCGAAGCGGGGTCTGGGGGCGCAGCCCCCAGGGATGGGACGGGTAGGGGCGGCGGGGGCGAGAAACATCTGTTGCCGCGCCCGGCGTCTCAGTGCGCCGCCACCGGACCCCGCCGCGCAGCGACCCGTGCCGCTGCCACCGATCCGAACACGGTGATCGTCACGACTCCCAGAACCGCCAGGAGTCCGACCCCCACCGTCCCGGCCCAGCCGCCGGCGTGGAAGGCGACCGCTCCGGCCGTGCTGCCCGCGCTGGAGCCGACGTAGTACGCCGACTGGTATAGGGCCGAAGCCTGGGCGCGGCCCGTCGTCGCCGTCTTGCTGACCGCCGACGACGCGACCGCGTGGCCCGCGAAGAAGCCTGCCGTGATGAGGATCAGGCCGAGCAGGACCAGGGGGAGGGAGTCCGCGATGGACAGCAGGAGGCCTGTCGCCGTCGTGCCGCCGGCCAGGTACAGCGCACCCCTGCGGCCCAGGCGTCCCACCAGGCGCCCGGCCGTGGACGCCGACACCGTGCCGACCAGGTAGACCAGGAAGATGGAGCCGACGATGCCCTGCGGGAGGCTGAACGGCTCCTCGGTCAGGCGGTAGCCGATCACCGTGTACACGCCGCCGAAGATGGTCATGAACAGCGCGCCGATCGCGTACAGACGGCACAGCAGCGGGTTGGCGAGGTGGTCACGGACCGTGCGGGCCAGCACGCGGGGCCGCAGCGAGCCCGGCCTGAAGTGCTTCGGGGAGGGAAGCAGCAGCCGGAACGCCACCGCGCAGGCCACGGCGAGCGCGCCGATCACGCCCACCGCGACCCGCCAGCCCCACTCCTGCGCGACCCACCCGGTGATGACCCGGCCGCTCATCCCGCCGACGCTGTTGCCCGCGACGAACAGACCGATGGCGGTCACCAGCGCCCTGGGCCGGACCTCCTCCGCCAGATACGCCGTCGCGGAGGCCGGTAGCCCCGCCAGCGCCGCGCCCTGCAACGCCCGCAGCGCGACCAGCGCGGGCAGCGAGGGGGCGAACGGGACCAGCATCCCGACCGTCACCGCCACCACCAGCGACGCCGTCATCACCGTACGACGGCCGTAACGCTCCGACAGCGCGCTCATCGGAAGGACGAACAGCGCCAGACCGCCCGTCGCCGCCGCCACCGTCCAGCTCGCGTCACTCGCCGTCACGCCGAACTCGCCGGAGATCAGCGGGAGGAGGGCCTGGGTGGAGTACAGCAGCGCGAAGGTCGCCACGCCCGCGAGGAACAGGGCGAAGCTCATCCGGCGGTAGCCGGGGCCTCCCGGAGCCATGCGGGAGTCGGAGGAGACGGCGGAGACGGTGGGAACAACGGAGTCGGCGCCCACGGTGGTGGACGCCTCGGTACTGGCAGCAGGCATGCTTCGAAGGTAAAGAGCCCGCACTCATCCGTCCAATGCATGGAATCGGCATAATCGTTCCCATGGTGCATCAGCAGAGGTCACAGGCCCGCCTGTCACCGTCCAGTGACACAGAAGACATGACAGCCATGACGATGCTGCTCGCTCCCCGCCTCGCCTACTTCGCCGGCGTCGCGCGCACCGAGCATGTGACCCGGGCCGCCCAGGAGATGAACGTCCCGCAGTCCACCCTCTCCCGTGCCATGGTCCGCCTCGAACAGGACCTGGGCGTCGACCTGTTCGCCCGCCGCGGCCGTACGGTGTCCCTGACCCCCGCCGGCCGCACCTTCCTCACCTCCGTCGAGCGCGCCCTCGCCGAGATCGAGCGCGCCGCCGACGAGGTGCGCGCCGACGCCGATCCGGCCGCCGGCAAGGTCGCGTTCGGGTTCCTGCACACCATGGGATGGGAGACCGTCCCCGGCCTCATCAGCGCCTTCCGCGCCGACCATCCGCGGGTCAGGTTCAGCCTCGTCCAGAACTACGGCGAGGCGATGATCGAGCGGCTGCGCGCGGGAGAACTGGACCTCTGCCTCACCTCACCCGTCCCCGACGCCCCCGACCTCGTCGCCCGCCGCCTCGACGAGCAGAAACTCCGCCTCGTCGTCCCCGCCGACCACCGCCTCGCCACCCGCAAACGCATCCGCCTCGCCGAAGCCGCCGACGAAACCTTCGTCACCCTCGAACCCGGCTACGGCCTCCGCCGCATCACCGACGACCTCTGCAAAGAGGCCGGCTTCAAACCCCGCATCGCCTTCGAGGGAGAGGAGGCGGAAACCCTGCGCGGGCTAGTCGCCGCCGGGCTGGGGGTAGCCCTCCTCCCGCCCCCGGCCGTGCCACGCCCAGGCGTCGTAGAACTGACAGTCACAGCCCCAAGAGCAGCACGAGAAATCGGCGTCGCATGGCTGGACGGCCACCCGGACACACCCCCAGTGGCCGCCTTCAAGAAGTTCCTACTGTCAAAACGAGGCAATCTGCTACCGACGTAGGGGCGCGGGGAACTGCGCGACCAGCCCCGACGAAACCCGCACCAGCCCACCAACCCCAACCATCAACGGCGAAGGGACCGCCCAAAGCCGGAGGCAAGCGGCATACGCAACCCCAAAGGAGGCGGAGCCGCAAACGCATCCTCCACCGGCCGCGAAAACGCCCGCCCGAACAACGCCCCCATCACGAAGTCCTCCGCAAGAGACAGCACTTCATCACGATGCTGCTGCAAGCCATGCCGATCGGAGTGGACCTCGAACCGGCATACGTTCCGGTTGGACTTCTTCGCCCGCTCCGCGAGCCGGAACGACAACTCCGGGTCGGTGCGCTCGTCGTTCGTGCCGTGCACGATCATCACCCGCCGCCCGGCGAGCTGCTTCACCGGTTCGGGCGGCGCGGCCACGTCGTCCTCCGGCAGCCAAGGGCCCAGCGCCAGCACGGAGTTGACGGCGTCGTGACCGGCCGCGCGCAGGGCCGCCCGGCCGCCCATGTCGATGCCGGCGAGGCAGACGGGGACGTCGCCATAGCGTCGTACGACCTCGCTGGCCGCCCAGGACGCGTCGCGGGCGAGATGCGCCTCGCTGCCGTTCCAGCCGCGGTAGCGGTAGTGCACGACGTGTGTCACCAGCCCCTCGTCGCGGCCCGCGCGCGCCAGACGGCGGCCCAACGCCCGTACGGACGCGGCTGCCAGCATCGGGGAGGGGCGGCGGGCGGAGACCTCGTCGCCGCCGGGGAGCAGCAGCACCGCCCCGCCGACCGCCCTCGGCTCCGGGCCGAGCGTCCTCCCCAGCCGGGCCGTGCGCACCGGCGTCGCTTGCTGTGCCATGACAGAACAGTGTCAGAAGTGGGGGTGTACGCGACCCTGCAGCACGGTCACCGTTGCGTATCGACGGATTCGCGCGACGCGCGATCTACGCGCGTAGGAGTTAGAGTGCGAAAATGACGAGCCAGACTGCCCCGATGGGAAACACACCGAGCTCGGACCAGATCCGCCGGGCACCCAAGGTTCTGCTGCACGACCACCTCGACGGCGGGCTGCGCCCCGGCACGATCGTCGACCTCGCCCGCGCTTCGGGCTACTCCCAGCTCCCCGAGACCGACCCGGACAAGCTCGGCGTCTGGTTCCGGGAATCCGCCGACTCCGGTTCCCTGGAGCGGTACTTGGAGACGTTCTCCCACACCGTCGGCGTCATGCAGACCCGTGAGGCGCTCGTCCGGGTCGCCGCCGAGTGCGCGGAGGACCTCGCCGAGGACGGTGTCGTGTACGCGGAGGTGCGGTACGCGCCCGAGCAGCACCTCGAAGGCGGGCTCACCCTCGAAGAGGTCGTCGAGGCGGTCAACGAGGGCTTCCGGGAAGGCGAGCGGACCGCCCGTGCGAACGGCCACCGCATCCGCGTCGGCGCCCTGCTCACCGCCATGCGGCACGCCGCCCGCGCCCTGGAGATCGCCGAACTCGCCAACCGTTACCGGGACTTGGGCGTCGTCGGCTTCGACATCGCCGGCGCCGAGGCCGGCTACCCGCCCACCCGGCACCTCGACGCCTTCGAGTACCTCAAGCGCGAGAACAACCACTTCACCATCCACGCCGGCGAGGCCTTCGGTCTGCCGTCCATCTGGCAGGCCCTCCAGTGGTGCGGCGCCGACCGGCTCGGGCACGGGGTGCGGATCATCGACGACATCCAGGTGCACGCCGACGGCTCGGTGAAGCTCGGGCGGCTGGCCTCGTACGTACGGGACAAGCGCATCCCGCTGGAGCTGTGCCCCAGCTCCAATCTGCAGACCGGTGCGGCGGCCTCGTACGCCGAGCACCCGATCGGGCTGCTGCGGCGGCTGCATTTCCGGGCGACGGTGAACACCGACAATAGGCTGATGTCCCACACCAGTATGAGCCGGGAATTCGAGCACCTAGTCGAGGCATTCGGGTACACCCTTGACGACATGCAATGGTTCTCGGTCAATGCTATGAAGTCAGCATTCATTCCTTTCGATGAACGGCTGGCGATGATCAATGACGTCATCAAGCCGGGATACGCCGAGCTGAAGTCCGAATGGCTGTTCCGTGAGAACGCTTCCACCAGCGGTTCTACGGCATCCGGGGGATGATTGGGGATTGATCTTGGGCTGCTTCCGGGCGTCAGCGCACACGAAATTCTGACGGCATTCACGACCCGCCCGCATTTCGGTATTTGCGGTGGGCGGCGGGGGATGTTTACGGTTGTGAACAATCCCCGTCGGCCCTATTCAAGGACGCATTCACGATGAAGCAGTCTGCTGCCAAGACCCTCGGTGTCGCCGCGCTCGGTGCCGCCTTCGCCGCAGCCGGAACCGGTGCCGCGCACGCCGCCCCGGCCGTCGTTCCGGACACCGGGTCGGTGGTGAACACCGCCAAGATGGTCACCACGGCGCTGCCGGCGGAGGACGTCTCCAAGGCGCTGCCGGCCGGCGAGAAGGAGCGCGCCGTCGAGGGGCCGTACGTGCTCACCCCGGTCACCGGCCCCACCCTCGCCGGCTGGGCCCTGGCCCAGGGCCTCACCGCCCCGGCCTCCCTGCTGCTCGGCGGGATGCCGGTGCAGGCCGTGCCGGTCCAGGCGGTGCCGGTGGGCTGAGCGAAGCCTTCGAAGCGCGCCGATGGGGCGCACCCCAATCCAGGGGGTGCGCCCCATCGGCGTTGATACGCACGGCAGTTACCAGTACGCGAGGCACTTACCAGGACGTGCGGGCCTTGTCCTCCGAGGGCAGGAAGATCCACAGCGCGATGTAGAGCAGGAACTGCGGGCCCGGCAGCAGACAGGACAGGACGAAGATGACGCGCATCGTGGTCGCGGAGGTGCCGAAGCGCCGTGCCAGCGCAGCGCACACTCCGCCGATCATGCGGCCGTTGGTGGGGCGGGCAAGGGCGGTCATTGCGGCTCCTTCGTGAGCGTCGGTGCGAGGCCTTCTCTGTGGTGGCCTCATCTGTCTTCAACGCTACGGCGACGAAGGGGGCAAAGCGTCGCTCTACGGTGCGATCCCGACCCTGGGAATCGTCGGGGTGCGACCCTGAGCCGGCTCCTCCTGGCGGACGGTCGTACGCCGTTTGCGCTCGGTCCTGCGGCGGAGCGCAAAGCGGCCCACCGGGACCAGCGCGAGATGCGCGAGGGCCACGCCCACCGTGTTGAGCAGCAGCGAGTCGACGTCGACGACCTGGCCGGGCACGCCGGTCTGCAGGAGTTCGATGCCGAGCGAGATCAGGGCGCCCGCGGTGATCGTACGGACCAGGGAGCCGAGCGGGGAGGCGAGGAGTCTGCCGTGGGCCAGCGGGAGCAGCACGCCCAGCGGCGCGAGGAGCGCGAGCCCTTCGCCGATGCGCCGGGCCGCCTCCGGCCAGCCCAGTGCCAGATCGGCGCGGATGCCGGCGAACGGACGCAGATTGGCGGGCATCACCCAGGGGACGTCCAGCGGACGCAGCGTGAGCCAGGCGACGAGCGCGAGGTGTGCGGCGAGGAGGACACCCCCTGCCACACGGATGCGAATCGCGGCGCCGCCGCCGATGGAGCCTTCACGCTGCACGCCCCCCTAGACGCGGCCCTCGGCACGATCGGTTCCGCAAAGTCGACACACAGAGGTATGAGGCATGCGCCACAGGGCTCGAACCGAGGTCAGCCGCCCGTGACCCCCGTCGACGGCGGCGCCTGCGTCCCCGGCCTGGAGCGGACCTCGTCGGTGCACTCGTAGCGCTGTACGGGCTCGGTGTCCGGGCCGCCGAGGATGACCGAGCCGTCGCCCTCGGCCGCGGCCGAGTCGGAGAGGGTGCAGACGACCTGGGCGAGGGCGTAGGAGGTGAGGTCCTCGGGCGGGCTGCTCAGCCGCAGCGCGTCCTCGGGGTCGCCGGGGCGGGGGCCGCCGACGGTCATGCCGCCGCGTACGTCCGTGGTGTACCCGGCCTCCTTCTCGGCCGCCGACGGCGTCTGGGCCAGCTCGTCGAGGAGCTCCTGCGCCACCAGCACCCGCCGCTCGGAGTCCACGGCACCGTCGGGCACCCGTACGGTCCGGTCGACGGCCACCAGCGACGAGCGGCACAGCAGGAAGACCTGGACCGGCAGCCCGCGCGAGGCCTGCGGTGAGGCGTCCTGCTCGGTCTGCGCGCACTGCACGCGCGACGGCGCGGGCCCGAAGTCCGTCGGCACCTCGGTGGCCCGGATCCCGCACCCGGCCAGCAGCAGGGCGAGCACGGGAACGGCTGCCCATCGGCGTACGGTCATCAGGCCTCCCCCTCCGCGCGCTTGCCGTTCTTCTTCTCGTCGGTCTCCTGCGCCGTCAGCTCCGACGCGTCCCGCGGCAGCGACAGCGTGAACACCGCACCGCCCTCGGGGGAGTTGGCGGCGGTGATCTCGCCGCCGTGGATGTGCGCGCTTTCCATGGCGATGGACAGGCCGAGCCCGCTGCCCTCGGAGCGCGGCCGGGAGGCGCTCGCCTTGTAGAAGCGGTCGAAGACGTGCGGCAGGACGTCCTCGGGGATGCCGGGCCCGTGGTCGCGCACCTCGATGATGACGTCCTCGACCGCCTCACGCACCGACACCCGCACCGGCGACCCGCCGTGCTTGAGCGCGTTGCCGATCAGGTTCGCCATGATCACGTCCAGGCGGCGCGGATCGAGCCGGGCGTGGATGCCGCGCTCGGCGTTCAGCTCCACCGCGTCCAGCCAGGCCCGCGCGTCGATGCAGGCGGTGATCTGGTCGGCGATGTCGACGTCGTCCAGGACGAGCCGCGCGGTGCCCGCGTCGAAGCGGGTGACCTCCATCAGATTCTCGACCAGGTCGTTCAGCCGCCGCGTCTCGCTGACGACGAGCCGTACGGCGGGCTCGATCATCGGGTCCATCGACCCGGACTCCGCCTCCAGCTCCTCCTCCAGGATCTCCGTCACGGCGGTGATCGCGGTGAGCGGCGTACGGAGTTCATGGCTCATGTCCGCGACGAACCGCCGGGACGAATCCTCCCGCGCGGCCATCTCGGCGACCCGCTTCTCCAGCGCCTCGGCCGCGTCGTTGAACGTCCTTGACAGATCGGCCAGTTCATCGGTCCCGGACACCCTCAGCCGGGTGTCCAGCTTGCCCTCGCCGAGCCGCCGGGCGGCGACCCCGAGCCGGTGCACGGGCTTGAGTACGGTCGTGGCGGCGGCCTGCGCGAGCAGCGCGGAGCCGATCAGCGCCAGGCCCGTGGCGATCCCCAGCGACCAGGCGAGAGAGTTGAGGTCCTTCGCCTCCGGCTCCAGCGACTTGAGCATGTAGCCGGTCGGCCCGCCGCCGATCACCTTCGTGCCGGCCACCAGATAAGGGGTGCCGTCCTCGACGGTGCGCTGCCAGTACAGGTGGTACGCGTACTTGTTGTTCGCGTTGACCTCCTGTTCCTTGTTCACCGCCGTACGCAGCGACTTGGGCACGTCCTGGAGCGCGAAGCCGTCCAGGGCGCCGGAGTTGCCGTACACGGTCCGGCCGCTGTCGTCCTGGGCGACGAGCAGCACGCTGAAGCGCTGGCTGCTGTTCGCCATCTGGCCCGCGGTGTGCTGCAGTTCGTCCTGAGTGGGGTGCTCGGGCAGGGCGCCCGCGCGGTTCTGCATCTCCTGCTGGAAGTCGGCCAGCACGGCGTCCTGAGTGCGGGTGAGCACGGCCTCGCGGTTGAGCCAGTACGCGATCGCGGACGCGGACACCGCTGCGGTCAACGCGACCAGACCGAAGACGACGACCAGCCGGAGCCGCAGACTGGTGAAGCGAAGCCGGGCCACCTGTCGTGCGCGTGCCGCGGCCCAGCCGCGGAAGCCCCCGTGCGCTGGTGTCACTGAGGACTGTCCAGCCGGTAGCCGACGCCGCGCACCGTCCGGATCAGCGTCGGGGACGACGGCACGTCCTCCACCTTCGCCCGCAGCCGCTGCACACAGGCGTCCACCAGACGTGAGTCACCGAGGTAGTCGTGCTCCCACACCAGCCGCAGCAGCTGCTGCCGGGAGAGCGCCTGACCGGGCCGTCGGCTCAGCTCAAGGAGCAGCCGCAGCTCGGTCGGCGTGAGCTGAAGATCCTCGCCGTTCTTCGTCACGGTCATCGCCGCCCGGTCGATCACCAGGCTGCCGAAGGTCGCCGCATCGTTGGCCTCCCGCTCGCCGCGCCGCAGCACGGCCCGGATCCGGGCGTCGAGCACCCGTCCCTGCACGGGTTTGACGACATAGTCATCGGCACCGGACTCGAGACCGACGACCACATCGATGTCGTCGCTCCGCGCGGTCAGCAGGATGATCGGCAGCTGGTCCGTGCGCCGGATGCGCCGGCACACCTCGAAACCGTCGATGCCGGGCAGCATCACGTCCAGCACGATCAGGTCCGGCCGCTGCTCGCGCAAGAGCTTCAGACCGTCCTCACCGGTGGCAGCGGTGGCAACCCGATGTCCCTGGCGCGTCAGTGACAGCTCCAGGGCCGTACGGATGGCGTCGTCGTCCTCGATCAGCAACAGGGAAGGCACGGGCTCATTCTGGCCCATGCGGGGCTGGGGTTTCGACACTTGTACGGCTCCGTGCACGTAGCGCTGTTTTCCGTGATCGGACTGTGAGGTACCTGTCACAGACCCCTGTGACAGGTCTGTGACAGTCGACGGACACGGCCATGAAGTCGGCTCGGCAAGCTTTTGGGCACAGGCAAGGAAGCGAGGCCGGAGACAAGGCCGAGCGAGACCGAACACCGGGAAGTCCACGACGGGGGGCGCGAGATGAACACGCTGCACAGCACGAGCGCAAGCGCAGTTGTCACGCGTCTGCACGACGTGAACGGGGGCCGGGGTTCCGAGAAGTCCGGTGCCGTGAGCGGGCGGGGGTGCGCTCGCGGCACCGGGCGTCAGCACACCGCGTACATGACGGTGGTTGACGGTCTCACGGGGGAGCCCGCGGCGGTAGCCGCTATGGGTACGGTCGGGGGAACCGCGTACGGGGAGGACTCGGGGGAGCGTCGGCGCTCGCTGTCGGAGGCGGAGTTCACCGCCTACGTCCAAGAGCGCCGCACCTCCCTGTACGCAACCGCCTACCACCTCACCGGCGACCGCTTCGAGGCCGAGGACCTGCTGCAGAGCGCGCTGTTCTCGACGTACCGGGCGTGGGACCGGATCAGTGACAAGGCGGCCGTCGGGGGATACCTGCGGCGGACGATGACCAACCTGCACATCAGCGCCTGGCGGCGCCGCAAGCTGAACGAATACCCGACCGAGGAACTGCCGGAGACGCCCGGCGACACGGACGCGATGCGCGGCACCGAACTGCGCGCGGTCCTGTGGCAGGCGCTGGCCCGGCTGCCCGAACTCCAGCGGACGATGCTGGTCCTCCGTTACTACGAGGGCCGCACCGACCCGGAGATCGCGGAGATCCTCGACATCAGTGTCGGCACGGTGAAGTCCAGCATCTGGCGCTCCCTGCGCCGGCTGCGCGAGGACGAGGTCCTCAGCTTCGGCCGTGACGAGGAGGAGTCCTTCGGGGAGCTTGTCGCCTGAAGGTCTGGGGGGGACGTAAGTAACGGGGGAGCACGGGGGAAGTACGGGGGAGCGGTTCCGGGGGGAACCAACGGGGTCACGGGGGACCACGGGGATCACGGGGGAGCACAAAAGGAGCGGGACTGGAGGGCCGGGGGGTCCGTCCGGTCCCGCTTTCGTGTGTGCGGTACGACGCCCAGGGCTCGCCTAGACCGCCGTACGCGCCGTCGCGCACCGCCCGGCCGCCGCGTCCGCCAGCCGCCCCATCGCCTCGTCGCGGGCGCAGGCGTGTGCGCCCAGCGCGGTCTGCCGGGCGACGATGGACCGCTCGGCGCGCATCAGCCGCCAGCCCCGCCGCAGCAGGAACGGTACGGATTTGCGCCCTTCCTTCAGGTCCCGCAGGAAACGGCCGAGGAAGGTGCGCACCGGTCCGCGGCTCAGGCACAGCGCGTCGGCCAGGACGCCCAGCTCACGGCAGCGGGTGACGATCTCGGCGGCGAAGATGCCCTCAGCGATGAACAGCGGGGTGCGGCCGATGTCGACGGTCTCCGCGCCGGTGCGGGCGCTGCGGGAGATGTCGTAGATCGGGACGTCCGTACGACCCGTGCGGCACAGCTCCGCGATGGCGGCGACGGCGGTGTCCGCGTCCCATGAGTCGGGGTGGTCCCAGTCGATGTCGGAGCTCCCGAGGACCTGCGGCAGCGTCGGGTCGTCGCCCTCCTTGTAGAAGTCGTCGAGCCGCAGCACCGGAAGACCAGAGCGGGCGGCGAGCGTGGACTTGCCGGAGCCGGAGGGGCCGCAGAGCAGCACGACTCGCGTCGGTATGGCCGGTTGGGAACTCACGGGACACCAGTGTGGCATTCACTTGCTGTTCATCGAAGCCGTGGGCCGGCTTTGAAGTGCGCATCACAGAGAGCCGCGCCTCCCCTGGACGGAGGGGAAGCGCGGCTCTCCGGTCTCGGCGGCTCCAGTACCTCTGGTACCTCTAGTGCCTCTAGTACGACGAGCCGGACGCGCCCAGCGAGCCCGTCGGGTGCCAGACCGTCTTCGTCTCCAGGAATGCCGTCAGGCGCTCGGTGCCCGGGGTCTCGGTGTAATCCACAGGCTGTGGACGCAGGACGCGCTTGAGGTTGTCGGCCGCCGCGATCTCCAGTTCCTTCGCCAGGCCATCGTCGGTGCCGGCGCCCGCGAGGTCGATCGCGTTGACGTCCTGGTGCGCGGCGAGGGGCGCCGCGATCTCCGCCGTACGGCCGGAGAGGACGTTGACGACACCGCCGGGCAGGTCGGAGGTGGCCAGCACTTCGCCCAGCGACAGGGCGGGCAGCGGGGACTTCTCGCTCGCCACCACGATCGCCGTGTTGCCGGTCGCGATCACCGGGGCGACGACCGAGACCAGGCCCAGGAAGGACGACTCCTGGGGGGCGAGGACAGCGACGACGCCCGTGGGCTCGGGCGAGGAGAGGTTGAAGAACGGGCCCGCGACCGGGTTGCCGCCGCCGACCACCTGGGCGATCTTGTCGGTCCAGCCCGCGTACCAGACCCAGCGGTCGATCGTGGCGTCCACGATCCCCGCCGCCTTGGACTTGGAGAGCCCTTCGGCGTCGGCCACCTCACGCGTGAACTGATCGCGGCGACCCTCCAGCATCTCCGCGACGCGGTAGAGGATCTGGCCGCGGTTGTACGCGGTCGCGCCGGACCAGCCGCCGAAGGCCTTGCGGGCGGCGACCACCGCGTCCCGGGCGTCCTTGCGGGAGGAGAGCGGCGCGTTGGCCAGCCACTTGCCCTTGGAGTCCGTCACCTCGTACACCCGGCCGCTCTCGGAACGCGGGAACTTCCCGCCGACGTACAGCTTGTAGGTCTTGAAGACGCTCAAACGGTCAGACATCGAGGTACGCCTCCAGGCCGTGGCGGCCGCCCTCGCGGCCGAAGCCCGACTCCTTGTAGCCGCCGAAGGGCGAGGTCGGGTCGAACTTGTTGAACGTGTTGGACCAGATCACGCCCGCGCGCAGCTTGTTCGCCACCGCCAGGATCCGTGAACCCTTCTCGGTCCAGATGCCCGCCGACAGCCCGTACGGCGTGTTGTTCGCCTTGGCGACCGCCTCGTCCGGGGTGCGGAAGGTGAGGACGGACAGCACCGGGCCGAAGATCTCGTCGCGGGCGACGGTGTGGGCCTGGGTGACGTTCATGAAGAGCGTCGGGGCGAACCAGTAGCCGGAGGAGGGGATGTCGCACGGCGCGGACCAGCGCTCGGCGCCCTCCGCCTCGCCCTGCTCGACCAGGGACGTGATGCGCGAGAGCTGCTCGGCCGAGTTGATCGCGCCGATGTCCGTGTTCTTGTCCAGCGGGTCACCGAGGCGGAGCGTCGACAGACGGCGCTTCAGGGACTCCAGCAACTCGTCCTGGATCGACTCCTGGACCAGCAGCCTTGATCCCGCGCAGCACACCTGGCCCTGGTTGAAGAAGATCCCGTTGACGATCCCCTCCACCGCCTGGTCGATCGGGGCGTCGTCGAAGACGATGTTCGCGCCCTTGCCGCCGAGTTCGAGGGTGAGCTTCTTCTTCGAGCCGGCGACCGTGCGGGCGATCTCCTTGCCGACGGCGGTGGAGCCGGTGAAGGCCACCTTGTTCACGTCCGGGTGGGCCACCAGGGACGCGCCCGTGTCGCCGTATCCCGGAAGGATGTTGACGACGCCCTTGGGCAGACCGGCCTGGCGGCAGATGTCTGCGAAGAACAGAGCGGAGAGCGGGGTCGTCTCGGCGGGCTTCAGCACCACCGTGTTGCCCGTCGCCAGCGCCGGGGCGATCTTCCACGCCAGCATCAGCAGCGGGAAGTTCCAGGGGATGACCTGGCCGGCGACGCCCAGCGGCCGGGGGGCGGCACCGAAGCCGGCGTGCTCCAGCTTGTCCGCCCAGCCCGCGTAGTAGAAGAAGTGCGCCGCTACGAGGGGAAGGTCGGCGTCCCTCGTCTCCTTGATGGGCTTGCCGTTGTCCAGCGTTTCCAGGACGGCGAGCTCGCGGGCGCGCTCCTGGATGATGCGGGCGATGCGGAAGAGGTACTTGGCGCGCTCGGAGCCGGGCAGCGCCGACCACTTCTCGAAGGCCTTGCGGGCGGCCTTCACCGCGCGGTCCACGTCCTCGGCGCCGGCCTGGGCGACCTCGGAGAGGACCTCTTCGGTGGACGGCGAGACCGTCTTGAAGACCTTGCCGTCGGCCGCTTCCACGAACTCGCCGTCGATGAACAGGCCGTAGGACGGGGCGATGTCGACGATCGAGCGGGACTCGGGTGCGGGTGCGTACTCAAAAGCCATGATGGATCAGTCCACCGTCACGTAGTCGGGACCGGAGTAGCGGCCGGTGGCCAGCTTCTGACGCTGCATCAGCAAGTCGTTCAGAAGCGAGGACGCGCCGAAGCGGAACCAGTGGTTGTCCAGCCAGTCCTCCCCGGCGGTCTCGTTGACCAGGACGAGAAACTTGATCGCGTCCTTGGACGTACGGATGCCGCCGGCGGGCTTCACACCCACCTGCACGCCGGTCTGGGCACGGAAGTCGCGCACGGCCTCCAGCATGAGGAGCGTGTTCGCGGGAGTGGCGTTGACGGCGACCTTGCCGGTCGAGGTCTTGATGAAGTCGGCGCCCGCCAGCATGCCGAGCCAGCTGGCGCGCCGGATGTTGTCGTACGTCGACAGCTCGCCGGTCTCGAAGATGACCTTCAGGCGGGCGCTCGCCCCGCAGGCCTCCTTCACGGCGACGATCTCGTCGTACACCTTCATGTAGTTGCCCGCGAGGAAGGCCCCGCGGTCGATGACCATGTCGATCTCGTCGGCGCCCGCGGCGACGGCTTCCCGCACGTCGGCCAGCTTGACGGCGATCGGCGCGCGGCCCGCCGGGAAGGCGGTGGCGACCGAGGCGACCTTGACCGTGGAGCCGGCGACGGCCTCCTTCGCGGCGGGCACCATGTCGGGGTAGACACAGACCGCGGCCGTGGCGGGGGCCGTACGGTCGGTCGGGTCGGGGCGGACCGCCTTGGCGCCGAGCGCCCGGACCTTGCCCGGGGTGTCCGCGCCTTCCAGCGTCGTCAGGTCGACCATCGAGATGGCGAGGTCGATGGCGTACGCCTTCGCGGTCGTCTTGATGGAACGGGTACCGAGCGAGGCGGCACGCGCCTCCAGGCCGACCGCGTCGACGCCGGGCAGCCCATGGAGGAACCGACGCAGCGTGCTCTCGGAGGCCGCCACGTCCGTGAGGGTGTGTGCAGTGGTGGGCATGGTCACCAGACGAGCATATCTACGCGCGTAGCGGCTGTACACCCCGAAGAACGGTTCCTTCTAGGAGAGGGGGAGGTGTCCGACGTGAAGGGGCGCGGGGAACTGCGCGACCAGCCACAACGGGCCCGCACCCGCGCACGGCCAGACCCCTCACGGCGAAGGGGCGCCCCCGCCGAGCCGCCGCAGGCATGCGGCAGAATCAACGGCATGACCACCCCGGACCCCGAGAACAAGGACCGCGTCTTCCGATCCTCCGGCGGCATCGCAGGCGGCGTCCTCCTGCTGGGCCTCGTCGCCTGGCTCGGCATCGACGCCCTGTTCCAGGGCAACGGCCGCACCCCCTGGCTGGCCCTCGCCGCGATGATCCTCGTCGTCCCGCTGATCGTCGCCTTCACCGTCCGCCCCGCCGTGTACGCGAACGAGGACCGCCTCCGCATCCGCAACCCCTTCCGCGTGATCGTGCTGCCGTGGGGGCAGGTCGCCTCGTTGCGCTCTGGCTACTCGAACGAGGTCGTCGACCGGTCCGGCAAGAAGTTCCAGCTCTGGGCCATCCCGGTGTCGCTGCGCGCCCGCAAGAAGGCGGCCCGGCGCGAGGCACGCGCGATGGCGAGCGGCGAGGACACCACGCGTGGCCTCGTGCAGGGCGGTCTCCGCAACGTGCCGGACGGTCCGACCCGGGCGGCGAGCGACCAGGCCATGGACGATCTGCGGGAACTGCAGGAGGGCCGGGGGACGGCGGAGACCGCGCAGGGCGAGGGCGTGGTCGTGCGCTGGGCGTACGAGATCGTGGGCCCCGCGGCGGCGGGCGCGGTGCTGCTGGCGATTCTGCTGGCGGTGGCCTGACGGGCGATCGCACGCCGACCGGATGATCGATGCCGGGCCGCCCGTGTGGGCCGCCCGGCACCGCTTTCTCAGGGGTCAGCGCACGTCCACGAAGTCGCCCTCGGACACCGCGGCCGCGGTCGCGTCCGTGCCGGCGTAGGACCAGCGGTAGTCGCCGTCGGAGTACGCGCGGACGGTGGTGGAGAGGGTGCCGTCGGCGGCGGTCTTGACGGTCTTGACGGTGCTGTAGGTGGCGCAGCCCTTCTGGCGGAACTGCAGCGTCACGGGCCGGCCGGCCTCGGCGGCGACGTTCGTGCCGTTCGCCCAGCCTGCGTTCTGCATGCCGCCCTTGACGGTGAGGACCTTGCCCCACTTCACCGGCTCAGGGGTGGCGTCGACGGTCAGCCGGGTCTCGCGCTGCAGGGAGAAGGTGGCCGCGCTGTCCAGGAACTCGGCGTCGCCGTCGGCGGCGATCGCGAAGGCGCTCACGCTCCAGGAGCCGGCCAGCGCGTCGTTGGCCGGGGCGGTGCCGGGGGCCAGGTCGAAGGTCAGCGTGCAGGTGCTGGTCGCAGCGGTCGTCGGCCCGCAGGCCCCCGTCGAGGCCACGGTGGCGTCCTGGGCGGCGTACGAGCCGTGGTAGAGCGTGGCGTTGATCGCGTCGAGGCCGGTCGGGTCGGTCGCCGTGACCTCGACGGTGACGGTTCTCGCGCTCGTGCCGACGACAACGGGGTCACCGCTGTTGACGACGACGCTGGTGATGTCGGTGTCGCCGAACTGCTCGTCCGCCTGGGCGGCCGGCACGGCGAGTGCGGACAGGGCTATGACGCCGCACGCGGCGACGGCAGCAGAGTAAATGCGCATCCGAATTCCCCAAGTTTGAATGCCACGACCCGCCAATCCCCGTTCGGCGGGCCCGAATTGACGTGGGCAGCGTACTCACGCTGTGGAGATTTCGGAACGTTTTTGGCGGTCGAGTGAAGAGGATTGCCGATTTTTCGGGAAAGGGAGTGCGGCCGAATATCGGGTGCGCCGATTCCATGGAAAGCCGAAGGGAAAACTCAACCGGAATTTCAGCGGACCTGGCGACCACCTACGCGTACCGCGGGCCCGGCGGCCCGCCCCGGGACGGCCGCCGGAGGCCCTCGTTCCGCTCTCGCGCCCGCTGTAGGACTGCTGTGTGAACGAGGGGCAACTTTCGCATGAAGCATGCCGGGGGCAACTAAGGCAGGGCGAACGTTGTCACTCGTGTCTCACTACCCTGCGGGTGCCGCATGAACGGCGAACCATCGTCGGCACATGCGGCCTTCCGGAAGACGGGATCCGCAGGGGTGGGGATGGATGGCGGCAAGACAGGGGGGCGCGGCCGTACCCGGCACGCGCTGCCAAATAGACATATCCGCAGACGGCAGTTACCTGTGGCGACTCACCGCCACGAACGGGCGGGTGGTCGCCGTAGCGGCCCTGACGTACCGCAGCTACGCCGAGTGCAGAGCGGCGTTCGAGGAAATGTGCGCGGCGGTCGAGGGTTTACCGGGGGGCGTGCACCACACCTCCGAGGGAAACGGCTGGGTCTGGCGACTTCGTGAACCCGCCGGCGGTGCGTTAGCGGTGTCGTCGCGTTCCTATGAGCGGCACTCGACGTGCCAGGCCGCATATGAGCGGTTCCGGGCGCTGCTGGGCGATCTCGGTTCGGGGGGCGTGATCGCGTGGGACGACATGGACTGAGCCTGCCGAGCCAGGGGCTCGGCGTTTCACGGGAGGGGCCGGGGCCCGCCGAGAAGGCGGGCCCCCGCCCCATTTGTGGGGCCGTGTTTTTGTACATCCTCGCCCCCGTGCCCTAAAAACCCGATGTTTGCGAAAGGGGTGGGTACGTTGACGGCCCGGTTCGCAAAAA
>NZ_JBFALC010000005.1:0-269426 GCF_040656035.1 Streptomyces sp. NPDC050211
GCGACGCTGCCGCGCCCGGTACCGCAACCGGCCGCACAACCCCACCCCCCGCCCACAGCGGCCCCCCGACCCTCCCGCCAACAGGCTGGGCCGCCGTCCAACGCGCCCGCTCGCCTCAACGCCCGCGTGCCGCGGCCTACTTGGACGCCTACTTCACCCACCGCGCCGCCCTCAGCGGCGACCGCTGCGGCGGCACCGACGCGGGGATGCTCTGCGGGTTCGGCGAGCATGACGGTCGTACGGTCGCGTACGCGGCGCAGGCCGGGACGGCGACCCGGCCCGCCGGTTACCGTACGGCCGCCCGGTTGATCCGGCTGGCGGACCGGCTCGGGATTCCCGTGCTGACGCTGGTGGACACCCCGGGCGCGGCCAATGACGCCGAGGCGGAGCGGCAGGGGGTGGGTGCGGCGATCGCGGACGTGTTCGTCGCGGTGGCCGGCGTCCGTACGCCGATCACCACGCTTCTCATCGGCGAAGGCGGCTCGGGCGGCGCGCTGGCGCTGGCCGCGCCCGGCAACACCTGGGCCACACCGGACAGTTACTTCTCGGTGATCGCACCGGAGCTGGCCGCGGCGATCCTGAAGCGGCCGGCGGAGGAGGTCGAGGCGACGGCGGATCAGCTCCGTATCCGGCCGCAGGACCTGGCGGAGCTGGGGGTGATCCGGGGCGTGGCCGGCTGACTCCCGGCGGAATCCGGTGACATCTCCAAGCACCGTCCGTAACAATGGAGTTCGCACAGGTCACATACCTCACGGGGGAGCGGGCGGCGCCATGGACGGGTTGATGGAGTTCCAGACCGAGGGCGGCGCCATGGTGGTCGTGGAGGGTGTCGAGGACGAGTCGGGCGCCCGGCTGGTCTCGCGCGGCGACGGGCCGGCGCGGGCGGCGCGCACGTTCGAGGGCGCGCTGGACGGGGTCCGGGCGGCGGCCGAGTCCGCGTTGCGGGTCTTCCGGGACGGCTCGCTGCGGCCGGAGTCGGTGGAGCTGGAGTTCGGCGTGAAGCTGACCGCCGAGTCCGGAGCGGTCATCGCCAAGGGGTCGGCGGAGGGCCATTTGGTGGTGAAGCTCAGCTGGTCCCCGGGACAGACCCCGGCGGCACCGGAGGCCGCCGGCCGGTCATGAGCGGCGCTGCCTGGCACGCCCGGATCTCCTGCGGGAACGAGGTCGGCGCGGGCTTCCTGGTCTCCCCCCGCCGTGTCCTCACCTGCGCCCACGTCGTGCGCTGGAGCGGCACGTCGGAGGTGACGGTGACCTTCCCCGGCAGCAGAGGGCTCGATCCGCTGCTCGCCACCGTGACCGGCCACGGCGGCTGGTCGGGCGGCGCGGCCGGCCCCGGTGATCTGGCCGTCCTCGAGCTGGACCGCGAAGTCCCGCTGGCGCCCGCCGAGTTCGCACCGCCGGGCGCCGAACTGGGCGACCCCGCACCGACGCTCGTCGCATACGGCTTCCCCAAGGGGTACGACGAGGGCATGCTCGCCCGGTACCAGGCCGTGCCCGGCGCACTGGTCTCGGACGAGTGGCGTCAGCTGGAGGCCGTGACGGCCCATGGGCAGCCCCTGGCGGCCGGCTTCAGCGGCGCGGCGGTGACCCTCCCGGACGGCAGGGTCGTCGGCATGGTGGCGTCGGTCGCGGGTGCGCGGGACGTCCTGGTCGGGCGGATGCTGCCCACCCAGGTCATGGCCCGCTACTGGCCCGAGCTGGGCGAGCGGGTTCCCACTCCCGACCATCACCCCGATGCCGTACGGCGGTTGTACACGCTGGTGCGAAGGGCGGTGGCGCAGGACGTGGACTGCGATCCGAACCGGCTGTACGTCGATGCCGTGGGCCCCTTCGGGCCGCCGTTGCCGGAGGGCGGGTTCGCCTCGCTGGGGGCGGCGGCCGGGTATGTGCAATGGGAGGTGCCGGGCGCGGAGGCGGTGGGCCGGTTCGCCGACCGGCTGCAGGAGCTGCTGGACGCGCCGCCCGCCCGGCCCGCCGCCGCGCACGCATGGTCGCCGATCCTGGTCGAGATCGAGCACAGCGGTGCCGGCGTCGACCAGGTCACCGTCGAGGTGTCCGCCTACCGCGACGGGCACCGGCGGCGCATCGGGTCGCGCAGGCTGCCGCGCACCGCCGTACGGGCGTACGTCCAGGAGCGCATCGACGAGGCGTTCACCCAGCTCGCCCCGGACGCGGACGAGCTGATCACGTTCGTGCTGCCCCGCGAGTGGCTGAACGAGCCGGTGGCGCAGTGGGAGTGCGGTGAGGATGACTCGACCCCGCTGGGCTGTGCCTATCCGCTTGTCGTGGTGGACCGGTCCCGGCACCGCAGTGGGCGGCTGCGGCACCGGCTGGCCAAGCGGTGGCAGCAACTGGACGCCTGTGCCGGTGCGCGGCTGCACCGGGTGGAGTGCGGTGCCCCGGAGCGGCCGCCGAGCCTGCGCAAGCGGCTGCGCGACCACTCCGCCGACCTGGCGGGCTTCGCCTTCCCGCCGTCCACCGCGCAACCGCACTTCGAGGTCGGCCTCAACACCCCGGTGCCGGTGCTGCTGTGGTCGCGCACAGGCTGTGCCGACCTGCGGCACGACGGCCCCTGTTCCGGGGCCGCGTTCCTCGACGAGCTCGCCGCCTCCGTCGCCGATGTCCCGCCCGTCGAACTCCCGCGTCATGTCATGGAGTTGAGGGAGGCGGCGGACGCGGACGACGATCCGGAGAGCCACTGGGCGAAGGACGTCCAGCTGCTCTGGGACGACCCGCGCTGCTTCCCCGAGCCCGCCGCCTGCTCGCACTCACCCGTCGTCTGAGCTGCCCACCGACCACGACCACGACACGAACCACCCACGGAGAGAAGATCCATGCCCCTGTGGCCCGTCTACACCGGTACGACCGAGCCGCACGACGGCATCGACCGGCTGCCGCCACCCCCGCCCTGGCGGGCCTTCGACGGCGGCCCGGTGCTCGAGGCCCCGGACGGGGCCGCCGACGCGTCGGCCGTCTCCCCGGACCGCACCCATCGAGCCGCGACCTACCGGGCCACCCCGCAGACGGTCCAACTGGTCAACGCGGCCCTGTACTTGCGGCGCCCGCTGCTGGTGACCGGTCCGCCCGGCACCGGCAAGTCCTCCCTGGTGTACGCGGTCGCGCGCGAGCTGGGCCTCGGCCCGGTCCTGCGCTGGAACATCACCAGCCGAAGCACCCTGCACGACGGCCTCTACCAGTACGACCCGCTGTCCCGCCTGTACGCGGCCCGGCACACCCCGGCGGCGAAGACCGGCGACGCGGGCGGCATCGAGGACCATCTGAGGCTGGGCCCCCTCGGCACCGCCCTCCTCCCCTACGCACGGCCGCGAGCCCTGCTCATCGACGAGATCGACAAGAGCGACCTCGACCTGCCCAACGACCTGCTGAACGTGCTGGAGGAGGGCCAGTACGAGATCCCCGAACTGATCCGGGGCGCCCGCACGGCCGAGGTGATGATCGACGGCGCCGACCAGCGGGTGCCGGTGCGGCGCGGCCGGGTGCGCTGCCGGGCCTTCCCCTTCGTCGTCCTCACCAGCAACGGCGAGCGCGAGTTCCCGCCCGCCTTCCTGCGCCGCTGTGTGACCTTGCGCCTGCGCCAGCCCGACGACAGCCACCTCGCCGACATCGTCCGCGCCCACTTCGACGAGGATCCCGACGCCTACGCGCAGACCCTCATCGACCGTTTCCTGTCCCGGGTGGGCGGCGGCGACCTCGCCACCGACCAGCTCCTGAACGCCATCTACCTGGCCCGCTCCTCCGACCTGGCCGCCGAGTCCCTCGACGAGCTGGCCGAGCAGCTGATGCCGTATCTGAGCGAGGCACCACAGACCGATGCCTTCTGAGCGCCCCGGACCGCGCACGCCGCTGCTCCGCCTGGCCGACATGCTGGCCGAGGCGTCCGGCGGCCCGCACCCGACCCCGCTCGAACTGGCCGAACTCCTGTGGCTGGCCCGCCACATGGAGCCCCCGGCCGATACCCCGGACGCCCCTGCCGCTCAGGCCGCCGCCGATGTCGTACGCCCTATTGAAGCCGCGACGCAGACGCCACCGCCACCCCCAGCCGGGCAACAGGACGTCAGCCAGCCGTCCCCTCGCGCCCCGCTGCACCTGCCCGCGCCGACCACGACACCCCAGGCGACGACCGAACCCCACACCACCCTCCTGGCCCCCGCGCCCCCGATGCTGCGCCACCCCCTGGCCCTGCAACGCTCCCTGCGGCCGCTCAAGCGCCGCGCCGACGCCCCCGACCGGCTCGAACTGGACGAGCGGGCCACGGCCGACCGCATCGCGCGCCTCGGGGCCGCCCCCGAATGGTGGCTGCCGGTGCTGCGGCCCGCGCGGGAGCGCTGGCTGCGGCTGAACCTGGTGTACGACACGGGCCCGACCATGCCGGTATGGGGCCCCCTGATCCGGGAACTGCACACCGCGCTCGTCCAGTCCGGGATCTTCCGTACGGTCACCCTGCACCGCGCCCACCCGGACGGCACCGTGCGCTCCCTCCCCCTCCCCGGCGACGGCCGCACGGTCACACTGCTGGTCAGTGACTGCATGGGCCCGCAATGGCGGCAGGGCCCGGCCGGCACCCGCTGGTTCTCCACACTGGCCCGCTGGGCGCACCGGATGCCGCTGGCCGTCGTACAGCCCCTCCCGGAACACCTGTGGCGGGACACCGCGCTGCCGTCGACGCCGGGCCGCCTGTCGGCACCGCATCCGGCGGCACCGGCGGCCTCGCTCGCGTTCACGCCGTACGACGACGCCCTCGACGAGCCGGACGGCCCCGGCACCGTCCCGCTGCCCGTGCTGGAGCCGGGGCCGCGCTGGCTGGCGAACTGGGCGGCGCTGGTCGCGGCGCCGGGCGGGCAGGACTTTCCCGGTTCGGCGGCCCGGCTGGGCGGGCCGATGCCGGCCGCCTCCGACGACCGTACGGACATCACCGGCCTGTCCGCCGAGGACCTGGTCCTCCGCTTCCGCGCGACGGCCTCGCCGGAGGCGTTCCGGCTGGCCGGCCATCTCGCGCTGGGCCGCCCGGACCTGCCGGTCATGCGCCTCGTCCAGGCCGCCGTCGAGCCACGCCCACGCCCCCAGCATCTCGCCGAGGTGATCCTCAGCGGCATGCTCACCGCGGTCCCCGGCCCGGCCGGGTCGTACGCCTTCCGGCCCGGCGTGGGCGAACTGCTGCTGCGCAGCCTGCCGCGGACAGCGCGAGGGCGTACGGCCGAACTGCTCACCCGGGTGGGCGGGTTGATCGAGGAGCGGGCGGGAGCGGCGCCGGGTGAGTTCCGGGCGTCCACACCGGCGGCGGGCGGTACGCCGACCGTCGTGGACGGGGAGGCGTTCGCGACGGTCACCACGGAGAGCGTGCGGCAGCTGACGGGCCGGGGCGCCGGGTCGCCGGGGTCCGTGCCGCCGGTTCTCGCGGGCCGCTACCGGATGCTGGGCCTGTTCAGACCGGACGGCACGCTGTGGCGGGCCCACGACACCGAGGCGGACCGGACCGTCGTGATCCGGCGGCAACGGCCGGTCACCGACCCGGAGAAGCGGGAGGCCTTCCTGCGGGAGGCACGGATGCTCCAGGGCATCGGCCACCCCGGTGTGGTGACCGTCCACGACTTCGGCATCGAGGACGACACCCCCTACGTGGTGATGGAGTATCTGGACGGCATCCCGCTCAACGCGATGGCCTCGGTGGGCGGTTACGCGCTTCCGTACCCGCTGCTGGTGTCGATCGGGACGCAGCTCGCGGGGGCCCTGCGGGCCTGCCACCTGTCCGGCATCTTCCACAAAGGGCTCGAAGCAGGGCAGGTCGTCCTCCTACCGGACGGCACGGTGAAGATCACCCTCTTCACACCGGGCCGCACCCCCGGCCCTGATCTGCGGGCCCTGGCCGAGGTGCTGCTCGAACTGGCGGCGGTGACCGCGTGGCTGCGGGGGCCGGTGCACCCGGACCAACTGACCCATCTGCCGAGCAGCTTGCGTCCGCGGTTCGCGGAGGCCATCGACCGGTTGCTGTCCCCGGTCCCGGACACTCAGATGGAGGGCCTGGAACAGCTCACCGACCCGGATCTCCTGCCGACGGCCAGGGAGTCCTACGAGCGGCGCTACCACTACGTCCTGGGTCCCCTGCACGTAGAAGGCCCGACCGGCGACATCCCCATCCCCCCGGACCTGCGGCCCATGCTCGCCATGCTGCTGCTCAGAAACGGCCGCAAAGTGACGCACGACGAGCTGGCCGCCGCCGTGTGGGACCCGGGCGAGGCACCGGACGACACGGTGGCCGAGCTGGGCCGGCAGGCGGACGAGCTGCGCGCCCTGTTGGGCCCCGGCACCCTTGCCGTCCAGCCCGACGGCTACGCCCTGCACACGAGCGCCGACTTCGTCGACCTGATCGAGTGCGAACGGCTCGTGGCCCGCACGCCCCGCGACCGCGAGGCCTACGACCGGGCCCTGAACCTCTGGCGCGGCGACGAACCCCTCGCCGACGTCCCCGGCCCCGCCGCGCACACCGCCCGCGTCCGGCTCCAACAGCTCCGCCTCGGCTTCTACCGCTCCCGCGCCGAACTCGACCTGGAACGCGGTGAGTTGGAGCGCGCCGAGACCGACCTGGCCGACCTGCTCCGCGCCCACCCCGACCGTGAGGATTTCCGCCGCCTGTACATCACCGCGCTCCGCCGCCAGGGCCGTATCGAGGAAGCTCTGGAGGCGTACGAGGAGTACGAGGTGTCCGGCGGGCAGAATCCGGAACTGCGGACCCTGGGGCACGAACTGCGCGACGAGCTGGAGAGGTTCGACGACGCTCCGGAGGGCGGGTACGAGGAGCCAGCCGCCGACAGCACCGTCACCGACATCCTGCTCGGCTACGCCGCGGCGGCCGAGGAGCTGGCGTCGGAGGAGCCACTCCCCGAGGAGGACGTGCCGGTCGACCCGCGCGACGAACTTCCGCCGGAGGCGTTCGACAATGAGGACGACGAGCCGGATGCCGACCAACGCGACTGCGCCGCCTTCGAGTTCGTGGACGGCCCGCCGTCCGAAGAGGCGCTGGAGGACCTCCGCCGACTGGTCACGCTCCTGCTCACGGTGAGTGGTCTCAACTCCCACCCGCACGAACTGGTGGAGAGCCGCACGGGTTTCATGGTGCTGATGGCGCCGTACCTGGACAGCGCTCCCCTCTTCCGGGCGACCGTCGCCGGGTTGCCGGAGCTGCTCGAGCGCCTGGACGGCCGCCGCCTCCGGGTGGAGTTCTGGCAAACGTGGTTCCGGCCGGACGGCACCGAGGAGCACAGCGACCGGCCGGGAGCCGAGTCCGTGACGGCCGCGCTGGACGCTTCCGGTGCGCGGGCGGTCCTCGCCTTCTCGCACTTCTGGCACGAGGTCGAGGTCGGCGAGAGTCCGTACACGGATCCGGGGCTGTTCGAGCCGTTGGGCGACGGGACGGGGTGGTGTCTGACGGTCCAGCCCGTCGAGGTGCGCGAAGCGCCCGCGGCGGACGTCGTGGTCGACATCTCCGGCGCGGCCTACGACGTGGTCACGGCGTCGACCGACCCCGCGGTGCACGGCCCCTTCCCCATGCCGGCCGACGGCGGACTCGTACGTGCGGAGAGCGCGTCCGAGGCTGTCGTCCTCTCCCTCCCCGGCGGCGAACTCATCCCTGGTGACTCATCATTGGCCCGCGTCGCACCCGATGACGTCCGTGCGACGTGGAGCTACTTCACGGTCGACCTGACGGAGCGCGGCCTCGCGCCCGACGCCGTGCGCGGCGTCGAGGTGAGATGGTCCGTCAACGACCCGGTGAAGGCCGCGAGCATCCCCGGTCTCGACCTGCCCGGCCTGCTGACCGAAACGCTGCTCGGCGCGCGGGGCATGTACGGCCACGAACTGCGCGAGGCGTTGGCCCGGACGAAGGTGCCCGGCTATGTCATCCACTGGATCCTGCCCGCCGAGTTCCAGAGCGCGACGCTCGGCACCCGGCCCGACTGGTCCCGCCCGGCCAAGGCCTCCTCGGCCCTCATCGCCGACGCCGACGCGGTCATCCTCGCCTTCGACGACGTGCTCGCCCAAATGTTCCCGGCGGGCGCCGAGCTGGAGGAGCTGCGGGACGTGGCGTGGCTCAGCGCGCAGGCACGTGATCCCGAGGACGGGCTGAGCGGGCTGCCGCTGCTGCCGGGTGGCGGGCCGGTTCCGCCGCTGGAGGGGAACGCCAACGACCTCGATCTACTCAGGGCGTTCGCCGGGCACGGCCTGGCGCAGGAGGTGCGGCGCCGGATGGACTCGCACGAGGCGCGGGCGGCGGCGACCGCGCGGCCCACCCCGCTGTCCGACGAGTTGGTGAGCGCCCTGTACACGGCGAACGTCCCCCTGGCCGTGGTGACCGACCGGGCGACCGAGCCGGTCAGGAACCACCTGGAACATCGGGGCCTGACCCAGCACTTCGCGGGCGGCGTGCACGGCCGCGGCACCGACCTCGCTCTCCTCATGCCTCACCCGCACATCCTCCAGCAGGCCCTCGACTGGCTCGGCGTGCCCGCCGCCCGCTGCGTGATGATCGGCTCCACCCTCGCCGAGAAGGCCGCCGCCCGCGCCATCGGCCTGCCGTTCATCGGCTTCAGCGCGGACGAGCAGGCCCGGCGGCGACTGCGCGGGACGGACGCCGAGACGCCTCTCGTCACGAGCCTCCTTCCGCTCGTGACCGCCGCCCGATACCGCTGAGCCCACAGGACAAGGCAGCGACGCGCCGCGTGAAGATCAGGAATCACCCGTCCAGTCGCACCCCACCCGGCCCCCCACAACAGGCGGGCCCGGTCACGCCCCCCGCACGATGCGAGGGAGAGGCCCGCCGCCCGGCGGCCCGCGAAACGAGGCCGGCCGGCGCGTCCGGCGGCCCGCCACGCTCTGCACACTCGGGAGGATCTGCCGTGACCGACAGTCTGAACCAGTTGCGCCGTTGCCATTTCGCCGTCGACCTGGGGGCGGCACGGACCCGGGTCTATCTGAAGGGGGCCGGGCTCGTCGTCGACCAACCGTCGGCGGCGGCTGTGAACACCAGGACCGGTGCGCTGATCGCGGTCGGGGAGTCCGCGGAGCGGATGACGGGCCGTACGCCGCCCTACATCCGGGTCGTCAGGCCCGTATCGGGTGGCAGTGTCGTTGACATCGACATGGCGCAGCGCATGCTGCGGCATCTGCTCGGTGACAAGATCCGCCGCTCGCTGCGCCGCAAGCCGTTCCTGCGGGCCGCCGCCTGCACACCGCACGACGCGGACCCGCTGGCCCAGCGGGCGACGATCGAGACGCTCGTCGGGCTGGGTGCGCGCCGGGTCGAGCTCGTGGACACGCTGATCGCCGCCGCCGTCGGCTGCGGGCTGCCCGTCGAGCAGCCGGAGGCCACGATGGTGCTGGTGTGCGGGGCCGCCGCCACACAGATCGCCGTGCTGTCGCTGGGCGCGATCGTGACCGCCGAGCGGATCTCCGTGGGCGGCGAGGCCGTCGACCGCGCGATCGTGCAGCACCTGCGGCACCAGCACGAACTGATGCTGC
The DNA here is from genome assembly GCF_040656035.1 of Streptomyces sp. NPDC050211. Lineage (NCBI taxonomy): Bacteria > Bacillati > Actinomycetota > Actinomycetes > Kitasatosporales > Streptomycetaceae > Streptomyces > Streptomyces sp. NPDC050211. Next base: position 9,532 of record NZ_JBFALC010000005.1, read on the forward strand.
CGAGCCAGTCCGTACGACCCCTGCAGCTCGCCCTCTCCGGCAACGGGCTCATGCCCCACGGGCCCACCTCCACCGAGATCCACGGCCGGGACGTCGCCACCGGTCTCGCCCGTTCCGTGCAGGTCGACACCGCCGCCGTACGCGACGCCATCCAGACTCCGCTCACCGCCGTCCTCGACGGCATCGGCAAGGTGCTGCGGGACTGCCCGCCCGACCTGGTGGCCGACCTGTCCGACCGAGGGGTCATGATGGTCGGCGGGAGCGCCCTGATTCCCGGGCTCGACCAGATGGTGCGGCAGGCGACCGGTATGCCGGTGCACATCGCGGAACGGCCCGACGTGTGTGCCGTACAGGGTCTCGGCTGCATGCTGGAGGGCGAGGTCGAGCCGATCGCGCTCGACACGAGCACGACGACCTGACGACGCGGGCCATCCACGGTCCGTCGGCTCGCCCGCTCACATCCAGGGGTCGGCCCCGGGGTCGCCGCCCGCCGCCACGGTCGCCAGGCGGTCCATGTAGTGCCCCCAGCCCTCCTCGTGCGCGGCGGATGCCTCCGGGGAGGGCAGGCCGCGGTGGGTCAGGCGCAGGAGGGTGCCGTCGGGGACGGGTTCGAGGGTGATCTCGATCGTGGTCGAGCCGGGCGGGACGGGCATGTCGCCCTCCGCCCAGCCAAAGGTGAAGACGAGGCGCTTGGGCGGGTCGATCTCGATGAAGCGGCCCTCGGCGATGTTCTCGCCGTTGACGTTCGTACGGTAGGCGCCGCCCGGTTCGAAGATGAACTCGCCGGAACGGCCCATCCAGGACAGCCACTTGTCCCGGTCGGTGAAGAAGGAGAACACCGTCTCGGGGCGGGCGGCGATGTGCCGCTCGACGGTGACCACGCCTGCGTTCACGAGGTGGCTCCTTCGGTTCGCGCGTCGCGCTCGGCGGCCTCCGCCAGCTCGGCCAGGGTGTCGAGCTTGGCGGCCCACATGGACTGGAGATAGTCGGCGAGCGGGCCCATGTTCTCCCGGTCGGCCCGGTAGAAGCGTTTCTTGCCGTCCTGGCGCAGCGTAATCAGGCCGGAGTCCCTGAGCACCTTGAGGTGCTGGGAGACCGCCCCGAAGGTGACATCGAACCGCTCGGCGATCTCGCCCGCGGACAGCTCGGCATCCCAGACGAGCCGCAGAATCTCACGCCGCCTGGGCTCGGCGACTGCCCGTACCGCATCCATGGGTTTCATTTTAGCCGCCGCTACAGTTTGCGCTTCGCGCGGATTTCATTTTAGTCTCGACTAAAGCGGCGACTGAAGCATGAACCATGAGGAAGGAACACCCATGAACACCCTGACCCCCGCCATCGAGGAATGTGCCGCCGCCGTCGCGGCCACCGCCTCCGCCATCCGTGTCGAGCAGCTGGGCGAGCGCACGCCCTGCGAGAAGTTCACCGTCGCCGAGCTGCTGGACCACCTCGGCGGCACGCTGGCGTCCTCCGCGCGGGCGGCCCGTAAGGAGCCGCAGTCCGAGGCGGACGCGGGGATGTCCCCGGCGATCGTCGCGCGGACCGCCACGGAGGTCGCCGCCGCGTGGGCCGGCCCCGGGGCCTACGAAGGCACCACCGTGTTCGGCCCCGGCGAGATGCCGGCCACCCTGGCCGCCACGGTCACCCTCGAGGAACTCGCCCTGCACGGCTGGGACTTGGCCTGCGCCACGGGTCAGCCCTTCACCCTCGGCGACGCGACTGCACGGGCCGTCCTCACCGCCGTCGAGCAGATCGCCGACCAGGCCAGGAGCAACGGCGGCTACGGCCCTCCCATACAGGTTGCCCCCGACGCCCCAGCCTTCCACCAGGCACTGGGCGCCAGCGGACGCGACCCTGAGTGGAACGGCTGAAGAGACAGGAGCCGGACGATGCCCCTCGACGAGACCGCCGAACGCGTGATCCCGCTGCCGCCCGAGCGGGTCGCCGCGTACGCCATGGACTGGCGCCACGACCACGAGTGGACCCAGGGCATCCGTACGGCGGAGCTGACGACCGAGGCACCCGGCGGCGGTTTCGGCCTCGGCGCCGAGGTGACGCGCACCGCGTACTTCCTGGGCAAACGCATCGACTACGTCCTGCGGGTGGCCGAGCACGACCCCGGTCACCTGCTGGACATGGTCTCCGTGGCGGGCCCGATGCCGATGCACATCACCTACACCTTCACCCCACACCCCCGCGGCACCCTGGCCCGCATCCGGGTCCGCGGCGAGGCGGCCTCGTACTACCGCCTGGCCACGCCCCTCATGGCCCGCAAGGTCCGCTCATCGATCACAAAGGACCTGCGCGACCTGGAACTCCGCCTGAAACCATGACCGGCAGGACATGGACGAGCGGGCCTGGTGGCGTCGGCTGCGGTTCGGCCGCGCCCCAAAGGGGCGCGGGGAACTGCGCGACCAGCCACAACGGACCCGCAGACGACCAACGACCCATCGCCGCACCACCAGCGGAGCGCCTACGTACGGGTGACCGTCCCGCACTCCTCCTCGCGGTTCGGGTCCGGAGTGCGGCTGCGGTCGTAAGGGTCCACGGCCGAACCGGAAGGCGAGGGACCCGTAGGGGTGTCCGAGTCGAAACCGGGGTGGAGGAAGCCGTCGTAGACGTCGCAGGCGGAGTTGCCGATCTCCTGGTCGTAGCGCTGGACGGCGAGCTTTCCCGGGGTGACCTGGTAGCGGGCGGGGTCGTCGAGGCGGAGGTCTAGCACGCGGCGTACGACGGTCCGGGCCACCTCGGTCGCACCGTCGCCCGCCTTCACCAGCGGGTAGACGAAGGTGTAGTCGGCGTGCACGGCGAGCGAGCCGTCCTCGCCGGCCTCGAAGGTCATCCGCCCGCGCGTCTTGACGACGTCACCGGCGAGGCGGACCTCGTCGGGGTCGAAGCGGCTGAACATGGTCAGGGGGTCGTGGTCCCTGTCGGGCTTGCGCAGCGACGTGTTGAGCAGCTGCACAAGCTCCGTCTGCTTCGGCTCGATCACGCCGAGCGCGGTCTCGGGCCGGCCGCCGCGCAGCGTGACCGGATCGAGGTTGGCGTCGACCAGCAACTCCCGCGTCTGCCGCAGGGCTTGGCCCACCCGCGCCGCGGAGAACGTGCCGACCGCGGTCGCCTTCGGCAGTACGATCCCGGCCGCGCCGTCGGCGTAGTCCTTGGCCGGTGACCCGGCGAACGGGTCGGCGAGCGTGGCGGTGTCCGGGGCCACCGAGGACGGCGGTGCGGTGGGGCGGGCGGTTTCGGCGGGCAGCGGGGAGGCAGCGGCGGCGTCCGAGGCGCCGGATCCGAAGGGGTTCCCGGGGAGCAGCGACGGCTTCACCGCCACCAGCGCGACGACGATCGCGACGGGAACACCGAGGATCGCCCACAGCCGACGCCGTGCCCCTCGCCGCTCCGTCACTCGCCGGTCGGGCCCGGCTCGCCACGCTTCGGGCGCCTGCCCCCGCGCGTCCTGCTCCCGCAACCGCGCGGTGACCATACGGGCCCGCGCGGACGGTTCCTTCGGCGCCGAGGCCGGGATCTCCCGCTCCGCGTCCTTGAGGAACCGCTCCCACTCGTCGTCGGAAATGGGCGTTTCGTCGGACGGCTGTCCGGCCATGCTGCTACTCCCCCTCGTGCACCGTCACCCCCAGGGCAGCGTCGCCCCCGCTGGGCCGGGGCTTACGCGCCGGCGTAAGTGTAAATGGGCGACGACTGGCAGGGCCCTGCCGTCAGCCGTCTGCGGCGTCGTCGTGGCTTGTCGCGCCCACGCGGCGGAGCCGCATATAGATACAGCCCCGCGCCCCTTTGGGGCGCTTCCGAACCGTCGGCCGACTCCACCCGACCCGCCTAAGGTGGCTGTATGGGTGGCGGCGTAGTGACGCTGTTCCTGTGCGGCGACGTGATGCTCGGACGGGGCGTCGACCAGATCCTCCCGCACCCGGGTGATCCGGCCCTGCGGGAGACGTGGGTCGCGGATGCCCGTTCCTATGTCGACCTGGCCGAGGCGGCGAACGGTCCTGTCCCCGCCCCCGTACCCCCGTCCTGGCCGTGGGGTGAGGCGCTGCGCGTGCTGGACGAGGCCGCGCCGGACGTGCGGGTCCTGAACCTGGAGACGGCCGTGACGCGCAGCGACGCGTTCGCGCCCGGCAAGGAGGTCCATTACCGGATGCACCCGGCCAACCTGCCCGCCCTGACGGTGGCCCGCCCCGACGTGTGCGTCCTGGCCAACAACCACGTCCTCGACTTCGGCCGCCCCGGACTCGACGAAACCCTCGGCTCACTCGCCGGCGCGGGCCTGCGGACGGCGGGAGCGGGACGGAACGCCGAGGAGGCGTACGCGCCGCCGGTGGTCCCGCTCGGTCACGGCCACCGGGTGCTGGTGTTCGCCCTGGGGGCGTGGTCCAGCGGCATCCCGCCCGACTGGGCCGCGACGACGGACCGGTCCGGTGTCGCCTACGTGCCCGAACTCTCGGCTGCCGAGGCCGCCGCGACGGTCGTACGCATACGACAGACCAGACGCGCCGGCGACCTCGTCGTCGTCTCCGTGCACTGGGGTTCCAACTGGGGCTACCGCGTCCCGCACGACCAGACCGCCTTCGCACACGCCCTGGTCGACGGCGGCGCCGATGTCGTTCACGGGCATTCCTCGCACCATCCCCGCCCGCTGGAGATCTACCGCGACCGGCTGATCCTGCACGGCTGCGGCGACTTCATCGACGACTACGAGGGCATCTCCGGCTACGAGCAGTACCGCGACGACCTGCGTCTCGCCCACCTCGTCTCGCTGGACGCGGAGACGGGGCGGCTGACCGGGCTGCGCCTGGTGCCGTTGCGGGCACGGCGGATGCGGCTGGAGTCCGCGCCGCCGGATGACGGCGCGTGGCTCGCCGAGACGCTGGGCCAGATAAGCGGCGGGCTGCGGATCGCCGTGGAGCGCGACGGCACGCTTCGGCTGGTGCTTGCCGGTATGCCGGGGTGAGCGTCATCAACTACCGGACGGCGTGAGGAGAGAGAGCCCGCCGTCGCACATCCGCACGCCGGACACCGGCCCCAACTCGCTCACAGGCACCGCCTAATATCAACGCGATGAAGAGCCGGGCGCAGGACGCGACCCGCGGCACGCGGTGGACCGCGCGGATCGCGGCGCTCTGTCCTGCCGCCGCCGTACTGCTCTCCGTACTGGTGCTCTGCCTGGGCCTCGTGACGCACGGTCTGAGCGCCCCGGCCGACGCCTCCACGATCTCCGTGTCCACCGCGGCGACGAACTCCACTGCCGGGCAACACCTCACGGCGCCCGCCGCGCACGCGTCCGACTGCCCCTACGGCGACCTGTGCTGCCACCGGGCCGTCGACGCCGTACGAGCCGTGCTCGCCGCTCCCGTCCACCCCCTCCCGGCGATCCTCCCCCGCTCGCCGGACCTGGCCCGGTCGCCGGACACCGCCCGGCGCATCGCCGGGCCCACGCCGGCCTGTCGCGCTCCCGATCTCCACTTGCTCCAGGTGCAGCGGACGTAGACGAACACCCAGGGCCCGGTACGCACGTGTACGCACCGGGCCGGCGGCGTACGTCCATCCACCCCTGCATTCACCGCCGTTCGGCGGGGACGAGGAACACACAGCCATGAGCAGAACCAGCAAGAAGGCCGCCGCCCAGGCACGGCGGGCGCGAATAGAGGAGATGCGCCGCGCCGACCAGGCCCGCGAGCGCCGCAACCGGATCATCACCATCACGCTCAGCGCGGTCATCGTCGCCGGACTGGTCGGCTGGGGCGGATACGCCCTCAACAAGGCCGACGAGAAGGACGAGCAGCAGGCCGCCGTGGCGAAGAAGCCCGTACGCGGCGAGCGGACCTGGGCGAAGAAGGAGCTCACGCAGAACCACGTCGAGGGCACCGTCGACTACCCGATGGACCCACCCGTCGGCGGCGACCACCACCAGGCCTGGATGACCTGCGACGGCTCGGTCTACACCAAGCCCGTCCCGAACGAGAACGCCGTGCACTCCTTGGAGCACGGCGCGGTCTGGGTGACGTACAACGACAAGGCCGCCGACGCCGACGTCAAGACGCTCGGCGACAAGGTCTCTCGGACCCCCTACACCCTGATGAGCCCGAACGACGACCAGTCCGGGCCCATCATGCTGTCGGCCTGGGGCCGCCAGCTCAGCGTGGACAAGGCGTCCGACCCGAGGGTGGAGCAGTTCTTCACCAAGTACGTCCAGGGTGCGCAGACCCCCGAGCCGGGCGCCGCCTGTTCCGGGGGCCTGACCGGGGCGTGAGGGGCTGATCGTGGCCCAGTTCGTGCCGGTTCGTAGACACACCCCGTCTACGAACCGGCAGTCGGCCCCGTGCCCCGCAGTTCCCGGACGGTCCCGCCGATCTTGTCCCGGAACCGCTCCAGCATCTCCGGCTTCGCGCTGACGACCCAGCGCTCGCCGACCAGGTACTTGCCGCCGTAGACCGCGGCGGAGTCCAGCCAGGCCTGGGTGTACTTCTCCTCGGGGAAGGTGGTGATGAGGTAGTCGATCTCCTTCGTGTGGCACACGCCCTGGCGCAGCTCATCCGCCTCGATGCGGATCTTGGGCTTGCACCCGGTCAGCGAGGCGATCACCTCGACCTTCGCCGGCGCCTCGACACCGGCCGCCGGAGCGGCCGACATCTCCGACGGCTTGATCTCCGCCGACGCGTCACCCTCACTGCCACCACACGCCGCGACCAGAGGAAGAAGGGCCAGGCTCACGGCGGGCGCGGCGGCGCGCAACAGGCGGGGTAGGTGTGGCACGAATCTCTCCGTCTCCGTACTGCTTCTGCCGCGGCAGCGGCCAGGCCTACGACGAGAGGTACGGGTGTCCGCCGGGGGCTGTTCACCGGGCGCACCGCTTGTGCACCCGCCTCGGCACCCCCTCCGGAGACGACTTCCTGGACCGTGTCGCCCAGCGTGCCGCCGCGGACAAGGTCGAGGCCACGCACGAGACCGGTCAGCTCCTGCTGGCCGGGGCGCCGTGTTCGCGCAGTGTGTGCGTGACCTCCTCGTCGCTGACCTGGTCGAAGTCGTCGTACCACTGCCCGACCGCGTAGAAGTCCGACGGGTGGTGCAGACAGACGACGTCATCGGCTTCCGCTTCCGAGCGCATCGCCGCGGCGGTGTCGGGAGCGCTGACGGGAACGGCGAGGACCAGCCGAGCCGGGTCCCGGCGGCGCAGATGGCGCAGGGCGGCGCGTGCGGTGGCGCCGGTGGCGAGCCCGTCGTCGATGAGGATCACAGCCCGGTTCTTGAGCTCGGGCATAGGGCGGTCGCCCCTGTAGCGCTGTTCCCGGCGGTGCAGTTCGGTGCGCTCGCGGGCCACGTCCGGGGCGAGTCGGTCCTCGGTCAGGCCGAGCATGGCCAGTGAGCGCCGGTCGAACAGCGGCGGATCGTCACCCACGATCGCGCCGATGCCGGTCTCCGGGTGACGTGGGACGCCGATCTTCCGCACGACCAGCACATCCAGCGGTGCCTTGAGGGCCCGGGCCACCTCGGCCGCCACCGGAACGCCGCCTCGCGGCAGCGCCAGTACGACGGGGTCGACCAGGTCAACGTCGGCTGCCCACTCCATCAGCCGGACCGCGAGTTCCCGGCCGGCGTGACGGCGATCACGGAATCGCATGATCATGGCCCTCTCAGGACTTGGTATCCGGCTCGTTCCGGCGCGTCTCGTACGCGGCGGTGGCGGCCGGGGCGGAGTCGAAGCCGAGCCTTCGCTGTCATCCCCCGCTCACCTCCACGTTCGTCGCTTCCTCCGCGGCCGAGGGCCACCTTCGTCCAGCCCGCCTCGCGCCGGTCGGCCCTGTCCGGCCCAGGTCAGCGTGCACGGGCCGCGCGCGTCTCGGAGCGGTTGGTCTTGCGGATCGCGTCGAGCAGTTCCGCCTTCGACATCCGTGACCGGCCTTCGATGTCCAGGTCTCGAGCGATGTCGTACAGGTGCTGCTTGGAGGCTTTCTCGTCGACGCCCTCGCCGCTGCGGCCACCCCGTCCGCGGGGCCGGGCGGACTGCGGGTCCGAGGGCCCCTTGCGGCCGCCCTCCTTGCGCTGCCAGTGGTCGCCGACCTTCTCGTACTGGTGCTTCAGCGCGCCGTACGCCACCCGGTGCGCTCGCTCGCCCTCGCCGTACTGCTCGACGGCGGAGTCGTGCGCCTTGATCCAGGTGTGCTGCGCGTCCTCGGGGGATCGTTCCAGGGTCGACGGCATTTCCTGTCGTCCGGGCATACGACTCACTCCTTCGGTGTGGCTACCCGGGGCACCGGGTTCCCGTCGCACAGCCGCGGTAACGAGGGCGCGGCATCACACGCCCGCGGGCCAGGTCTGCTCCTCCGGGGTGTCCGCCGGGAGTGGGTGAAGGGGTGTCAGGGCGTGGGTGCGGTCGACGTAGCAGAAGACGTCGTAGCGGTGTGCCAGGACGGTGGGAACGTAGTTGCCCACCCGCTCGTATTCGGGGCGATAGACCACGCCGATGGCACGGTGACCGCGTTCTTCGTGGAACCACTCGCGCCGCCCGAAGGAGGGGGGCCGCTGGAGCTGCACATGGGGGAAGACGAACAGCGCCCGCTCGTCGGGCAGCGCCCGGTGCAGCAGATCTTCCAGGCTGTCCCTGCGCGCGGGCGGTACGGCCATGCTCCTCGGCACGTCGCCCCAGGCGTCCGCGGCGATCACGGTGCCGGAGTAGGAACCGAACCCGACCAGCACGACCCCCTTGCCCATGTGCCGTTCGCGCACCAGCTGGCCGATGTTGACCTCGCCGATGTCGGCCATGTCCGTGGCGCGGGCATCGCCGACATGGGTGTTGTGCGCCCACACCACGGCCTTGGCATCGGGGCCGTAGTGCTCCATCAAACGGTCCAGCGTGTCGGCCATGTGATGGTCACGGATGTTCCACGACTGAGGCCCGCTGTCCAGCATGGCCCGGTAATAACGGTCGGCGCCGGCCAGCACCTCCGCGTTCTGCCGGGCGGCGAACTCCGCGAGCGAGCCGTCCAGGGTGGCCGTCTCCGCGGCCCGCCGCCGCACCTCGCTGAGCAGGCCGATCACCTGCGGCTCACACCCTTCGGGCAGGTAACGGGTGGCCAGCGCGTACGACTGCGGATCCTCGGCATACGGCTCGAAGCAGCGGTACGCCTCCAGGGCGTGCTCCACCCGGTCGGGATCGTGCTCGCGCAGATGATCCAGCACCGCGTGCAGCGACTCCCACAGGCTGTAGACGTCCAGCCCGAAGAAGCCGACGCGCCGCTCGGGTGCCAGCTGCTCATTGTGCCGACGCAGCCAACGGGTGAACGCGGCCACGTCCGTGTTGGCCCACATCCACGTCGGCCAGCGCCGGAAGCCGGCCAGCACCTCTTGGGGATCCTCGGGGGCGCCCGGTGCGCCGACCACCGCGCAGTGCACGGCATGGCAGTCCGGCCAGTCACCCTCCACCGCGACGAAGGAGAAGCCCTTCTCCTCGATGAGCCGACGTGTCAGCAGGTCACGGACCTGGTAGTAGTCGGCGGTGCCGTGGGATGCCTCGCCCAGCAGCACGTAGCGGGCGTCGCCGACCCGGTCGAGCACCGGGTCGAGCGACTCCGCCTGATCCGTCAAGGGCAGGGCAGCCGTCCGGATACGGGACTGGTTCAACGGTCCAGCTCTTCCTCGATCGGTGGCTTGGGCACCTCGCGCAGGTACTGCGACAGACCGGGCTTGCCGCCCTCGTGGGCCGAGCTGAAGCCCACATCCCGCAGAGCGCCCAGCACGTCGTCGACCGTCGCGTGCGCCATGGGAAACACTCCCCTTTCAGGCTGGGGACCAGTCCCGCGTACCCCTATCGCCTCACGGCACACGGCACACGTGGAGGACGCCTGCGGCTGGGAGTGCGGCCGAGGGGTACTCGCTGTGGGTCGGGACGAGGGTCACCCCGGGAAAAGGAGGCACACCGTGCGCCAGCGCCTGCGGACGGCCCGCTGCCTGTGCGACTTCGACTCCTCGGTGGCGGCGGTGCGGGCGGCGAGCCGGTTCCTTCGCGGCAAGGACTTCAGAGGGCTCGGCGTCGGTCCCGGTTCCGCGCGGCTGGCCGACCTGGCCTCGCATCTGCTCTCCCCGGCGCGACGGCGCCTGTTCGTGTTCGCCGCCCATCTGCAGGGCGCGCCGCTCACGCAGGTACGCCGAGTCAGTGGCGAGGACCTGGCGGCCTGGACCGCGGACCAGTACGGCCCCGGTCCCTACCCGGCCGCCTTCATCGGGTCCGGGAGCGGGGCCGCCGTCCACCTCGCCGGGGCCCTGCGCGCTCCCGTCCTGCCGCAGACGTACCTGGTGCCGGTACGGGCCCGGCTCGACCCCGACCAGCCGCGCGCGGCACTGAGGGCGGGCCAGGAGTTCGGCCGGCGGCTGGTGGAGGCCAACCCCGAGCTGTCCCTGTGCCATATGCACGACCCGAGTCAGGACCGGGCCATGCTCGTGCGTTTCATGTACTTCCGGTTCAAGCGGCTCCGGCTCGGTGCGGTGCTGGAATGGTTTCTGGAGCAGCGGCTCGCTCCGGGCGCGACGATCTTCATCGTCGACTGCACCCTCACCTGGCCCGTGTCGGTCCTGGGCGACCGGCACCGTTTCCAGTTCGGCGCCCTCGGCGGCATGCCGCCCGACGAGTACGCGAGCGGCAGCGACCGCGTCGCCCGGCACCTCGCCGAGCAGCACTCCCCGGTCCGCCGGTGGGACGCGCCTCCGCCGGACGAGCGGTACCCGGAAGCGGAATGGGGATACGACGACAGCCTCACCCCCGACATCACGGCACTGGCGGCCCGCTGCGGGTACCAGGTGCGGCGCATCACCATCGGTGAGCCCGAGCACCTGAGCCCGCTCGTCGCCGACCTGTACCGCTGGTGGTACCGCCGACGGGGTCTCGCGGCCGACCGGCTGCTCGTCGAGACGTACAACCAGTGGGAGCCGCACTGGGCGCTGCGGCTGGGCGCCGTCCCGTTCTGGCTGCAGTTCACCGCCGAGTCCTCCTACGGCCTGCTCGACCAGTACCTGCGGCGCGACGAGCAGCCCTACCGGCACATCCACGTGAACCTGTTCTCCAACGCACTGCGCTCGGTCGGCCAGGTCCCGGCCGAGCGTTGGAGCGAGCTCGCCCGGCGGTACGCCAGTACGGAGAGAGGCCTTCTCGGCGTGGACGAGCGGGCCTATCCCGAGGACATCGGCAGCACGCTGCGCTACCAGCCGGCCCTGGCAGCTCTGTCCCCACGCCATCCGCTGCCGCCTCCGCTGGGCCTGGAGGACCTGGACGAGTTCCTGGCCGACAGGCGGCACACCGACGCCTGCCGGCTGGCCCGGATCGAAACCCTCAGTAGGGCCCAGGGGTGACAGGCCATGGGTTCCCGTCAGGAGCATCGCCCGCCGTTTCCGGAGCGGACGGTCACGACGTACCACGACGGTCCGCTCGGACGGATGCGGAGCCGCGCCGTCGGGGACGTACGCCCCGGTACCCCGGAGGTCGCGCTCGTGCAGGGCATGGGGGTGTCCGACTATCTGCTGCCCGGCCTCGCCGCGTTCGGCCGGTGGACGCGGGCGCACCTGGTGGAACTGCCCGGTTTCGCGGGCAGCGGCGATCCCCCGCACGAGCTCGACGTGCCGGAGTTCGGCCGCTGCGTCGCCGGCTGGCTCTCCGCGCGCGAACTGGGTCCGGTGATCCTCGCCGGGCACTCCAGCGGAACCCAGGTCGCCGCCCGTGCCGCGCTCGGACGTCCCGACGTCGCGGGTGTGGTGCTGGCCAGTCCCACCGTGGACCCGGTCGCCCGCGGCCTCGTACGCCTTTTCGTCCACTGGCAGTTGGACGGACGGCGGGAACCGCCGGGGCTGTCCGCGTCGCACCGTCCCGAGTGGAAGCGTGCGGGCCTGCGTCGGCTGTTCCACACGGCGCGGGTGCACCTCGACGACGTCCTGGAGGACTCGGTGGCCCGGCTGCGGGTTCCCCTGCTGATCATCCGGGGCAGGGACGACCGGATCGGCACTGCCGGCTGGGGCCGTCACCTGGCCGGCCTCGTACCGGACGGAGAGTATGTCGAGGTCGCGGGGGCGCACACGTTCCCTTGGCTGGATCCTGAGGCGTGGTCGGAGCCGGTGCGCGGATTCGTGGGGCGAGTCGTCGGGGGCCAGCCGGGCCCGCGGCGGAGTTGAGCCTTCGTGCCCTGCGCGGCGGAAGGATGGAGCCGAAGCCGACTCAGAAGGCCCGTTCCAGGAGGCCGCGGGTGATGCGGGCGAGTTCCGCCGGGGCCGAGTAGTTGAGGGTGTGTCCCGCTCCGGGCACCTCGGCGAGACGTGCCCGAGGCAGCATCTCGGTGAACTCCTCCGCCCAGGCGCGCGGGACGACGGGGTCGTGCGTGCCGCGTACGACCACCGTCGGGGTGCGCAGGTGGTGCAGTTTGCGTTCGACCGGGTCGTGCAGCTGGTGGCGGAACGTCCGCCAGGCCCGGGGCAGCCCGCAGTCGGCGTAGCTGAGCGCGAGGGCGATGCCCAGGCCGGGCCGCTCCCAGCGCGTGTCGCACAAGAGGCGGACGGCCTGCCGCCCGGCCGATCGCGCATGCCGGTCGAAGGTGGGCCCGTTCAGCACCACCGGCCCGATCAGCTCCGGGGCGTGCGCCGCCAGGTCAACGACAAGCTGGCAGCCAGTGGAGTTGGCGACCAGCGGCACCGGGCGGCGGCCGGTGGCCCGCAGCCAGTCGGCCAGCGCCAGTGACAGTCCGTGCACATCCAGCGGCACGGGCGGGCCAGGCGTACGCCCGAAGCCGGGCAGATCGACCGCGACCGTCCTGGCATCCGGTGCGAGCGCGCGGGCGAACGGCAGCCAGTAACGGTACGAGCAGCCCAGACCGTGCACGCACACCACCTCCGGGACGCCGGCCGGGCCCAGGACCGCCGCGTGGACCCGGGTGCCGGCGGCTGCCGTGAACTCGTGGGCGTCCCAGTCGCTCACCGGGAGGCGGCTCGTCGGCCCGCGCCCGCGCCCGCGCCCACAGCCACGCCGACAGCGGTCGCCGCCACGGCCAGGCGGCGCACCGCCGTACGTCGCCGCCCGTGCCAGCCGCCGTCCACCGCGCCGTCCCCGGGCGCCGGCACGTGCAGGTTTCCGTGGGTCGCCGGGGCCAGCTCCTCTCGCGAGAGATGAGCCCGGTCCCCCTGCCGCGCCGCCGCCCGCTCCAGCACTCCGGGAGCCGTCCGCGCCTGCAGCATCGTGGCCCGTCCCATCGGGCCGACCACCACCTCACGCCGTGGCACACGGACCACGTCCACGATGGCGTGGGCCACCCGTTCCGCGCTGTAGACGGGCGGCATGGGCACGACCTTCCGGCCCGTGTAGTTGGCCGCATGCTCGAAGAGCGGGGTGTCGATACTGGCCGGCAGCACCGTGCACACGTGAATGTTCCTGGCCCCGTCGAGCCGCAACTCCTGCCGCAGGCTCGCCCCGAGCGCCCGGACGGCGTGCTTCGACATGACGTACGCATGGGTGTACGGCTGGCTGACCACCCCCACGACGGACGAGACGTCGACGAGAATGCCGCTCCCCTGCTCCCGCATGACACGCAGGGCCGCCCGGGCCCCGTACACATATCCCATGACGTTGACGTCGATGACCCTGCGAAAGTCCTCCAGCGGCACTTCATTGAACGGTCCGAACACGGTGACAGCCGCCGAGTTGACCCATACGTCGATCCGCCCGAACCGCTCCACGGCGCGCTGCGCGAGATCGTCCACCGCCTTGACGTCCGTGACATCGGTCGGCACGACGAGCGTCCGCGCACCGCGATACCGCTCGCACTCCCGCGCGGCGGCTTCCAGCGCCTCCCCCCGCCGCGCGGCCAGCACGACGGAACAGCCCTTGCGGGCGAACGCCACCGCGGTGGCCCGTCCGATGCCGCTCGATGCCCCCGTGATCACCACTACCGAATCGCGCACTCGCATCCTGCCGCCTCCTCGGAGATGACCGGAGCACGGGCCCGGGAACGAACCCGCAGCTCAGCCGGGTACCCGCCGCGCAACGGTCCAACCACCGCACCCTGCAAGCAAGAAGTACGACACCCGGCGGGCCTGGATCCGCAAAGAGGCTGAACGGTCCGGCGTGACCGACCAGGACGCCAACCGGGCAGCCAATGAGGAGCTGCAGGAAGGCGACGAGTGGCGCAGCCGCGGGCCGAAGACCGAGCGAGGCCGAGGGCCGAAGGGCGAGCGCCCGGGAAGCTCCCACTAGCGAACTCGGCGCAGCTCACCGCCCGACACCGCGTCCGCCGACACGGCAAGCACCACCTCGGCATGCAGGCGGGCGGACTCTTTGTCCCGTGACCGTCCGTAGGACATGGGGTTCGTCCCGCAGCCGAAACGCTGGAAGACGCGGCCCAGGCCCTGGAGTCCGCGATCGCCTTGAGGATGTCGGGGCCGATCAGGTCGGCAGGCGCAGCGGCCCACCCGCTGGGCCCAGCACCGTCACCCCCGCCCGCGGATCCCGGTCACCCGCGCACTGATCAGAGGGCCCCGCGAAGTGAGGTATCACCCGGGTGTGTCACGCGGATCTGCTCCCGGACGTAGCCCTTGTTCTTGTCGACCACGTTCCGCAGCGGCCGGCCCTCGTTCCTGCGTATCAGGTTGTCCAGGAACAGGTCCGCCAGGTCGGCACGCCAGCCGGTCACCTCACCCGCCGTGTGCGGAGAGACGATCACGCCTGGCAGGTCCCAGAGCGGTGAGGCGGCAGGCAGTGGCTCCTGGGCGAAGACGTCCAGAGCCGCACCGGCGAGCCGACCGTCGGCGAGGTGACGTATCAGCGCCTCCTCGTCGACGAGGGCGCCCCGGCCGACGTTGACCAGCCGGGCGCCGCTCTTCATCGCGGCCAGGACGGACGCGTCGACCATGCCGCGGGTGTCCGGGGTGAGCGGGGTGGCGAGGACGACGTAATCCGCCTCGGCCAGCGCGGTCCGCACCCGCGCTCCTGTGTGGACCAGGCCGAAGTCGGGGTCGTCCGCGCGGGCGGTGCGTCCGGCTCCGGTCACTCGCATGCCGACGGCGCGCAGCATGCGGGCGACGGCGCGGCCGATCGGCCCCGTTCCCCAGACCAACGCCGTGCGTCCACCGATGCGTTCGCTGTCGCGCGGTCGCCACTCACGGCGCCGCTGGTGCTCCCAGGTTCCGGGAAAGTCCTTGGCGAGGGCGATGATCAGGCCGAGGACGTACTCGGCGATGGCCTGGTCGTACACGCCGCGCGAGTTGGTCAGGACGACGTCCGGGTTGGAGACAAGCGCGGGGAAGAGCAGCGAGTCCACTCCGGCGGCGGCCACGTGGACCCAGTCGGGCGCCAGGGCCGGGTCTTCGGGCCAGGCCGCGGCGACCGCCGGGGTGATGGAGTGCCAGCACAGGACGATGTCCGCACCGGACAGCAGGAGCGGCAGTTCCTCCTCGGTGGCGTACACCGTGTCCGCGAGGCGTTCGATGCGTGCGGGATCGGGCGGCAGGATGCCACGGTGCAGGACGACGAGCCGGTCAGCCACGGGCGTCCGCCACGGTGCTGGCGAGGTACGTGTACTCCAGGAACTCGTCGACACCGACGCGCCCGCCCTGCGCGGCTGCCACCGCCCTGGGGTGGCAGTGGCCGGTGCTGGTGACACCGGTGCCCGCGGTGAAGTCCAGGTAGCGGCGACCGTCGGTGCCGAAGAGGTGGACTCCCTCCCCGCGTTCGGCGACGACGGGTGTGGCCTGGCGCAGGTGCTCGGACAGTTGGCCCATACAGCGGCGCTCCCAGGGGGTGGGAAGGTGCGGGGGACACCCGACACCCTGTGGGCGCAGGGGCGGGAGGGTCAACGGCCACGGTGTTCCACGGGCCCGGCATGTGTGGACGGTCTGTCAACCGGTACCGGGCCGCGGAACAGACTGTCCATTCGGCGCCCGCCGAGCGAACACGGTGTTCATTGACGGTGGCCGCCCGCTGAACCAGGGTGATGGCCAACCCCGGACCGTCTCGCCCCCGCTCGGCGACCTTCCGGTCTCTCCGGTGTACAGCGACGTACGCCTTCCTGCTTGACGAACGTCCTCCTCCTCGCTCCGCGTCCCCAGGAGTCTCAAGCATGCCCACGACCTCAGCTGCCACGGGCGGCGCCCCGTCCCTCGACGACGCGCCCGTCACCTCCTTCCATCGCCGGATCATGATGGTCGCCATGGGCGGCCCGTTCTGCGACGGCTATCTCCTCGGCGTGATGGGTGTGGCCCTCGGGCTCATCACCCCCGCTCTCGCGCTCGACACCCTGTGGACCGGCCTGATCGCCGCGTCCGTCCTGGTCGGTGTGTTCATCGGCGGTGCGGTCTTCGGACCGATCACCGACCGGGTGGGCCGCCACCTCATGTACGTCCTCAACTTCGTCGCCTTCGTCGTCCTGTCGGCGCTGCAGTTCTTCGTCACCGAGGCCTGGCAGCTGATGGTGCTGCGGCTGCTGATCGGCATCGCGATCGGCGCCGACTACCCCATCGCCTCCGCGCTCACCACCGAACTGGTCCCGCGCCGGATGCGCGGCCCGGCCCTGTCCGGACTGGTGCTGGCCTGGTGGGTCGGATACGGCGTGAGCTTCTGGGTGGGCTGGGCACTGACCGGGCTCGGCGACGACTCCTGGCGCTGGATGCTCGCCTCCGGTGTCGTCCCGGCGGTGATCTTCCTCGTCTTCCGGGCCGGCATCCCGGAGTCCCCGCGCTGGCTGGCCTCACGCGGCCGGATCGAGGAGGCGAAGGCCGTCGTACGCAAACACCTGGGCCAGGAGATCGACACCGACGAACTGCTCGCGGAGACCCGCCAGCAGCAGCGCGGCGGTTCCGGCCTCGGCAACCTCGTCGAGATCTTCCGACGCGGTTACACCGTCCCGGTCGTCTTCTGTTCCGTCTTCTGGATCTGTCAGGTGGCACCCGCCTTCGCCGTGCGCTCCTTCCAGCCTCAGATGCTGTCCGCGTTCGGCGTGGAGAGCACCTACGGTTCCAGCGCGCTGATCACCACGATCGCCGTGCTGGGCATCGCGCTCGGTCTGGTGGTCGTCAACCGGATCGGCCGCCGCTCACTGCTGATCAGCACGTTCATCTGCATCAACGTCTCCCTGATCGCGCTCGCGGTACTGCCACTGCACTGGGCGTTCCTCGTCGTGACCCTGTTCGCGGCCTTCCAGTTCTTCGAGGCGGCCGGCAGCGGACTGCAGTTCGTCTACCCGAGCGAGCTCTTCCCGACCGACCTCAGAGCCACCGGCGTCGGCATCGCCACCGCGATGAGCCGGATCGGCTCCGCCACCTCCACCTTCCTGCTCCCCATCGCCGCCGAGGACCTCGGTGTGCGCGGCACGCTCGGGGTGGCGGTCGCGATCACCCTGGCCGGCCTCGCCGTGTCGTACTTCCTCGCCCCCGAGACCAAGGACCTGGACCTGGCCGAGGCCAGCAGCCGTTCCTGAACGCCCCTACCTCACTTAGGAGTTCACCGCATGCGCAAGGTCGTCAGCTTCGACTGCTACCGCACCCTCATCAACTTCGACACCCGGGCCGCCACCCACGAGATCGTCAAGGACCGGCTCGCCGAGATCGGCGTCGACGCCGACCAGTTCCACCACGACGCCTACGTCATGCGCTTCCAGGGCGTCGTCGACGCCTACCGTCCCTACCGCGAGATCGTCCGCAGCACCCTGCGCAACGTCATGCTGCTGCACGGCCTGGAGTACAAGGACGAGGACGGCGAGGCGCTGATCGAGGCGATCAAGAAGTTCAAGCCGTTCCGCGAGGTCCCGGACGCACTGCGCCGTCTGAAAAGCGAGTACGACATCGCGATCCTCTCCAACAGCGAGGACGACCTCATCCAGTACGCGGTCGACGAGCTCGGCGTCGAGTGGGACTACGTCCTGACCGCCGAGCAGGCCGGCGCGTACAAGCCGCTGCCGCAGGCCTTCGAGTACCTGATGAAGGCGACCGGCCGGGGCCCGCAGGACATCATCCACACGGCCCAGGGCTGGGAGTACGACATCATGCCGACCAAGCGGTACCCGGGCATGCGGCGCATCTGGGTCAACCGATACGGCTTCCCGGGCTCGCCCGCCTTCCAGCCGTACGAGGAGATCAAGGACCTCTCCGGGCTGCCGGGTCTGCTCGGCGTCTGACCCTCTCCCGGTATCCGCTCCGAAAGGACTCCCCCCTTGAGCACCCCCACGCTCGGCCGCCCCGGACCGGTGAACGGCCGGATCTCCCACTGGTTCTCCGAACTGCCCACTCCCCGGCCGTCGTTGCCCGGCGACCGCGACGCCGATGTGTGCATTGTGGGCGCCGGCCTCACCGGACTGTGGACGGCCTACTACCTGAAGCAGGCCGACCCGTCACTGCGGATCACGATCCTGGAGGCCGAGTTCGCCGGGTTCGGCGCCTCCGGGCGCAACGGCGGCTGGGCCTCCGGGCTGGTGCCGGGAGCCCGGGACCGGCTGGCCAGGACGTACGGGCGGGATGCCGTCCTCGACCACCAGCGGGCGATGAACGAGGCCGTCGACGAGATCATCGCCGTCGCCGAACGCGAGAACATCGACGCGGACATCGTCAAGAGCGGCACCCTGCGGGTGGCGCGGACGCCGGCGCAGGCCACCCGGCTGCGGCACAAGACCGAAGCAGACCACGAGTGGGGGGTCACGGCGGCGGTGATGCTCACTCCCGAGGAGGCGGCCGAGCGGATCGACATCGCCGGAATGACGGCGGCCGCGTACACCCCGCACTGTGTACGGCTGCAACCCGCCTCCCTGGTCCAGGGGCTCGCCGCGACGGTCGAGCGGCTCGGCGTGACCGTGTACGAGAAGTCCCCGGTCACGGCCATCAGGACCGGGCGGGCGAGCACCCCGCACGGCACGCTCAAAGCCCCCGTGATCCTGCGCGCGACCGAGGGCTTCACCGCGTCCGTCAAGGGACTGCGGCGGACCTGGCTCCCCATGAACAGCTCGATGATCGTCACCGAGCCGTTGCCGAAGGAGGTGTGGGAGGAGATCGGCTGGGCGGGCCGGGAGACCCTGGGCGACACCGCGCACGGACATCTGTACGCGCAGCGCACCCGGGACGACCGCATCGCGATCGGCGGGCGCGGGGTGCCGTACCGCTTCGGCTCGCGCACCGACACCGACGGACACGTCGACAACCGTACGATCGCCCAGCTCATCGACACCTTGTATGCGGTGCTGCCGCAGACCACGGGCGCCCGCGTCGACCACGCCTGGTGCGGGGTGCTCGCGGTGCCCCGCGACTGGTCGGCGACGGTGGGCCTGGACCGCGACACCGGCCTCGGCTGGGCCGGCGGCTACGTCGGCCACGGCGTGACCTCGACGAACCTCGCCGCCCGCACGCTCACCGACCTGGTCCTCGGCCGCGACTCACGGCTGACCCGACTGCCTTGGACGGGGCACCGCCCCGGCACCTGGGAGCCGGAGCCGCTGCGCTGGCTCGGGGTACGCGGACTGTATGTCGCCTACCGGCTGGCGGACCGGCACGAGGCGGGCGGGCGGACGCGGACGTCCCCGATCGCCACGATCGCCGATCTCATCGCCCGGCGCCCCTGACCGGCGTCGGCAGCACGCTCCTGAGCAGCACTGTCACACCTTGCGCTGCCTCGTCCCACCCTTCAGAGTGGTCCGGAACCACGTGCCGGACCACTCGGTACGACGTCTCCCGGGAGCCAGCGCCCATGCCGTTCCTCACGGTTGCTGACGTACTGCGACTACCGGTCATCGCCGCCGGTCTCCCCCGGGTGGCGGCCGGCGGTGAACAGCTGGGGCGTGCCGTGCGCTGGGTCCATGTCACCGAACTGCTCGATCCCGCCTCCTTCCTGGAGGGCGGCGAGCTGGTGCTCACCACCGGCATGCCGTACCCCTCGGATCCGACCCAACTGCGCGGCTATGTCGACCAGTTGGCGGACGTCGGGGTGGCGGGCCTGGTCGTGGAACTGGGCCGTCGGTACCAGCAGGCGCCCCCCGAGCTCGTCATGGCGTGCCGGGAGCGCGATCTGCCGCTGATCGTGCTGGCGCGCGGGGTGCGCTTCATCGAGGTCACTCAGACCGTGCACGCCCTGATCCTGGACGCGCAGGGCGAACTGCTGCGGCGTGCCCAGCATGTGCAGGAACTGTTCACCTCCCTCACCCTGCGCGGCGTGGAGCCCGAGGAACTCGTGCAGACCGCGGCGGACCTGGCCGGCTGTCCGGTCGTGCTGGAGAATCTGATCCACCACGCGGTCATCTGCGTGCAGGCCGGCCACCCGGGCGGACAGATCCTGGAAGCCTGGCCACGCCGCTCACGCACCGCCGCGACGCCGGACCGCGCCGCGGTCAGCGGGCCTGAGGGCTGGCTCATGGCGCCGGTCACGGAGCGGAGCAGCCGATGGGGGCGCCTGATCATGCTGCCTCTGGCCGCCGGACCGCCGTTCGGCCCCGAGCACACGATGATCCTGGAACAGGCCGCGACCGCCCTCACCCTGGCCCGGCTCACCGGCCGCCCCTCGTGGGACCGGCGTGCCCACAGCTCCGTCCTGCTCGATCTGCTGCACTGGCGCTACCGCAGCCGCACCGAGGCACGGCTGCGCGCCGAGGCCCTCGGTCTGCCCACGACCGGCCACCGCCTCCTCCCGGTCGTCGTCGACCACGCGGGGGCGCCCGGCGGCGGCACGTCGGTGGCCGATCACCTCGCCGGGGAACTGCACACCGCCGGCGTCAAGGCCTTGGTGGGGAACCTCTCCGAGCGGCGGACCGGCCTCCTCATGGCCCTGGCCCGCGCGAGCGCGTGGCGGCCCGTCGCCGAACGGGTCGCCCGCGATCTGCACGCGGTGTTCGGCGAGGACGTCGTCGTCGCGGTCGGCCCGTCGGTCACCGAACTCGGGGAGGTCACCGGGTCGTTCCGCCAGGCCGAGCAGGTCGCCGACGCCATCGGCCCCGCGTCACGGGGCCGCCCGTTCCACGTAGCCTCCGACGTGGGCCTGCCGGAACTGCTGTACTCCCTGCGCGACGACGTCCGTGTCCAGAAGTATGTGGAACAGCAGCTCGGCCGCCTCCTCCGGCACGACGCACGGCACGGCAGCGACCTGCTCACCTCCCTGCGCGCCTACCTCGACGCGGCCGGCAACAAGTCGATCGCCGCCAAGCACGTGGGTCTGTCCCGCCAAGCCTTCTACCAGCGTCTGCACACCATAGAGCGCCTCCTGGCCACGGACCTGGAGTCCGGCTCCCAGCGCACCCAGCTCCACGTGGCGGTGACGGCACTGGACGCGCTGCACGGTCACGACGACCTACCAAAGCCCATCGGGAACTGACGCTCCTACAGTCGACGATCCACCTTTCTCCAGGTCACCCGTTTCTGCAGGTCACCCGCCGATGTAGGACATCTCCACCCGATCGCCGCGCGCTCGCGTGCGGCGCCCGCGCAACTCCGAATAGCGGTCCTCCCGGGCGCCCCAGAGAGCGCGGACGGCCAGGCGCAGTTCCTCGTCAGAGGCGCCCGCTCGCAGCGATGCCCGCAGATCGGTCCCGCCGGAGGAGAACAGGCACGTGTGCACCTTCCCGTCGGCGGACAACCGGGCTCGCGTGCAGTCCCCGCAGAACGGCCGCGTGACCGAGCCGATGACACCGATCTCCCCGGAGCCGTCCCGGAAGCGGTAGCGCGTGGCCACCTCGCCGGGGTCGGTCGCGCCGAGCGGTTCGAGCGGGTAGCGGTCGTCGATCAGGCGCACGATCTCGGCGGCGGGCAGCACCTCGCCGAGTTGCCACTCGTTCGTGGCCCCCACGTCCATGTACTCGATGAAGCGGAGGATGTGACCGCTGTCCCGGAACCGCTCCACCATCGGCAGTACGCACCCGTCGTTGACCCCCCGCTTCACCACCATGTTCACCTTGACGGGAGTGAGGCCGGCCCGTGCGGCGGCGTCGATGCCGTCGAGGACCCGGCGCACCGGAGCCGCGGTGTCGGCGAGTACCTGGAACACCGCGTCGTCGAGCGCGTCCAGGCTCACCGTCACCCGGCGCAGCCCGGCCTCCGCGAGGCGTTCCGCGTATGCCGGCAGCAGGAGCCCGTTGGTCGTCATCGCGAGATCGAGCCCGGGTACCGCGGCCAGCAGCGCCACGAGGTCCACGACGCCGCGACGCAGCAGCGGCTCACCCCCGGTGAGCCGGATCTTACGCACGCCGAGGGAGGCGAACACCCGCGCCAGGCGCGCGATCTCGTCGAAGGTCAGCTGGTCGGCGGGGTCGAGATATTGGTGCCCCGGGCCGAAATGCTCGCGCGGCATGCAGTATCGGCATCGCAGGTTGCACCGGTCTGTGATGGAGATCCGCAGGTCGCGAAGGTGACGGTACCGACGGTCGGCGACGGGCGTCATCGTCACGCCGCCGGCTCCGGGTTCCGGGCGGGACACCAGCGGTGCGCCGCGGAGACCACGACCGGGACACAATCCCGAGTCAGGGCCACTCGGATGTCCTCGATCGATTCTTCCCGTTCTTCCGGACAGCGGATCTGATCATTCACGACGGCTATCACGATGCGTTCCCTCGGGTTCTGGATCGGCACTGGCGCTCATCGTCACCGGTCTCGGCCGGCCGCACAGGACTCCGCGCGACAGGCTTTTGACCAGCGGCGACGGGAACGCGTAGGTGAAACGGGATTTTCCGCCTGTTTACATCGCGACAACAATCCGCCTATGGGCAGGGCCGAGTATTCCGCCGATGAGCATTTCTCCAACGCCGGGTGGGCACAGAACACGATCGAGGTAGGTCCATGACAGCGGCGAGGTCGAACGAGACGAACACCAGCCGACGTGAGGTCTGGCGGGACCTCCTCCGGGACCATTTCGTCAGCCTCGACGTGGACGTCGAACGGGACCGCGGCACGTTCGGCGGCGCCGTGAGCAGCGGCTTCCTCGGCCACCTCAGGGTGTCGGGAGTCCGCTCGGTGGACCAGGACGTCGTCCGCACGCAGGAACTGCTGCGGCGCGACGGCGGGCGCTACTTCCAGGTCTGCCTGGTCCGCCGGGGTGAGGCGCGTGCCACGCAGGACGGTCACGAAGCGACCCTTCGCCCCGGCGACTTCGTCATCTACGAGACAGAACGCCCCTTTCACTGGGCGCTCCGTTCGGATGCCGCCTCCCCCTACTGGGACCTCGCCGTCTTCACCTGGCCCCGCGACACGATCCGGCTCAGCGAGAGCGAGTCCGCCTCGCTCACCTGCCGGACTCTGGACGGCGGCAGCGGCATCACCGGAGTGCTGAGCAGGATGCTGACCGACGTACTCGTCGCGAAACCGACCGTCAGCGAGGCCGGCGCCCTCCGGATCGCCGATGAGATCGGCGACCTGGTGACGACCGTCGCGACGGAGGCGCACGGCATCGGCGAGGGCACCGATCGCCACGCGAGCCTGCTGCGGCAGATCGACGCCTACATCGAGGAGCATCTCGGCGATCCGGACCTGTCCCCGGAAGGCGTGGCGCAGGCGCACTACGTGTCGACGCGCCAGCTCCAGCGGATGTTCGCGCGCAGGGGACAGACGGTGTCCCAGGTGATCCGGCGCCGACGGCTGGAGCGGTGCCGACGTGACCTGCTGACCCGCCGGGGAGGCGACGCCACACTCACCGAGATCTGCGTCCGCTGGGGATTCACCGATCTCGCCGTGTTCAGCCGGGCGTTCCGCGAGGCCTACGGCACCTCACCCACCGCCTACCGCACTCGGGCCCGGGCGTAGCGGCTGTCACTGCCCGTCGCTGGAGTGTCCTGGCACCGTGCCGAGCGCGGGATCGACCAGCGGGGCGAGGTTGTTCACCGCGAGTGCGGCCTCGCCGAAACCGACCGAGATCAGCGCGACCTTGCCGTCGTAGTCGGCGATGTCGCCCGCGGCGTACACGCACGACCGGCTCGTGCGCATGGTCCGGTCGACCGCGATGTGCCGGCCCCGCATCTGGAACCCCCAGGTCGCGAGCGGGCCGAGGTTCGCGACGAAGCCGAGGGCGGCCACCACCGCGTCCGCCCGCAGGCTCTCGGTCGCCCCAGTCTCCAGGTTCAGCAACTCCACCTGTTCGACGCGGTTCTCGCCGCTGATCCGGTGCACCTCGTGCGGGGTGTACAGCCGCACGGACGAGGCACGCAGCAGCCGGACGCTGTGCTCGTGTGCCCGGAACCGGGGCCGGCGGTGCACGAGCGAGACCGTGCGGGCGAGCGGTTCCAGAGCGAGCGCCCAGTCCACCGCGGAGTCCCCGCCGCCGACGACCACCACGTCGGCACCGGTGAGTTCGGCCGGCTTCGGCACGAAGTAGCGAAGGCCGCGGTTCTCGTACTCGGAGCCCGTAGGCAGCGGGCGTGGTGTGAAGCTGCCGATCCCGCCGGTGACCAGTACGGCTTTCGCCCTGACCACCGTGTCCTGGTGTGTGGTGACGGTGATGCCGTCCGCCGTGTCCTCCAGTGTCCGCGCGGTGTGGCCGAGCAGGTAGCGGGGCTTCGCCTGCGACGCCTGCTCGACCAGGGCGTCGACGAGGTCCTGCGCCTTCACGGCAGGGAATCCGGCGACGTCGTAGACCTGCTTCTCGGGATACAGCGCCGCCATCTGGCCGCCGGGCTCGTCGAGAGCGTCGATCACCGTGACCGACATTCCCCGGAACCCGGCGTAGTAGGCCGCGTAGAGACCGACGGGCCCGGCGCCGACGATCAGCAGGTCACTGTCGTACGCGCCCTCGGTCTCAGCCCTCACCGCTGCCCCGCCTTTCCCGCACCAGGGGATGGTCGACGCCGACCGCTCCCCGCGAGGACGCACCGCCGACCGCGTCCTCGTGCTCTTCGAAGAACTCGACGGCGGCTGTGGTGAATGGGGCCAGCTCCACGGGGATCTTGTGTTCCCAGTGGATCGCGTCGCTCGGGCAGACGGTCATGCACTTCCCGCAGTCGACGCATTCGTCGGGGTGGACGTACATCATCCGGTCGCCCTGGTAGATGCAGTCCACCGGGCATTCCTCGACGCAGGACTGGTCGAGGATGTCCACACAGGCGTCGGTCACGACGTAAGCCATGGTTCAGCCCGCCGTCTTCTCTATCTGAACGAGGGTGTCGGAGAACGTGGGCGCGTTGCCCAGGTCGGCGAAGACGGTGGGATTCAGGGACGCCATCGTGGACAGCGACTTCGTGTGCATACGCCAGCCGCCGGAAGCCGACACGGCGACGCCCGCCAGCACCGACTTGTCCACCTTCGCCTTCACCACGAACGAGCCGCGCTCGTTGAAGACCCGCACCTCGTCGCCGGTGGCGATGGAACGCTCGGCGGCGTCGTCGGGATGGATGAGGACGGTGGGGTCCCCCTGTACGCGCCGGTGCATCGGCAGGTTGGCGCTGCTGGAGTTCAGGTAGGCGTGCGACTTCGGGGTGATCAGGCTGAGCGGGTGCGCGGCGGCCAGCCCGGGATTCGTACGGGCCGATTCGCGGGGCGAGATGTAGTGCGGCAGCGGATCGACGGGCGTACCCGGCTGGTGGTCGTTGGAGCCCTGCCGGAACAGCGGTACGACGAAGTTCCCGACGGTCTCGGCGATGGAGGACCTGAACTCCACCTTGCCGGACGGCGTGGGGAAGTCCCCTTCCGCATAGGGGGCGTACTGGTCGGCGGGCGGCACGGTCAGCCGCTGCCAGCCCTTCTCCTTCAGCGACTCGACGGTGATGCCCTGCATGGCGGGCGCCGACCAGTCGAACGCCTCCGCGATCATGTCGTCGTCCGTACGCCGGAACACGGGGTCGGTGAAGCCCATCCGCGCCGCCAGCCGCCGGAACAACTCCGTGTTGGGCACCGCTTCGCCCAGCGGCGCGATCGAGCGGTGGTTGTAGGTGACGTAGAGGTGGCCCCAGGAGAACATGATGTCGTCCTGTTCCAGCTGGGTGGTGGCGGGCAGCACGATGTCGGCGAACTGGGCGGTGTCGGTCATGAACTGCTCACTGACGACGGTGAACAGGTCCTCCCGCTGCAGCCCCTCGATCAACTTCTCCTGATCGGGGCAGACGACCACGGGGTTGGAGTTGTAGACCATCAACGCCTTGATGGGCGGATCGAGTTCGAGGCCGCCGGTGAGTGCCTGCCCCAGCAGATACTGGTTCACGACCCGCTTGCCGGGCTGAAGCATGTCCGGACGCATCATCGCGCCCCAGTTGACCGGGAACGCCCACAGCGGCAGTTGCAGAATCCCGCCGCCGGGGTTGCGCCACGCACCGACCAGCGCGGGCAGACAGGCCAGCGTCCGCACCGTCTGACCACCGCCGGCATGCCGTTCCACCGCCACCCCGATACGGATCACCGACGGCTGCGCGGAGGCGTAGCCGCGGGCGAGCCGCCGAATGTCCTCGGCGGGGACACCGGTCTCCTCCGCCGCCCATTCGGGCGTGTACTGCCGCACCCGCTCGGCCAGTTCGTCGTAGCCGACGGTGTAGTTGGCGATGTAGTCGTCGTCGGTGAGTCCCTCTTCGATGATCACGTTCATCATCGCCAGCGCGAGAGCTCCGTCGGTGCCCGGCCGGATCGGAATGTGCCAGTCGGCGGCCTTCGCGGTACGGGTCTTCACCGGGTCCACCACGACCACCGTGGCGCCCCGCTTGCGGGCCTCGGCGATGTACGGCCACAGGTGCAGGTTGGTGCTCATGACATTGCAGGCCCAGATCAGGATGAACTTCGAGTGGACCAGGCTCTCCGGGTCCACCCCGGCGCAGTCGCCGATCGTCATCGTGTACGCCGTGCACGCCCCGGAGTCGCAGTAGGTGCGCTCGGCGATGGTGGCGCCGAGCCTTGCGAAGAACGGATCGCCGACGTTGAGCCCGTTCAGAATTCCCTGGGTGCCCAGGTAACTGCACGGCATGATGGCCTCGGGCCCGAACTCCGTGGAGACGTCCCGGAACCGGCCCGCGATCTCGTCCAGCGCGGCGTCCCAGCTGATCCGCTCGAACTGTCCGCTGCCCTTCGGCCCCGTGCGCCGCATCGGATACAGCACCCGGTCCGGGCTGTACACCCGGTCCAGGTAGTTGTCGACCTTCACGCACAACCCACCGCGCGTGTACGGATGTTCCCGGTCACCGCTCACGTCGACGGCCTTGCCGTCGGTGACGGTGACTGTCATCGCGCAGGTGTCGGGGCAGTCGTGCGGACACGCACCCCGCACCTGGACGGTACCGGTCGCCGCTGTTGGGCTCATCTGCCTTCTCCTCGGATCGTTCCTGCATCGATCGTCGAAGATCCGGCGGCCGGCGGACGGACACCAGGCGACAGGCTTTTGACCGAGCGCGACAGACCCGGGGCACGTGTCTGTGCGCTGATGATCTGTCTGCGGGCAGCGTCGCCGTGCCTGAGCCGCGGTTGCCGAGGCGTTCAGCTACCAGCCTGATGAGACCGAGACCGGCCTACCTCGGCCGAGTCGGCGACGTCCCTGCCCATCGCCCGCTCCTGCTCGGCGTGCCGGTTCCACTCGTCCCGCTCGACGAGCTGCTGCACGCGCCGATCGCGCAGCACGCCGACGTTCAGGGAGTCGAGGGCGATCATCGACGTCGACTCCTCCCTCTTCAGGTCGTCCTCGAAGACCTCCCAGTTGTCGACGCCGAGCGCCCTCGACGGGGTGCTCAGCCCGGCGTCCAGGTCGATGTTCGTCCACTCGATCCCGACGCCCTCGCCGCGCCGCAGGCCACGGAAGGCCATCAGGTGGAAGAACGAGTAAAGGCGCGAAATCTCGGCCTCATCGAGGAACACACCGAGCTGCGGCGGCGTCCACACCATGACCGGCGACGGCTTCTCCCCCGTGCGCCCCCAGTGCGCGACGTTCTGCACCGTCCACAGCTTGACTTTCGGCCTCTTGCCCGACTCCAGCTCGACCCACTCGGCCGGGTTGAAGGTGATGAGCTGCTTCCGGATCGCCGCGTTGAGCGCGGCCCGGAGCGTCGCCCGGATCCGCTGCTTCGTTGCGGGCCCTGTGATCTTCCGGTACGCCGGCATCGCCTTCAACTTCTCGCGCTCGGTCGCCAGCCGCGCGGAAACCTCCGATGACGCCCATGCCACCCGAATGTCGTACTCGACATATGGTAGATGTGATGCTTCACTTGTGACATGGCATCAATTCGCCTTACGCGCCCAACACTTGAGGTGATCAAAGTGTTGCTGGCGTCCACTGCCGACGACCCCGCGTGGGGGCTGAAGATCTGCGAGGAAGCTGACCTCGGGTCCGGGACCGTGTATCCCATCCTTGAGCGCCTGGTCGACGCGGGATGGGCCACCCGGTACGAGGAGACGGCTGAGCACCCCGGGCGGCCGAAGCGGTACTACTACGAACTCACCGCCGTCGGTCAGCGCGCAGCCCGGCAGGCCAGGGAGCGCAAGCCTCGACTCTTCGGGCTGCACGCAGCAGCGGAAGAGGGCGCGACGTGAGTACGCATGAACGGCGCCCTGTGACTGTTGGAGAGGCAGTTGACACTGCTGGCGCTGGCGCTCTAGCTGTTGTCGCCGTGCTGGCACCGGTGCTGTCCGGCACACTGGCAGCGAGCTTCCTGCTCGTCGGCTACATCCTGAAGATGTTCGACCCCGAGCCGGCGTTCGCCCAGACCATGCTCACCAGCGGCTGGGTGATGGGCGTGGTAACGGCGGTCGCGATCCTGGTCGCCGCGGTCGGTCTGCTGCTCACCGCCCTGCGCAATCGCGCGCAAGCGATGGAGGAGGAGTCTGAGGCTGCCCCTAGGAGCACGGATACCCCGAGCAGCAGGGCGGGCCTTCGGACGGTGAGCTTCGCTTCCTTTGTCGCGGGAAGCCGCAGGGCGCACCTTCGAGAGGAGTGGGCCGCAGTCCTGGCTGGCGATCCCGGGAACGGCATCGTCCTCTCTTCACGCCGCAGGATGCGCTACGCCATCGGCTTCCTCTGGGCGGCGCTCCGAATGCGACTCAGCGACCTTGCCGCTCCACTGTGGATGCCGGTGGACTGGCTGCTGTCGGTGGAGTCGCGTACGCACGGGTTCATCGCGCTGGCCGTCGGTGCGCAAATCCTGTACATCCAGTACGAGGACGGTTTGCACGCACTTGTCACCGAGGGCTGGGGTTGGTGTGCCGGGTGCGGAATCGCGCTCCGACTGTTTGTCGGCTGGCTTCGCAGAATTCGCGGCATCGAGCTCGCGGCGGCGCACAGCGACTCCAGAGACGCCAACAGCTGACCCGTTGGATGACCGGGGCGGGGCGAACTGCCAGATGTCCGGTGAGGCACGGCCAGAACCGCGCCTAGCGAAGCTCGGGGGCCGTTCGTGACACCTGCAGTTCCGTCAGATACCGCTCGGTGACCC
Source organism: Streptomyces sp. NPDC050211 (assembly GCF_040656035.1). Taxonomy (NCBI): domain Bacteria; kingdom Bacillati; phylum Actinomycetota; class Actinomycetes; order Kitasatosporales; family Streptomycetaceae; genus Streptomyces; species Streptomyces sp. NPDC050211. The sequence goes on from NZ_JBFALC010000005.1 coordinate 38,856, forward strand.
GGCCTCCGTACCGCCTGTCGATCAGCCCGGCGATGCAGTCCAGCAGTCCCTCCCTGGCGTCAGGCGGCAGCGCCCGGTGGCCGGAGTATGTCCGCAGCAACCTCCAGCGACCTCTTCCGCGTGAGCCGAGGTGTCGACGTCCTGTGCCGCAGGAAGCCGCAGCCCTGGAGGCGTGGCCGGATCGAAACGCTCGTAGCAGTCCTGGACCTCGACGAAGAACTCCTCGCTGCCACCTGCCACATGCTGTGTGCCCACCACGGCGAGGGCACCACCGGGCCGCAGCGCGTCGGCGGCCTTTGCCATCCGCACCCCCGGATCGATCCAGTGGAACGCCGTCGCCGAGACGACCGCGTCGAACTGCTGCTCCCGCAGTGGCCAGGTCTCGAAATCCGCGATCACGATCTCCACCGTTTCGAACCCGGCCAGGTTGCGCCGGGCGACGGCGGCCATATCCGCGCCCGGCTCGACGGCGGTGATCCGGCAACCGAGCTCGGCAAGCGGCAAGGTCGCCTTGCCGGTGCCCGCCCCTACCTCAAGGACACGACAGCCGGGACCGGTGCCGGCCGCCTCGGTGAGGTCGTCGAACAACTCTGGCGGATACCCGGGCCTGGCCCGGTCGTACAGCTCCGCGTCCCCATCGAAGGTCCGGCTCAAGTGAACACGGCGCATTTCGTCAGGCATGTCGTCGCGCATGGCAGCACACTAGGGACCGAGCCGCTCGAGGCCCCGGTTGGCCGGACGACGGCGCCACTTTCCCCGTCCGCGAGTGCCTGCTGATCGTCCTCAACGAGGAGTGGTGCCACCGCATGTTCGCCGAGCGTGACCTGGCCGTCCTCGAGAAACGGGACTGACTCATGAAACTCGTCTTCGCCGGCCGGGTGATTGAATGGCGCGGGCCGGCGCCGTACTACTTCGTCCCCGTGCCGGACGAGGAGTCCGCCGACATCCGGGAGGTGGCCGTGATGGCCACGTATGGCTGGGGCGTGATTCCGGTCCGGGCCCGGATCGGCGACATCACCTTCGAGACGTCACTCTTCCCCAAGGACGGCCGCTACCTGCTGCCGCTCAAGAACGCTGTCCGCAAGCCGCACGGCCTCGCGGCAGGTGACGACGTGACCGTGGATATGACGGTCCGTCTCCAGCTCTAGTGGCCTGAGTCAGAGAGTCGTCGGCAGCAGGCGGCTACTTTGTCGAGGATCTCGTCGGCGGTCTTCGTCCAGACGACGGGCCTGGGCTCGTCGTTCCAATCGGCGAGCCAGCCCCGGATGTCGCGTTCGATAGCCTGAACGGAGCGGTGGACACCCCGCTTGAGCTTCTTCTGCGTGAGGAAGTGCAGGCGGAAGCGTGGGTGTGCCAGCAGCCACTTTCTGATCACCTCGGTCTTGTGGGTCGCGTAGTTGTCGAGGATCAGATACACGTCCAGGCCGGCGGGCACTTCCTTGTCGAGCTTGGCCAGGAACTTCCTGAACTCAACAGCCTGTCCCGGCGATGCAGGGAGCGGATGCCTGCGAACGTCGGTCAACTCGCCGTGGGCTTAGGTCATTCACCCGCGGTGTCCTCGGCCTCCCAGCGAAGCAGGTCGCCTGGCTGGCACTTGAGCACCTCGCAGAGCGCGGCGAGCGTCGCAAAGCGCACCGCCTTGGCGCGGCCGTTCTTGAGTACCGCCAGGTTGGCGGGCGTGATCCCTACGCGGTCCGCGAGCTCGCCCACGGACATCTTCCGCCTGGCCAGCATCACGTCGATGTCGACGACGATCGGCATCAGATCACCTCGTCCAACTCGGCCTGCATCTGCGCCGCTTCGGCGTCGCGGGCGACGGCCTGGGCGAGCAGCATCCGCAGCACGAGCACGATGAGCGCGACTCCCAGGATGGCCACGCCAACCCCGCCCATGATGAGGGTGACGCCCGGGTCGTCCCGCTGGCCGGGCGCATTCAGGGCCGTGACCGCGAACCACACGAGAGCAGCCGCAACGATCGCCCCGATGATGACGTCCACGTACCGGAAGGCGGCGTGGGAGAACACGGTTCCGCGTCGCACCATCGTCACCAGTCGCCATACACAGACCAGGGCGACCTGGGCCGTCCCGATGCCCAGGATCGTGATCACGCGCAGCGGGGTCAGCGGGAGCGACCCGTCCTCCGGGTCACTCCCGCTGACCAACGCCCACACCATCAATGCCTGTACGAACACGGAGCCGGTGAGCACCACCACGAGCACGGCGCGCAGCGCGCGCACTGTCAGCTTTCCCATGACCCATCCTTCAATCGAGCTACGATGGGAATCTATCGATTCTCGATAGGTGAAGCAAGAGCTGGGTCGGAGGGCGGGCGAGGGGTTTCGCACCCTCGCGGGATGCCGCCGCCTCCCGCGGCATGGCGCGATGCGAAGATCGGGCGCCGCGGCCGTGCCGACGACGCACCCCGATCAGACAACCCCTTGAACCTGCCGCTGCTGAGCATGGGACACGGCCTGGACGACAACGCGACCTGGCTCACCCGTGTCGCTCGGCACTACCACTCTCCGCTCATGGACGACCTCGAATCCCGTATCGCCACCCGAACCGCACCGCCCGAGCCATCACCGACGGCCTGGAACCGAAGAACGTCATCCTCGCCGTATGCCTCTTACTCGGGGCCGCTTAGGACAGCATGCTCGCTGGCCTGGCCTGGGCCGTCCACGCCATCGTGTTCGCCGCAGTGATCCCCGTCGCCGACATCAAGTACGGCATACGGGTGGGGCGTTGGGCCGACTGACACGTCGGACAACGCGAACGGCGCATGCACCTCATGCCCGTGATCATGGCGTCCGTCGGCATCGCCATCACGGCCATGCTGCTGCTTGACGCGCCTGCTCAGATGACCGCCCTGGTGGTGGCCGGTACGGCACTCGGCGCCCTCGTCGCCACCGCCGTCTTCATCTGGCTGACCTGATCAGTCCCCAGCCCTGGATCGCCTCAAGACTTCTAACAAAAGTGGTGAGCTTGAACCTGGGCAGAGGTCGGTGTCGCGCACGAGGCCGCCCGGTAGCGGGACGCGGTCAGCCGCGCATTCGCACGCGATAAACCCGGCGACGTCGGCGATCATCCCCGGGATACTGGTCGCCCATGGATGAGGTCGAAGTCGTCGTCGCCCATTCCGAGCGCGCGACTCTGCGCGTCGGTGACGTGTTCTTGAAGGTGGACGCCGATCAGACGCGCATCGACGTCGAGGTCGAGGCGATGTCCCTCGCGCCGGTCCCGACCCCGGAGGTCCTGTGGCGCAAGCCGCCCGTGCTCGCGATCGCCGCACTCCCGGGTACGACGCTTGGACGCCTCGGCGGGCCGTCGACCGGGTCACCTGCGGCGTGGGCCGCGGCAGGCGCCGCCATCCGGAAGCTGCACGACGCGCCGCTGCCACCCCGGCCGGGCCGGGCCGGGCGGAGCATCGCCGCGCTGGCGGCCGAACTCGACGACGAGTGCGAGTTGCTCGTGACGAACGGTGTCCTGCCCGCCGACCTGGTCACCCGCAACCGCCGGGTCTCCGAGGCCGCGCTCCGGCCGTGGACCCCGGCGTTCACACACGGCGACCTGCAGATCGCGCACGTCTTCGTCGACGGCGACGAGGTCACCGGCATCATCGACTGGTCCGAGGCCGGCCGGGGTGATGCCCTGTACGACCTCGCCACCTTCACGCTCGGACACGAGGAGCACCTCGACGACGTCATCGCCGGCTATGGCACCGACATCGACCTCGACGTGATCCACGCGTGGTGGTCGTTGCGAAGCCTGCTGGCGGTTCGCTGGCTGATCGACCACGGCTTCGACCCCTTCGCGCCGGGCTGTGAGGTCGACGTACTGAGATCCCGGATGTGAGGCTGCGCGGGCCCGACTGCTACGAGCCTTCGTCCGCCCGGGACAGAGCCTCGGTGATCATGCGTGTGGCGAAGTCGGGGTCGTCGGTGAGGCGGTTGATGTGCTCCGCGAGCAGGAAGACGGTGGCTTCGAGGGGGGTCATCTCGTCCTCGGTCCAGTCTCCGTACTGTTTGCGCCACAGGTTGGGGCTCAGGCCGGTGCCCGCGGCGACGAGCAGGCCGGCCATGGTGGGGATGGCCTCGGGGCGGACGCTCTTGGGCATCATGCGCATCGCGGCCACGAGGTTGGGCACCACGTACTCGATGACGTCCTTGTCGTGGTCCTCGTAGGCCATCCTCAGCCACTGCATGAACATGTAGATGAGCGTGCACGCGCCGTCCAGCACGCCATCGACTCCCCTGGAGCCCAGGGAGACGGCGAACTGGTCGGTCAGCGCTTGTTGTTCAGGGTCGACCTTGGTCCTACCGTCGTAGACGGCTTTGAGTCGTGAGTCGATCATCATGTGACCGCGGTGGGCAGCGCGGCGTGTCCGTACCGTAGACCGGCGATGAGGAACGGGCTGGTGAATCACGCCGATTGACCTCTAATACTCCAGTCTCACTTCGCGATCTTGTCGCGGACCCAGCTGGGAACAGGGGCGGCCACCGCGTGATCATCGGGGGTTGTGTGGACTCCTGAAGATCGTGTAATGGCGCAGGCCATAGCGTAGACCCTGCCCGCTGGCAGGCGATGTTCGACCAGGCCATGGCTCGGATCGCGGGCAAATTCAGGCGAGTTGAGCCCCGGGCCGCGGCCCGCGCCTACCTGCTCGGGCTGCCCGCGACGGGCCTGCCCACTTCGAAGAGCGGCTCCAGCCACCGCGAACCGTCCTCACCCCAGCGTCAGCGGAGGCCCGCGCCCGTTGTGACCGAGGGCGGGTGGGAAGTGGCCCGTGGACCAGTTGGTCGCTCGATGCGCCGCTCATCGATGTTGGTGTAATCGCCGGTGGTCGTCAGGAGATCCTTGAAGGTCCTTCTCTGTGCCCATGCCCTTCACGTAGAGCCTGGTGATCGGTCTGAGGACATCTGCTGACAGAGGGCGGCCCGCATACGGGTTCTCCTGTGAGCGGAAGATCGACGGCCTGGCGCGAGTTCAGGTGGCGGAGCGGATGTGGTCCAGGTGAGGGTGCGTCGGTTCGGGCCTGGATGTCGTCGGGGGTGATGCCGGGTGCGGTCTCGACCAGGACGAGGCCGTCGGCGGTGACATCGAGGACTCCGAGGTCGGTTGTGATGCGGTGGACGCATCGTTCGCCGATGAGCGGGAGCGTGCACTCCTTGAGGATCTTCGAGCAGAGATGCGAGCCCGGATCGACTTCATCGACTGCTCGACGCTGCTGAGCGACTACCTCGATCAGCAGCTACGGCCGCGACGCCGGCGTGACGCATGCGGATTACAGTCTCCTGGGGCACCTCTCCGCACGCCCCGACCGCACGCTGGGGATGTCCGTGCTCGCCGAGCAGCTCAAATTCACGCGCAGTCGCCTTACGCACGCGGTGATCCGCCTGGAGCACGCCGGCTACGTACGGCGCCGGGACGACCCGGCCGAACGGCGCGGTCAGCTGGTCGAACTCACCGAGGAAGGCATGGCGTTGCTGACCGGCGCGGCCCCGGGCCATGTCGCCGCCGTCCGCCGCGCTCAGCCCCCAACAGGTTGAGCAGTTGGCGGCCATCAATGCCACCGTCATCGGTTCTCTCAAGCAGGCCGACGAGGAGGACGCCTACCCGGCGGCTCTGCCCTGGCACCGCCGCTGACGCCCTCCGTAGCCGGCCAGCCGGAGCCACCTCGCTAGCCGGCGGCTCCGGCGGCCCGCCTGCGGCCGAAGTAGGTGGACAGGCCCACGGCCAGCAGGAGCGCGGCGCCGTTGAAGACCGGGTCGACCCAGTCGCTGGCACCGGCCAACGTGAGGCCGCTGACGGTCTCGGAGACGAACACCACGCCGATCATCGTGCCGAGCACGTTGAACCGGCCCGGCTCGATCGCGGTCGCGCCCAGGAACACCGCGGCCAAAGCGGGGAAGAGCAGGCTGGTGCCGCTGTCCGCGGTGGCTCCGCCGACACGGGCGGTTTGCAGGACGCCGGCGATCCCCGCGAGCGCTCCGGCGATGACAAAGGTCAGCAGCAGGTTGCGCCGGACGCGGATGCCGACCAGGTTCGCCGCTCTGGGGTTGGATCCCATGGCGTACAGGGCCCGCCCGTATGGAGTGTGGCCCAGCAGATACCACATCAGGGCACCGAGAACGACGACGACGGACACCACGCGGGGTAGACCCAGCCACTGCTGGGAGCCGAAGTCGAGCAGGGCGGGCGAGACGCCCGCGCTGATGGTCTGGCCGCCCGAGTACCACTGGATGACCCCGCCGAGGAGAGTGGCGCTGCCCAGGGTGGTGATGAACGAGCTCATCTGGAACCGGGCCACCATGATGCCGTTGACCAGTCCGATGAGCACGCCCGTCGCCACCGCGGCGAGTATCGCTGGCACGACGCCCACGCCGTGGCGGGCCATGAGCGCCGCGCACACCAGGGAGCTGGTCGCGGCGTTCGCCCCGAGGGAGAAGTCGAAGTAGCCGGCGGCCAGCGGCGCGAGGGCGGCCAGTGCCAGCAGGGCGATGACCGACTGGTTGCCGGTCACCACGCTGAGGTTGGCGGAGGTCGGGAAGACCGCGGCACTCGGCGGGTAGAGGCTGAAGAACACCGCCACGGCGATGGCCAGGGCGGGAAGGGTGTACCGCTCGGCGAGCCGGCCCGGAGACAGGGCGGGCCGCCGGGTGCGCCGGGTGGGTTCCGTCTCCTCGGACGTCTCGGATTTCGCCGGCGACGGGGGCGTCGGGGGCGAGGATGCGGAAGAGGTGACACCGCTCATGGTCATGTCCTGGCTCCGGAGGTGAGGGACGGTGAACGCTGGACGAGGTGGACGAGGCGGTCGGCACTGAGCCCTTCGCCGTCGGCCTCGGTGACGACGCGGCCTTGGTGCAGCACGAGGACCCGGTCGCACAGGGCTGCCAGTTCCTCCAGGTCGGAGGAGGCGACCAGGACCGCGCACCCAGTGGCAGCGGTGCGGCGGACCACCGTGTAGATGTCGGCGCGGGACATCACGTCCACGCCCTGGGTGGGCTCGTCGAGGAGCAGCAGCTGGGGGTCGCGGCGCAGCCAGCGGCCCAGTACGGCCTTCTGCTGGTTGCCGCCGGACAGGGTGCTGAACGCCGCCTCGACGGAAGGTGCCTTCACGCCGTAGCGGCTCACGAGGTCCTGGCTGTCGCTGCGTTCGGCCCCTTGGTCCAGGCGCCAGCGCCGCCAGTAGTGGCTCAGTACCGACATCGAGAGGTTGGCCCGCAGCGGGAGGTCCGGGAACGCGGCGTCAGCGCCGCGGTCTTCGGGGACGTAGGCGACGCGGGCGCGCATCGCATCGCCGGGGCCGGTGAAGGACACCCTGGCGCCGTCGAGTTCGATGGTGCCGCCGGTCGGCCGGTGGGCGCCGAAGAGGGTGCGCAGCAGCGAGGTGCGGCCGGAGCCGAGGAGGCCCGCGACGCCGACGATCTCACCTGCGCCGACCTTGAGGTCGACGCCACTGAGCGGGCCGCCGGTCAGGTCGGTGACGGTGAGCACCGGGTGGGGCCGGCTCGTGCTCACGGTCGGACGCACGGCCTCGTCCAGTGCGCGCCCGGCGATGAGCTCCACCAGTTCGGACTCCGTGGGGCGGTGGTCCACGAGGGTGCCGGCTACCCGGCCGTCCCGCAGCACGGTGTAGTCGTCGGTGACGGCGATGACCTCGCTGAGGCGGTGGCTGACGAGGATCACCGTCTGCCCCTGGTCGGCACGCCGGCGTACGGACTCCAGAAGGAAGCTCGCCTCGTGCTCGGGCAGGCTCGCCGTGGGTTCGTCGAGGACCAGGACGAGGTCGTCCCGGTCGGTCTCCTGCAGTGCCCGGGCAATGGCGACCATGGTGCGGGCGGCCGGGCGCAGGGTGCCGAGCGGGGCGCGGGGGTCGGCGTCGATCTCGAACCGCTCCAGCAGTTGGGCGACCCGGTCGTGCAGTGCCCGCCAGCTGATCCGGGCGCCCGCCCGGGTGGGCCAGCCGGAGGCGAGCGCGATGTTCTCCGCCACGGTGAGGTCGTCGAAGACCCCGAGGTCCTGGTGGACGAAGCGGAGCCCGGCCGCCTGCGCGGTGGCGGCCGAGAAGTGCCGGGCCTCCCAGCTCTGCTCACCGACCTCGATCGTGCCGCCGTCGGCGCTGTGGGCGCCGGCCAGGATCTTGATGGTGGTGGACTTGCCGGAGCCGTTGCCGCCGAGCAGCGCGTGGACGGTGCCGGCACGGACCCGAAGGTCCGTGCCGTGGAGCACCGTGGTACCGCCGAACTGCTTCGTCAGCCCGGTGATCCGCAGTGCCGTGCCGGACGGGCGGCTCACTACTTCCCCCACCCGGTGGTGTAGTGCTTGACGTAGTCGACGGGCGGCTCGTAGGAGCTGCCCTTCTTGGGCAGGTTGTGGTCGGCGTCGATGCCGACGAGGCCGACGCCCGCCGACTCCGCGGGCTTCTGGCCCGCCAGCAGCCGGACGGCGTCGTCGATGGCGGCCCACGACAGCTGCTTCGCGGAGTAGCCGACGTCGCCGTCCTGCGCGCCGTCGCTGCGGATGACGTCGGCGTTGGCCGCGTTGCCGAAGTTGCCGACCACCGTGAGCTGGGCACTCCGTCCGGAGGAGGATATGGCCTGGCCGATGCCCGCCTGCAGCCAGCCGTCGATCGGGAAGGCGACCGCGTTCACGGTTGGCGCCCCGAGGAGGGCGGAGGAGAACTTGGAGCCGAGCGTGTTGTTGACGAGGTCCTGGTTGCCGACGTCGAGCTGCTTGACGACCTCGCAGCCGGCGCACTTCTTGAGCTCGTCACGGAAGCCCTTGGTGATCATCGGGCCCCAGATCGGGTCGGTGAAGTTGACCAGGAGCACCTTCGCCTTGCCGTTGGTCTTGCCGATGACGTAGTCGGCCTGGAACGCGCCCATCCGAGCGCGGTAGTCCGCGAGGGTCATGCTCTTGAGGGGGGTGGTGACCGCGGAGTACAGCTTCTTGCCGCCGGCTACGTCGCAGTCCATGCCGCCGTTGCCGATGGTGATGATTTTGGCCTTCTTGGCCTCGCCGAGGGGGCCCTGGACGGCCGGGCAGTCGACGCCCACGGGCACGATCACGTCGGCCTTGGCGCTGATCGCCTGCCGGATGCACGCCCCCCAGCCGCCGGGGTTGAGCTTGCCGTCACAGAGCTTGGTCTTCCAGCCTGCGGCCTTGCCGGCCGCCATGGCGGCCACGCTGGGCTCCACACATCCGGGCTGCTGCTGGCCGCAGGAGATGACCCACAGGTTCACCCCTGCCTTCGGCTTCGCGGTGACCTCCGGCAAGTCGCCGGTGGCGCCCTTGAAGGCCGTCTCCAGGGCGGCGCGCGCCTCCTTCGAGGTCCCGGAGTCGGAGGACCCGCCGGCCGAGGTGCTTTGGGAGGCGCCGCAGGCGGCGGTGATGGCGGTGATCGCCGCGACGATCAGGGGGAGGGCAAGTCTTGGAAGTGAACGCCTTTGTTCTGACACGGTTCTCCTTGGGGAGCGGTGGCGGCAGCATTGCCATTCCGGAGCCGGTGGTTGCTGGAATTGAACACAGTGGGCGGCTGCAAGGGAAATTGCGAATCAGCATGAATGTCATCGCGGAACATGATGCATGCGCTCCTGCTGATCCGCGGCTGCCTCGACAGCGATGTCAGGGGTGATTCGGATCCGTTAGCAGGCTTTCCATGACTCCTTCGGGAAGCCGCTTCCTGAGCTGGCCGGAGAATTCGCCGTCGACAAGCACGAACGCCATGTGGGCAACCGCTTGGGAGCGGTTCTCCCAGCGGTGATCGGTGCCCCGCTGTACGACCACGTCCCCTGGCCGCAGCACGGTCTCCGTGTCGTCGAGCACCAGGACGACCTCCCCCTGCAGCACGATGCCGTAGTCGACGGTCTGCGTACGGTGCATCGGTGACACGGCCCCCGGTGGGAACTCGTTGATCCTGATCTTCGTCCCGTTCGGGTCGGGCGGCACGGTCAGGGAGATCTGCGTCGGCTCCGGTTCGTCAGGGTCTATACGGGCCGGCGTTTCGCGGGTGTTCCACAGCTCGTGGAAGACCGCGCCGTCCGGTGCGGTCCGCACCACGGGCGGCGGTCCGTCCGAGAGGAACACCGATTTTCCGTTGTCGTCGTGACCGGTGACGACCCGGCGAGAGATCCAGCTCATACAGCTCACCTTTCAGCGAACGAATGAAATCAGCGTGGTGAATGAATCGGCGCGCTGCCGGAAAAGGGCACAGCGCAGCCCGCCGTCCGGTGCGGAAAACACCGCAGGGCGTCAGAGGCGGAAAAAGCGGAGGGCTTTACACGGCGTCGAGCGCGTCGGTGAACGCCTTGGTGCCGCCGTGTGCCGAGAATCCCCCGTCGACGGTGATCTCGGCGCCGTTGACGTACGCCGACTCATCGGAGAGGAGGTACACCACCAGCGGTGCCACCTCCTCGGGGACCCCGGCCCGGTTCATGGGCGTCATCGACAGATGCGCCTTCACGAACACGGGGTTGGCGTTGGCCATGATCGGTGTGTCGATGTATCCGGGGTGGATGATGTTCGTACGGATCCCCCGGGGAGCCAGCTCCAGCGCCGCGACCTTCGACAGTCCGCGCAGTGCCCACTTGCTGGCGGTGTAGGCGACCGCGTGGTGCGCGACGAGTCCGGCGACCGAACCGACGTTGACGATCGAGCCTCCTTCGCGCATCAGTGGGGCCATGGCCTGCATGCCCAGCAGTGCGCCGGTGGTGTTGACCGCGAAGGCCCTGTTCCAGTCGGCGACGTCGACCTCGCCGAGCCGCGCGCGTACCGGCACGCCGGCGTTGTTGACCAGGCCGTGCAGGGGACGGCCGAGTGCCTCCAGCCAGTCGGCGAGAGCGGCCCAGTCGTCGGGTGAGGAGACGTCGAGGTGCCGGTAGCTGACGTCCAGGCCCTGGGCGGTCAGGGAGGCGGCGAGGGCCTCGCCGTCCTCGCCGAGGACGTCGGTGGCGAAGACGGTGGCGCCCTCGCGGGCCGCGGCCTCTGCCTCGGCGGCACCCTGGCCCCGGGCGGCACCGGTGACGACAACGCTTCGGCCTTCCAGACGCCTTCGACTCACGGCTTCCTCCTGTTTCCCGCCTGTGTCCCGTCCGGGCACTCGGCCGTACCCGGCACGGGACTCACGCTAGGAAGCGGAGACGAGATGCGGAAACGGTTGTTGCCGATGGCTGGCATCCGGAGCCGCCATGGCTTGAACGGCGGCAGCGCCGCTCGCCGATGCCCCGGCGGCGGGAGCCGGCATGCCGGGTTCGGCCAGTTCCGCGCCGACGCGACGGACCACGCCGCGCAGCCACGTGTGCCCAGGGTCCGTATGGCGCTTGTGATGCCAGTACATTGCCTCGACCAGCGGCAGCTCGTCGGGGAACGGCGCCGGTACGACGGCACAGTGCGCGAAGCCTGCGTACCGGCGGGCCAGCCGCTCCGGCACCATCGCGACCAGATCGGTGCCACTCACCACGAACGGCAGGACACTGAAACCCGGGGTGCTGACCTGGATCCTCGGAGTGATCCCGAGCATCTCCAGCTGACGGTCCGACGGGGTGAGGTTCTTGGCGAATCCGGCCGCGGCGTGCGGCATCTCCGCCAGGTCCCGAAGGCTCAGCCGTCCGTCCACCAGCCGTGGGTTGTCCGGGTCGACGATGCACACGAAGCGGTCGCGCAGCACAGCCTCGTTGACCCCGGGCACCCCGTAGCCGAGCGGCGCGATCAGCAGGTCGTGACAGGCCAGATGCGTCTCGCTCGCCAGCTGTCCGGGCGTGGGGTGGAAGTCGATGCGCACGCCCGGCGCTTCCTGCCCGATGACCCGCAGGAGCGGCTCCACCATCACCGTCATCATGTAGTCGGACATGACGGCGGAGAACCGTTGGTCGCTGGTGGCTGGATCGAACCGACGAGTCAGGGACAGGGCCTCCTCGGCCTTCTGCAGGGACGCCTGTACGACGGGCAGGAGGCGCTCCGCGAGCGGCGTCAGCTCGTACTCCCGGCCCACCCGCACCAGCAGGTCGTCGTCGAAGTGTCGGCGCAGCCGCGCCAGCGAGCCGCTCATCGCGGACTGGCTGGTGTTCAGACGTTCACCCGCCCGGGTGACGTTCTTCTGCTGCAACAGCGCTTCGAGCGCCACCAGCAGGTTGAGATCGATCGTTCCGAGCCCCATCCGAGTCCCCTTCCGGCAACGTCGCCGAACGAGCGCCGAAACGCGGGATTAACCAGGGCGGTGAGCTTAACCGGGAGCAATCAGACACGGAAGGGGTGGCGTGCGGCCGTCACCGAGATCCATACCAGCCATCGGTGCCACGGATGACAGCCGCGACGCCACCCGTGGTGCTGGTGCGGTCCGCCGCAGCAGCCCGTGGACGTGCGGTTCTACGGTTCCCGCGCTCAGGGCCGCGGGGTACGCCCGCGCCTGCGGGCCCGAGGCAGGTAGACGTCCTGGCGGCCCGGCACGATCCGGTTGGACACGCTGCCGAGCCGTTCCACGGTCAGCGTCACCACGTCACCCGGGGTGAGCGGGGGCGGGGTCCGCTCGCCGTTGCGGCCCCAGTGCTCCGCCAGGGCGCCCCAGCCACAGGTGCCCGAGCCCAGCAGGTCTCCCGGGCGCACCCAGGTGTCGCGGCTGGCGTAGGCGATCATCTCCTCGAAGGTCCACGAGCAGTTGGCGAGGGTGTCACGGCCGATGAGGTCGCCGTTGACGGTGACGGTCATCTCCAGGTCGAGGAACCCGTCGGGGTCCCTGCGGTCCTCCACCTCGTCCGCGGTCACCAGGAACGGGCCGAGGGTGTTGGCGAAGTCCTTGCCCTTGGAGAAACCCAGCCCGAGGTTCTTCTCCGGTTTCTGCAGGTCACGGGCGGACCAGTCGTTGAACACCAGGTAGCCGACGATGTGGTCCCCGGCCTGCTCGGGCGTGAGGTCCCGCCCGGGCCGGCCGATCACGGCGGCCACCTCCAGCTCGCAGTCGAGCACCGAGCACCCGGCCGGGACCGGCACCTCGTCGTGGGCGCCGTAGGCGGCGTGCGGGTTGGTGAAGTAGAAGTTCGGCGCCCGATACCACTCCTCTGGGATGTGCTCCAGACCGTCCAGGGCCTTCGAGACGCCCTCGATGTGCGCCTCGAAGCCCACGAAGTCACGGATCGACGGCGGCTTCAGCGGAGGCAGCAACCGGACGTCCTCGACCCGCGGACCGCCGTCCCCGGCCAGGGCCCGCTCGCCCGCCTCCCGCAACGTCCCGTTCTCCAGGAGCGACAGCACCGTGGTGCCGTCCGGCAGCGGGTGGATCACCCCATCCCGGACGACACCCGCGCGCTCGGCGCCTTCGTGCTCGTATGTCGCGAAACGCATCGTGTGTCTCTCCCGTGCTCAGTGGTGGGTGGGGGTGGGTGCCCGCCGGACCGTCCCCAGCAGGTCCATCGCGTTGCCGCCGGCGATCGCGGCTCGGGCCCCCGGGTCCAGCCCTGCGGCGTCCAGGCGCGCCACCGGGTCCTCGACGCCCATGTCGAAGGGATGGTCGGTGCCGAGAACGACACGGTCCGCACCGGCCTCCTCGACCAGGTGGCGCAGTCCCCGGGGCGTGTAGACCAAGGCGTCGAACCACATGCGCCGCAGGTAGGTGCTCGGCGGGTGGGCGCAGCCCCGCGCGTCCTGGCGTACCTGCCAGGCGTGGTCGGACCGGCCGATGTACGTGGGCAGGTAGCCGCCGCCGTGCGCGGCGACCAGCTTCAGCCCCGGGAAGCGGTCGAGTGTGCCGCCGAAGATCAGCCGGGACAGCGCGACGGTGGTCTCCACGGGCTGGCCGACCGTGTTGCCGAGGTAGTGGACGGCGAGCCGTTCCCCGAGGGAACAGCCCCACGGGTGGACGAACACCACCGCGCCCAGCTCCTCGGCCTTGGCCCACACCGGGTCGTGGGCGGGGTCGGCCAGCTCGCGGCCGTCGACGGAGGTGGAGACGCTGATCCCGTACAGCCCAAGTCCGGTTACCGCCTCCTGAAGCAGCTCCACCGCGAGGTGCGGGTGCTGCAGCGGCACGGTGCCCAGGCCGCACAGCCGCTCCGGTGCCTGCGCGCAGTGCGCGGCGACCGCCTCATTGGTCGTACGGGCCAGGCGCTGCGCGAGGTCCTCGCCGGCCCAGTAGTGGTGCATGGGCATCGGCCCGACCACCTGGATGTCGACGCCCATCGCGTCGAGGTCCGCCAGCCTTGTCCGTACGTCGGTCAGCTTGGGCCGCAGCCGGGACAACTGGGCGCGGTTGGCCGCCAGCGACTCGGGCGCGTGCGCCCGCTGCTCGGCTGCGAACTCGGCCGCGAGTCCGTCCGTACCGGCGCACAGCTCGTCCGCCGCGGGGACGGCCAAGTGGCCGTGGAAGTCCACGACAGGCGTGATCATGCCGGGGCCCGCAGCGCGTCGAGGGTCTCGGTCATCAGCCGGGCGGGGTGGGCCCCCGGCGTCTCCGGGTCGATCTCCCACTCGGCCAGCTTCAGGGAGTTCTCCAGCACCAGCCGCACACGGGGCATCCGCCGTGCCATGAACGCCTTGAGCGCGATCTCGACCGGGTCGTCACCGACGACCAGCTCCGCGAGGACCACCGCGTCCTCGGCGCACATCGCCGCGCCCTGCGCGACCAGGGGCGGGCACGCGTGTGCCGCGTCACCGATCACGATCGTCCGCCCCCGGTACCACGGTTCGTCGATCATCACGGTCTCGATCCAACGGTAGTCGACCGCCGTGTCGTCGGGCAGCGCGGCGATGAGCCTGCCCCAGGTGCCGCCGTATCCCTCGCCGCGTTCACGCAGCAGGGACACCGGGGCGGACGGACCCACCAGAGAGGCGTCAAGGTTCTCGTCCAGCAGGTAGGCGTAGCACTTGTCCGGGGAGATGGGGCTGTAGCCGGCCTTGTAGCGGGGGCCGCCGTAGTAGACCTCGGGGCCGTCCATCTCGGCCGGGCGGTCGGCGACCACCCGGAAGATGGACATGCCGACCGGGCGCGGCTCGACGGTGATGCCGATCAGGGAGCGCATGTGCGACTTGATGCCGTCCGCGCCGACGACCAGGTCGTAGCTCCCCGTGGTGCCGTCGGTGAAGGTCACCTCAATACGGCTGGTCGACTGTTCCAACCGCTCGACGGTGAGGCCCAGCCGGACGTGCACCCCTTGGGCGTACACCGCGTCGCACAGGGCGTTCTGGAGGTCGGAGCGGAGCGCGCCGGCCGTCGCGGGAAGGTCGGGTCCGCCGGTGTGGGCGACCGCGAGATCGGTGATCAGCTCGCCGTCCGCCTGGCGCAGTCGCAGACCGTCGAAGGGCACCGCCCGGGCGAGCACCTTGTCCAGGACGCCCACCGAGCGCAGCGCCTTCAGCGCGTTGCCCTGGAGGGTGATGCCGTGGCCGACACCGAACCATCGAGGTGAGATCTCGACCAGGTCGACGTCGACGCCTCGCTGCGTCAGCGCGAGCGACAGCACGCTTCCGGTGATGCCGCCGCCGACGACGAGCACCTTGTCCACTGCCATGGGCATTCCTTGCCGTGTGAGATGAGAGGTATGGGAAGGCCGGTCCGTCAGCCGGTGAAGCGGGCCCCGAGTTCGTGGTAGTGCTCGACGATCGGGGCCTTGTCGAAGTACGGGCCCACCAGGGAACGCCAGCGCTGGAACCGCTCGGAGCTGCGGAAACCGACGGTGTGCGCCTCGACGCTGTCCCAGCCGACGAGCAGCAGGTAGGTCTGCGGCCGCTCCTCGCAGCGCAGCAACTCGGCCCAGCGGAAGCCGTCGGCCTCGGCCAGAACCTTGCGTCCCTCGGCGAAGGCCGCCTCGAACTGCTGCTCCTGGCCGGCCGACACGGTCAGCTCCGCGTGCTCGACGATCACCAGATTCTCCTGACGTTCCGGGTGCGACGGTCCAGCACACCCGACGCCCTCCGTCGGGTCTGCGTTGCATGACCCTCCGTGAGCGGCTACCGCGCGGTCAACGGATTCGGGCATCGCGAATCAGCACGTCATCCATCCCCTACGGCGATGGACCAGCCGGGAACCAGGCGCGATCTGGGGTGACGGGCCGTAGTGGCCGAACGTGATGGCTGGCATCGCCGATGACCATTTCCGCCGGGCCCGCGCTGCTGCCTAGCGTTCTGGGTGGATGCCCTGTCCGCGTCCCGTTTCCTGTCAGTTCCCCTGTCATCCATGGACGAGGAGTCGCTCGTGCCTGATCGTCTACCCCTGCACGCCGGGCCGTTCGCGCTCGGCACCTTCAGCCGCGAGGGCGGCGATCCGTTCCCGGGACTGGTCACCGCCACCCGGGTGCGCGATCTGTCGCACGTGACGGCGTCGGTGCGTGCGCTGATCGAGGACTGGGACGGGGTGCTGCCGCGGCTGGCCGCTCTCGCCGAGCAACCGCACACATCGGACGGCGCCTGGCACGACCTGGCCGACCTGCGCGTGCACGCCCCGATCGAGCCCGGCCAGATCCTCCAGTCAGGTGCCAACTACCGGCGTCACGTGGTGGATCTGGTCGCGGCCGAGAAGGAGAGCGTGCACGGGGCCACCCCGGAGGAGGCGCGGGCCGACGCCGAGAAGATGATGGATGAACGCGCCCGCAACGGCGTGCCGTACATCTTCCTCGGCTCGCCGCGCGCGATCTGCGGCCCCTACGACGAGGTGGTGTTGCCGGAGCTCGGCGAGCAGCACGACTGGGAGCTGGAGCTCGCACTCGTCATCGGCCGGGAAGGGCGGGACATCGCTCCGGAGGACGCGTGGTCGTACGTCGCCGGGTACACGATCTGCAACGACATCACGACCCGTGACCGGCTCTACCGCCCGGATCTGAAGGCCATCGGCACCGACTGGTTCACCGCCAAGAACGCCGACACCTTCCTGCCGACCGGGCCGTTCCTGGTGCCGGCCGCCTTCGTCGGCGACCCGTCCGACCTGCGGATCACCCTGCGCCACAACGGGGTCGTACGCCAGGACGAGTCGACGAAGGACATGATCTTCGACATTCCCCGGCTCATCGCGTACGCCTCGACCACCAGCACACTGCGCCCCGGTGACCTGCTGCTCACCGGCTCACCCGCCGGCAACGGCGCCCACTGGGGCGTGTTCCTGTCGCCCGGCGACGTCCTTGAGGCCGAGGTCACCGGCCTCGGCCACCAGCGCAACACCGTCAGGAGCATCCGATGACCTCGACCTCTTCCGACGCCTTCCAGCCCATCACCCATCTGCGTCACTTCGACCTGGCCGTGCCCGACTTCGACCAGCAGCGCACCTTCTACTCCGAGGTGTGGGGACTGACCGAGATCGCAGGCGACAGCGGCATCGCGTTCTTCGCGGCCGAGGGCAGCCCCGAGCAGTACGTCGTCCGCATCCGCAAGGACCAGCGCAAGCGCATGGATCTGGTCGCCTTCGGTGCCGCGTCGGTGGCCGATGTCGACGAGCTGGCCGCGCGGCTGGGCACCGCGGACGTCCCGCTGGTCAGCGAACCGGGCGCCATGGACACACCGGGAGGCGGCTACGGCTTTCGGTTCTTCGACCCCGACGGCAGGGTCGTCGAGGTCTCCGCGGACGTGGAGAACAGGGTCCACCGCAAGATCGAGGAGAGGGAGGCGGTCCCGGTCCGGCTCTCGCACTGCGTGGTGAACTCCACCGATCCGGCGGGACTTCGAGACTTCTACGCCCGGCACCTGGGCTTCCGGCTCTCCGACACCCTGTTCTCGCAGCACATGGGTGACCTCATGTATTTCATGCGGTGCAACCCGCTGCACCACTCCTTCGCCATCGCGCGCGGCCCCCATGTCTCCCTGCACCACGCGTCGTTCGAGATGCGCGGAGTGGAGGAGTACATGCGCAGCACCGGACGGGCGCTGCGCGCCGGGACACGGCTGACCTGGGGGCCCGGCCGCCACCTGGCGGGCGACAACACCTTCGCCTACTTCCACGACCCGCACGGCAACACCGTCGAGTACACCACGGAACTCGCCGTCCTGGAGGAGGACCTGTGGCACCCCGGACGGCACGACGTGGACGATCCGCAGACGCAGGACCAGTGGGGCACCGCCGACCCGATGAGCGAGTCGGTGGCCAAGGAACAGTTCAACGACCCCGACGTGCTGTTCGAGGCCCCGCCCGTGTGACCGGGACATGATCAGCACCCGCCGCCCCCTCTGGCCAAACGCCCCCGAAGCATCCGAGAAAGGCGCCACCGTGGCGAAGACATTCCTGAAGACCGCCGTTTCCAAGGAACAGGTCGCCGTCGACCTGAACGCCGTGCGCGCCACGGTCACCGACGTCATCGCGGACATCCGCGAACGCGGCGACACGGCAGTGCGCGAGTACTCCGAGAAGTTCGACGGATGGAGCCCGGAGTCCTTCCGGCTGTCACCGGAGCAGATCGAGGAGATCGTCTCCTCGGTGCCCGCCCAGGTCATCGAGGACATCCACTTCGTGCAGGAGCAGGTGCGCACGTTCGCCCGCCACCAACTCGACTCCCTGGGCGAGTTCGAGGTGGAGACCCTGCCCGGCGTGAAGCTCGGCCAGAAGCACATCCCCGTCCAGGCCGCGGGCGCCTACATCCCCGGCGGCCGCTACCCGCTGACCGCCTCCGCCCACATGACCATCGTCACGGCGAAGGTCGCGGGCGTGCCCCGGGTCGTCGCCTGCACCCCGCCGATCCGCGGCGAGGTCCCCGCCGCGACCGTCGCCGCCGCGCACCTGGCGGGCGCCGACGAGATCTGGCTGCTCGGCGGTGTCCAGGCCGTCGCCGCGATGGCCGCCGGTACCGACACCATGCGACCGGTGGACCTGATCGCCGGGCCGGGCAACGCGTACGTCGCCGAGGCCAAGCGGCAGCTGTTCGGCGAGATCGGCATCGACCTGTTCGCCGGCCCCACCGAGATCCTGGTGCTGGCCGACGCCGATGCCGACCCGTTCGTCTGCGCCGTCGACCTGCTCTCCCAGGCCGAGCACGGCCCCGACTCCCCCGCCGTGCTGATCACCACCTCCCGCGAGGTGGGCGAGCGGACCATCGCCGAGGTGGAGCGGCTGCTGCCCGGCATGCCGACGAAGGACTTCGCGCAGCCGGCGTGGCGGGACCACGGCCAGGTGATCGTGGTGGACTCCGTGGACGAGCTGTACACGCTGGCCGACGAGTTCGCCTACGAGCACGTGGAGGTGCTCACCGCCGACCCGCGCGAGGCACTGGAGCGAATGACCCAGTACGGTGCGCTGTTCCTCGGCGAGGGCACCTGCGTGTCCTTCGGCGACAAGGTCATCGGCACCAACCACGTGCTGCCCACGCGCGGCGCCGCCCGCTACACCGGCGGTCTGTGGGTCGGCAAGTACCTCAAGACGGTGACCTACCAGGAGGTCACGGACACCGAGTCGCAGGCCCTGCTGGGCCGGCTCTGCGGCCGGGCCGCCCGGATCGAGCTGTTCGAGGGACACGCCCGGTCCGGCGACGTACGGGCCGCCAAGGCCGCGGGAGACGAACTGCCCTGGGCGGTGCGGGCATGACCACCCTGCCCCTGCGGGACCGTACGGCACTGGTCACCGGCGGAGGGGGCCCGCTCGGGCGGGCCTTCTCCCTCGCCCTCGCACAGGCCGGGGCCCGGGTGATCCTCGTCGGCCGCAACGCGCAGGCCCTCTCCGGTGCGGCTCGCCGTGTGGCCATGGAGGGTGGCACGGCCCGCACCGCGGTGTGCGACGTGTCGGACCCGGCGTCGGTCACGGCACTCACCGACACGCTCGCCGACGAGGACATCTCCGTCCTGGTCAACAACGCGGGCGTCGCGGGCCCGGTGAAGCCTCTCACCGAGGTCGAACCCGACGAGTGGGACGGGGTTTTCTCCGCGAACGTACGCGGCGTCTACCTGATGTGCCGGGCCTTCCTTCCCTCGATGATCGGGGCCGGCCGCGGTGACATCGTCAACATCGCCTCGGTCAGCGGCAAACGCCCCCTCCTCAACCGCACCCCCTACACGGCCTCCAAGATGGCCCTGCTGGGCCTGACCCGCACCCTCGCCGCTGAGGTCGGACCCCACGGTGTCGCCGTAAACTCCCTCTCTCCCGGCCCGGTGCGCGGCCCGCGCATGGACCGCAACTTCCGGCTGGAGGCCGAACTGACGGGCAGCACACCGGAAGAGGCCGAGCGGGCGTTCGCGTCCCGGGCGGCCCTGGGCAGACTGGTGGAGGAGGACGAAGTGGCGAAGGCCCTGGTGGCGATGCTCGCCATGCCCGGACTCTGCGGCGCGGACATCGACCTCTCGGCCGGCATGATCGCCCCCTCGTGACCCACGGCTCCGGCCCCGCCGTACGTACGTGGCCCCGTCCTGCCCGACGCGGAACGCATCGTCCTCAACCTGCACCGCGCCTACGCCGAGACCACCGGCCACCCCTTCGACCTGCCCCAGGCACTCACCGACGCGATCACCTACGACTCGCACCCCCTCCACACCCAGGTCTGACCGGCGTCGGCCTACCTCACGACGCGCGCATTGCCCCACCACCATTCGAGCCCCCTTCCCGAGCTGGCTGGCACCCCTCCGTCGTGCGGGCCTCAGGTGAGCGCCTATCAGGAATTAGTACTCCGGCGATTTGGTGAGCTATCCCGCGGTTCGCCGGCACTTCGTCGTCGGTAGTGGCTGCGTCGGGCTGCCGCCTGGTGGCGTCGGCGCCAGTTGGACCAGTGCAGCAGCCTGGCCACGGTCACGGCTGGTGGGGCGAAGACGGCGACGAGTAAGTGTCGGATCTCCGGGACGGTCAGCGTGATCGGATCGCGGCTGCGGATGAAGTGGTTCGTGTCTGCGGGCCGGTCGGGGGTCGCGCCGGCGGCGAGGGCGGTGAGGAAGGCCAGGGCGAGCATGGCGAGGGTGATGTGCCGGTGCCATGAGGTCCAGTGCCTGACCTGGTAGTGGTCGAGTCCGACCTGGCTCTTGGCGGCCTGGAAGCACTCCTCGACGCTCCAGCGGGCACCGGCGACCCGGACCAGTTCGGACAGGGGCACTTCGGTGGGTGACCAGCACAGGTAGAAGGCGAGTTCGCCGGTGGACCGGTTACGTCGGATGAGCAGGTGCCGATGACTGCTGGTGCCGATGTGGATCCAGGCCCAGTCGTAGTATCGCGGGCCTTTCGCGCCATTTCCGGCACTCTGACGGTGCCAGGCGGTGGCGGGCAGACGGCTGGCGACGGTATCGGCGCGGACGGGAGTACGGCCGTTGTTGATCTTCACCCGCATCGAGCAGGCGACGGCCAGGACGTAGCCGGTGCCGCGTGCCTCAAGGGCGGCGCGGAGCTGGGGGTCCTGCCCGTAGGCTTCGTCGCCGGTCACCCAGGAGGCGGTGATCCCGGCGTCCAGCGCAGCGGCGATCATCTCCGAGGCCAGACGGGGCTTGGTGGCGAACTGCACCGTCTCGGGTATCCCGGCCCCGGTGCGGCGTTCTGGGTCATTGGACCAGGAGTGTTCGGGGAGGTAGAGGCGCCGGTCGATCAGGGTCCGTCCCCGGCGGGTGGCCAGGGCGAGGAACACGCCGACCTGGGCGTTTTCGATGCGTCCCGCGGTGCCGGTGTACCGTCTTTGCACTCCTGCCGAAGACCGGCCCTTCTTCAGGAAGCCGGTCTCGTCGACAACGAGAACGCTGCCGTCAGTACCGAGGTGTTCGGCGGCGTAGGCGCGCAAGTCGTCGCGGACAGCATCGGCGTCCCAGCGGGCGTAGCGCAGCAGACGCTGCATCGGCCCAGGCCGCGTATGGCCCGCCTGCTCGGCCAGTTGCCAGCAGTTCTTGCGTTCGACGCTCGACAGCAGCCCGAGCAGGTAGGCGCGGGCCGCGGCCCGGGGCTCAACTCGCTTGAATTTGCCCGCGATCCGAGCCATGGCCTGGTCGAACATCGCCTGCCAGCGGGCAGGGTCTACGCTATGGCCTGCGGCCATTACACGATCTTCAGGAGTCCACACAACCCCCGATGATCACGCGGTGGCCGCCCCTGTTCCCAGCTGGGTCCGCGACAAGATCGCGAAGTGAGACTGGAGTACTAACGGCACCCCGAAGTCAGTATCTATCGCCGACCAGGAGCGCCCCGACATCGTCGGTCCCGCGTTCTCCGTCATCCAGTCCGCGGTCTGCGCGAGCGTCAGCTTCTCCTCGAGCAGACGCTTGGCCGCGGCCGCCAGATAGGCGGCCTCCTCCGGGACGGCTGTGCTTGCCCGATTGTCATCACAACAACAGGTCATGTCCCGTGAACGAGCTGCCGCCTGGGGCTGTGTGGCCGGGACCCCTCCCGCTCGGGTCCGCTACAAAACGAGTCATGAAACGATCCGTGCTTCTGGCCGCTGGCGCAGCCGTAGTCGTGTTGGCTATCGGCGGCTGCTCCGACAGCGGCGGTTCCGTTGACGACAACAGATCTGCGGCTGCCACATCGTCTGCCACATCCACGCCCACGTCGGGAGAACGATCGTCCGCCACGCCGAGTCCGAGCAGCCCGAGCCCTCCCCCGCGGGACGTCAGTGTTGAGGACCTTGCCGGTGGCTGGATGCCGGTAGGCACGAGCGACGGCGTCTACACCCTCATCATCGACAAGAACGGAGACGCCGACTCGGTCGGCAGCCCCGACCCCTACTCCCTTGGCGGGGAGAGTGAACTCTGCTTCGGCTCCCTCGATGGCAAGGGCAAGGGCCGAATCAGGCTGGAGCTGGACTGCCACAGCACCGCCGACCTCAAAGGTTCCGGAGACCCGTACAAGGGCACGGTCACGCTCGAGCCTCCCCAGTCGATCAGTTCCTTCATGGACTGCGACAAGGGCCCTGGCGTGTTGGTCATCACATGGGACGACGGAGACCAGGATGACCTGTGCTGGATCGGTGACGGTGAAGCCACCCCGGAGTCAGGGAGTTAGCTCAGCCCCTTCTCCTGTCGGCTGACGACGTCCAGCTCAGTCACGACGTTGCTTCCTTCGGTCAGGAGCCGAGACCATCGTCCGCCAACGCGGCCGACGCCTCGTTGAGAAATGACACGAGGTGATGGTGCACGGCCAACAGCGCATCCTCTGCCGCACGTTCGTGTTCCTCCGTGGCGGTTCCTTGCCGCAGAACCCGGATCCAGCGGTACACCTCGCCCCGGGAAACGAGCAGTGCGCCTTCCGCCTCGAACGCGGCCGCCGTAAGGGCAGATGGCCCTTCCACCGTCACCGCCGACTGCCGTAGCTGAAGTTCGCCGTGCAGCCGTTCACCGGCCCGCGCGTAAGCTTCGTCGGCGGCGTTCAGCAGCCTGCTTCGGTCCGGTTCCTCAGCCGCCGTCATCTCGGACGCGGACTTCGCCGCCTCCGAGTGGAGGGCGTGCACTTCCTGGAAGCATTGGGCGAACGCGACATATGCAGACCGCCGCGGCTCGCGCAGCAACCGCACGTGCTCGGCGCGCAGCTGTGTCCGAGCCTGTCCACGGCCCAATAGCCCGGTCGCCAGAGCGGCACCGCCGGTGCCCAGCGCCCCCACGGCCGCGCCGAGCAGCGCAGCCAGTCCCGCATCCATGACCCGGCAGCTTAGGGCCTGCTACGACGGCGGAACGAACGAAACGAACGGGACCGACGGCCCCCAGGATCGTCCGCCGCGACAACTGCACGCACCAGACCCCGCTCGGCCTGCCCGGCGAGGGGATGCCTTCACGTCTCGGCGCGGCGGAACTTACGGTTTGTGGGTTACCCAGAGCAGTTCCGCCGGCCAGCGGTGTGCCCAGTCGGGTGGGTCGGTTTCGTTGTAGCCGTTGGGTGCTCCGAGTTCGGGCCGCGGCTCGATGAGGTCGTCGATGATGAGACCCGCGCCGCGCAGGACCTTGACCCAATCGCCATAGGTGAGCTGATAGCTGGTCGCGCCGTCGTCTTCGGCGATGGTGTTCAGCCCGAAGTAGTTCTGCTGCAGCGTCGTGGTCACGCGGCCGGCGGCTTCGTCGTAGCAAGCTTCGAACCATGGGCTGGCGACGTTGAACACCAGGCGCCCACCTCGGCCCAAGACGCGTGCGGCCTGCGGGACGGCCAGGTGCGGGGGCGCCCAGCTGAGCCCACCGAAGTCGCAGAACACCAGGTCGAAGCTGTCGGCGGCGAAGGGGAGCTGTTCCGCGGCGCCTTGCACCAGCGGGTAGCGGGCCGCTCCCATCGCCCGGGCCGCTGCGGCGAGTTGGGCTTCGGACAGGTCGAGCCCGACCACGGTGGCGCCCTCGGCGGCGAGCGCCCTGGACCACTGGCCGGCGCCGCAGCCGAGTTCGAGGACGCGCTTGCCGGTGACGTCACCCAGGGCGTGCAGGTGCGCGTCGGGGATGGAGTACATGCCCCACAGCCGGGGTGTGGCGCCGATTTGCGGGTCGTGCTCGTGCTGGTAGGCGCTGCTGATCCGGTTCCAGAGCCGCCGGTTGGCGGGGATGCTGTCCACGTGCCGACTCCAGCACTGCCTGCCGGGGGCGGTCAACACGATCAGGGCACTGGCCGGCCCACCCGCCCTCCTGCTGGAGTGGACGGCACGGCAGGACAAGGAACGGGAGACCCTCAGTACCCAGGGCAAGTGGATCGAGACCGGCCGCGTCTTCCGGGGTCTGCACGTCGTCAAGGACGACGAACAGAGCGCGGCGTAGCCGCACCATGCCAGGAGGTCCCCGGGGACCATACCGGGTTTCCCCCGACGTTCCCCCGGCCGAGTACAAAACGGACGAAACGACGAGCCGCGGTCCCTGAAGCAGGTCCAGGTGCCGCAGTCTTGATCTACGTGATTCGAGTTCCCGCAGGCCACATCGTTTCTGCGCGAAGTGTGCGAGGTGGGGCGGGTGGGACTCGAACCCACGGCCGACGGATTATGAGTCCTTTGAGGATCTTGGCGACCCTTGTCGATCAATGCTCATCTTGGCCGTTTTCCCAGGTCAGGCGGGTTTCGGTACCTCACTCCTTCTCGGCCCTTGTCTGTCTTTTCCGATCCTTGTGTCCAACCTGCGTCCAGAATGCGTTCTGGACGGACACGTGAAGCCGGCTTCCGAGGCGATCGCTCCAGCTCGGCAATGGGCCTTGGACGCGCGAGCAGCGGATTCGCCTTCCACCGCGCATACCCCGCGCCGGCCCCGAGGGGTATCCGTGGCCGTGGACCGTGGACCACGCCCGCGCCCTGCGCGTCTCGCGCCGCCGGGCTCCTGGCCGACGCGCCTGGCGGGTGATCCGGCGGAGGCGGTGCCACTCGCTCCGGCGGGCGGGCGCGTCCCCGTCGATCCGGTGGACGCCCCGCCGGCGATCTAGCGGGGGGACCCGGTGTGCTCCCGCACAGTCGCCGCCTCGCTCGCCGTCGTCCCGGCCCCCGGCTCGGCGCTCTTCTTCGCGAACCCGCGCCGGCCCGGCAGGACCGCGAGGACGATCAGGGTTCCGGCGGCCATGATGATCCCGCCGATGAAGCTGGTCTGGGCGACTCCGTGGGCGAATGCCTGGTGGACGGCGTCCACGGCGGCCTGGGCCTGCTGGGGCCCGACGGAGGGATCCTGCGCGACCCGCTCCGCGACGGCCAGGCCGGCGCCGACCGAGTCCTTGGCGGTCTCCATCGCCTCCGCCGGGAGCCGGTTGCCCACCAGGTCGGTCAGTTCGTCCCGGTAGGCCGTGCCCAGCAGCGAGCCCAGCACCGCGATGCCCAGCGCCCCGCCCAGCTCCAGCGCGGTGTCGTTGACACCGCCGCCGACGCCCAGCTCGGACTCGGGGAAGGAACCCATGATCGTGTCGGTCGCCGGGGAGATGGCCAGTCCGAGCGCGAGGCCCAGCATCATCAGCGGCACCAGGAAGTCCCCGTACGTCGACCCCTTGTCGATCTGGGTGAGCAGGAACATGCCCGCCGTGCCGATGGCCATGCCGGTCACGGCCATCACCCTCACCCCCAGCTTCGGGGCGAGCACCCCGGTCACCGCGGACCCGAGGAACACCGCACCGCCCAGCGGCAGCAGCCGTACACCCGTCTCCAGGGCGCCGTAGCCGAGGACGAACTGCAGGAACTGCGTCGCGTAGTAGATCACGGCGAACATGCCGAAGAAGAAGAACATCACCGCGAGCATCGAGCCGCTGAAGGGCCGCAGCGCGAACTTCCGGACGTCCAGCATCGGGTGCGGGTGCCGCAGCTCCCAGGCGACGAAGGCGACCAGACCGACGCCGGCGACCACGGCGGCGGCGACGGGGCCGACGCCCCAGCCGGAGTGCGGGCCCTCGATGGCGGCGTAGATCAGGGAGCCGACGGTGACGATCGACAGCAGACCACCGACGTAGTCGATCCGGCCCATGCCCTCCGCCTTGGACGGCGGTACCAGGGCGAGCGCGCCGACCACGGCGAGGAGGGCGATCGGCACGTTGATCAGGAAGGTCGAGCCCCAGGCGTGGTCCTCGAGCAGCCAGCCGGAGACCAG
Organism: Streptomyces sp. NPDC050211; assembly: GCF_040656035.1. Taxonomy (NCBI): domain Bacteria; kingdom Bacillati; phylum Actinomycetota; class Actinomycetes; order Kitasatosporales; family Streptomycetaceae; genus Streptomyces; species Streptomyces sp. NPDC050211. Next base: position 65,232 of record NZ_JBFALC010000005.1, read on the forward strand.
CGGGCCGACGGCTACGGCTACCCCGGAGGTCGCGGCCCAGGCGGTGATGGCCTTGGCCCGCTCGCTCCGGGGGAAGGTCGCGACCACCAGGGACAGCGTGGCCGGCATCACGACCGCGGCACCGATACCCATGATCGCGCGGGCCGCAATGACCAGCGAGGTCTCGTCGACCAGGCTCCCCATCACCGAACCGGCGGCGAAGATCAGCAGACCCAGCACCAGCGCGCCGCGCCGGCTGTACTTGTCGCCGATCGCGCCCAGCACCAGCATCAGCGCCGCGTACGGAACGGTGTAGCTGTCGACGACCCACTGCAGATCACTGCTGCTCAGGCCCAGGTCGGTGGTCATGTCGGGGGCGGCGACGATCAGCGACGTGTTCGCCATCACCGTGATCAGCAGGCTCAGGCACAGCACGAGCAGCGCCCACCAGCGCCGCGCGTACGGCCCGGGCATCTTCTCCACGGGGGTATTTGCAAGGAAGGGCATCAGTAGCTCCTGAGAGGGACGGGGCGGACGAGCGGAATCACTTGACTGCCCGTGCGACGAGCGGATGACGGGCTGAGATCTCCGGGCTTCAAGATCACGCTGTGGCCCCTTGTCGGCTTCCCTCGGCGATCCCCTGGAGGGCCGCATCGGTGTCCGCGATGGCCAGCACCTTGTTGATGTCGATGCCGGCCAGCGCGCCGGCCGCTGCGGAGGCCCCGACCTGGGCAACCGGATCGGTGACGTTGCCGGCCACCCACACACCCGGCACCTCGGTGGTGCCGTCGACACCGGAGGCGAAAGTGCGGCCCGTCGGCAGGTCCCGCACCGGCAGGCCCAGACCTTCCAGGCCATGGGTGCGGGCCTGCATCTGCGGGGCGACCGCGAGGACGCGGCGGGCCACGACCTGGCCGTCGGCCAGGCGCACCCCGGCAAGGGCACCGTCCTCGTCGTCGACGACCTCGGTGACCGGGGTGTCGATGACACGGATGCCGCGGGCGGCGAAGCGGGCGCGGCTGTCCTCGTCCAGGTCGGTGCCGTGGGTGAAGTAGGTCAGGTCCTCGGTCAGCTGACGGAACAGAAACGCGTGGCCGATGGATGCCGGGCCGGTGGCGAGGATGCCGATGGGCTCATCGCGCACCTCCCAGCCGTGGCAGTACGGGCAGTGCACCACACTGTGTCCCCAGTGCTCGGCGAGCCCGGGCACCTCGGGCAGCACATCCTTCAGGCCGGTGGCCACCAGGACGCGGCGGGCGGTGACGCTGCGGCCGTCGGCCAGGGTGACGGTGAACCGCAGGTCCCCGTCCGCCGACGGGGCGGCGGACTCGGCCGAGACCACCTCACCGAACACGACGCGTCCGCCGTACTGGCGCACCTGCTCCCGGCCCCGTCGAAGGATCTCGGACGGCGGGGTGCCGTCCAGGGCGATGAGGCCGTGCACGGCCTCCGCGGGCGCGTTGCGCGGGGAACCGCTGTCGATCACGACGACCGAGCGGCGGGAGCGGGCGAGGATCAGTGCACCGTTCAGCCCCGCGGCGCCCCCGCCGATCACCACCGCGTCGACGGCCCCCTCGGGCAGAGCGTCGCTCGCGTACGGAGGAGTCGCCGCAGCCACGGCCTCCTGCCTTTCCTGATCAGTCATGGTTCGGTCAATCCTTCGAGTTCTGGGTGGTTGGAGGGGGCAGCCGTTCAGGAAGCACAGGACGCGGGCGGCGACCGTCTTGGGCTGTTGTGAAGAGTCCGGCCCCGGTTTGCTGGGGTCGTTCGTGATGTACAGATCCAGTACGTCGATGAACGCCGTCGCCAGGATCGCGAGGATCAGACCGTGCCTTGTCGGCCTGGAGGGCATCGCAACGCCAGGCGTGCACGCAGCCTGTCCGGTGAGCTCAGGACCGTTGTGTACTGAACAGTCAGAAACCTAAGCGGTTCTGTACTAAGTTGTCAAGTACGGCAGGTCGACCCTCGCTCACCACAACGGCAGCAGCAATGCACCGATCAGGGCGGGGCCCGCGAAGGCGGCGTTCACGTACATCACCCACCGCCACGACGCCGTTCGGTGAGCATGCCGCCGGGCAGCAGCCCGAACCGCTCGACGGCTTCGGGCCCGTGGCCGCCTCCGAGGACCTTGCCAGTCACGCAGCGCAGCCAGCCCCTGCACCGCGTGCCATTCAGCCCGGCGTCAGCGAAGGCGACATGGCCGAACTCGGCGCCCCGCCCCAGGTCAGTTCGCCTGAGCCGTGTGCTCGGACAACGGGCCCGCACGGCTGTGGGGGGACCCCCGCAGCAATGGGGCGGTCCTACCCGAGCAGGCTGCGCCGGCGGCGATGCCTCTCATCGGAGGGGCGGTCCGGCAAGACCGTCCCTGACGGGCCACCAGCCCACTACACTCCCGACGATGCCTCTGACCAGGTCAGACAGCGAAACGGCGCTGGAGTGCCAAGGGTCAGGCCGTGATCAGCTCCGGTGGTACCGGCAGTGTCATGAGGCGGAGCAGTTCAGCGACTTTGGCGTCGAGTTGTGCTCCGACCTCGGCAATCCGGGGATCGCCGAAGCCGGCGAATTTGCTCGACGGTTGGTCGATGCTGAACTGCACGCGGCCGGAGGCGGTCTCGTAGATCGCGGTGCGCAGCGGGGCGTACAAGATGATGCCGGGGTCGTGCCGGAACATGGTTTCCGCGATGACGTTGTTTCCCATCATGTAGGTGACGGCGCGGTGTTGATGTCCCGAAAGCCGCATCACCGGCATAGGGTCCAGGGTCCAGAAGACGGCGAAGGAATGGGGTGTGCGGTCGGCGGTGTATGCCTGCACCCGTGCGAGGTCAACTGTTGCGATCACTTCGACGAGTTCGGAGAAATCGATGGCGGGTACCAGCGATTCGTAGCGCCGGCGGACGTCATCGAAGGAGTCGTCGGTGTCGATGACAAGGCGGTTGACGAGGTGGGGGACGGCCTGAGTCATGGCACTTCCTCATGTCCTGACGGAGATGGGCGGCGGGTACCGATAGCTGCCGGGTCAGGTCAGGCCGCGTCGAGCAGGATCCGCGCCATCTCGTCGGGACGCTCCAAGGCGGAGAAGTGGCCGGTGCGGGGCACGGTGATGCGGTGGACGTCCGCCAGCGCGTTGGCCACTCGGTCTCGTTCGGCGGGCCGGGACCAGTCGTTCTCGCTGTAGACGAGGGTGACGGGTGCCGACACGCGCGGGTAGCGTTCGCGGGCCCGGTCGAATCCCTTGAGGCTGCGGAAGATACCTCGGGACACCTTGTCGTAGCCCTTGCGGCGGCCGCTCCTCAGCAGCTCGGTGATGAAGTCCTCGGGCAGCTTGGTCTTGTCGACGTAGCCGCCCTGCAGAATTGCGCGAAAGACGGGCCGCGGCTCTTGGGTGGCGAAGAAGGGGCCCAGCACGGGCATCCGCACGCTGGAGATGATGAGGCGGGCGATCCAGTTTCCCCGCTCCCCGCCCTGGGGGTAGTCGTAGCTGTTGAACGCCACGACCCGGCTGACCCGGTCTTTGAGGTCGATGGATGCCGACAGGGACAGGGCGCCGCCGAGTGATTCGCCCGACAGGGTGACGTCGTGCAGGTCCAGTCCGCGGACGAATTCGACGACCGCGGCCCGCAGCTGCGGCTCCTCGTACTGTGCGCCGGGGACGATGTCGGACCATCCCATCCCGGGCAGATCCAGCGCGTAGACCGTGTAGTGGTCCCACAACAGCGGGGTCACCCGCTGGAAGTAGTCGAGCTGGCCGCGCACGGTGTGCATCAGAACGAGGGCGGGGCCGGTGCCCACGGTGTAGTAGCGCAGCCGCGAGCCGTCGGCTCGGGTGAAGAACCGCACCTCGCCGCGGCCGTTGCTCCAGGTTCTCGCGTACGTCGCGTCGGGAGACTCGTCGCGTTCCATGGTTCTGTCCTCTTCGGTGAGGAGAATGCCGCAATACGGGCATTCAATTTATTTCTCTGGTCTGTGAAGTTGATCAGGTGCAAAGAGGTTCGGTCGCCCGAAGTGTCCTGTCTCAGAGAGCACCGCCTGCGCTCTGGAGTCGACGTCCTGGCCGACGTCACCCCCGCTGCGGTCGATGCCGGTGCCCTTGGTCACGAGGGCTCCTGGGCCGGGTCGGGGACGGTGTCGGGGTCGGTGGCGGTGAGGGGGAGCAGCACCTGGAAGCGGGTGTCGCCGGGTACGGACTCGACCTTCAGGTCACCGTGGTGCTTGTTGACGACGATCCGCCAGGAGATGTCGAGCCCCAGCCCGGTGCCCTCGCCCACCGGTTTGGTGGTGAAGAACGGGTCGAAGATCCGGCCGCGGATCTCGGCCGGCACTCCCGGGCCCGTGTCGCGGAACTCCACCAGCAGCCGGTCGTGCACCACAGCGGTGCGTACGGTCAACGTCCCTTCGCCGCCCGCGCCCTTGATGGCGAAGACCGCGTTGTCGATCAGGTTGGTCCACACCTGGTTCAGTTCGGCCGGGTAGGCCGGAATCCTCGGCACCGAACGGTCGTACTCCTTCACGACCTTGACCTGTGGACCGATCTTGCCCGACAGCATCAGCAGCGTGCTGTCGAGGAGTTCGTGGACATCGGCGACCTGGTAGGGCGCGCGGTCCAGCTGCGAGTACTGCTTGGCGGCGTCGACGAGGTGCGAGATACGGGTGGTGGAGTCCTCGATCTCGGACATCAACAACTCGGCCTCGACCGTGTAGGTGAGCCACCCGATGGCACTCGGCAAGATTTCCTGCTCGTCGACGGCCGCCGCGATCTGCTCCAGCCAGTCGACGTCGAGACCGCCCTGCACGACGGCCGGCGCGATCTGCCAGCCGTTCTGGACACCGTGGTCGTCCAGCCAGTCGGCGAGTTCGTCCTCCCGGTCGGACGCTTCGAGCGGGCTCAGTGCCGGCGCCTTGGAGACCCGTTCGGCCGTACGCTCCTGGAGGTCGACCAGGGCCTTCAGGGCGTCGCCGTGGTAGGGGCCCGAGGCGATGACGCCGAGCTTGTTGCGCATGTGCGCGACCCGGTCCCTGAGCGACGAGGTGGCCCGTACGGCCGCCGCGGCTGGGTTGTTGAGCTCATGGGTGAGACCTGCGGACAACGAGCCCAGCGCCAGCAGTCGTTCGCGCTGCCCGACGGCACGCTGAAAGGTCTGCGAACCGAGGAAGAGCCCCTCCAGGAGATGGATGGCCATCGGAAACCACTCGTGCATGAAGTTCGCGAACGATTCGGCGGGCAGCACGAAGAACCGCGTCGGCTCCGACACTCGCAGCGAGTTCATGTACCGCTGCGGTTTCCCGTCCCCGACGTACGCCATCACGGCCCCCGCGTACACCCCTGGCTGGGACGTGCGGCTCACCTCGATGTCGTCGCTGCCCACCCGGCGTGACATGACGACCGCGCCCTCGATCATCACGTAGAAGCAACTCGCCGGGTCACCTTCGGCGAACACCGGCCCCGGGTCGAACAGTTCGATCCGACCCTCGCTGCACAGCCTGCCGAGCTGCTCGGAGCTCAGCTTCTCGAACAGGAACAGCGAACTGATCTCCGCCGCACTGCACGGCATCACCCGCCCGCTCACGACTGCTCCAGATACCGGTGTACGAGCATCACGGCCATGGCTCCCTCTCCGACGGCGGACGCGACCCGCTTGGCGGACTCCGCGCGCGCGTCCCCGGCGACGAACACGCCGGGGATGTTGGTCTCCAGGTGGTACGGCGGCCGGTCCAACTCCCAGCCCACCGGCGGCCGCCCGTCGGCGGTCAGGTCGGGTCCGGCGAGGATGAACCCGCGCTCGTCCCGCGACACCGTGCCGTCCAGCCAGTCGGTCAGCGGGGCCGCGCCGATGAACACGAACAGCCACTGCGCGTCGACGAGTTCGGTCTGACCGCTCGTCGTGTCGCGCAGCATCAGCTGTTCCAGTTGGTTTTCGCCGTGCGCGGCCTCGACGACCGTGTGGGCCCGTACGAAGATGTTCGGCGACTCGGCGATCTGCTGGATCAGGTAGTGCGACATCGACGCGGTGAGGTCCGCGCCGCGCACCAGCAGGGTGACCGACTTGGCGCCCCGCGACAGGTACATCGCCGCCTGCCCGGCCGAGTTGGCGCCGCCGACGATGTACACGTCGTGGCCCTGGCAGGCGGCGGCCTCGGTGAGCGCGGACCCGTAGAACACCCCGCGGCCCGACAACTCGTCGGCACCCGGCGCCTCCAGCTGCCGGTACGACACACCGGTCGCCAGGATCACGCTGTGCGCCGCGATCTGCGACCCGTCCGCGAACCGTACGAGCCGGGCCGCCCCGCTGCTCTCCAGACCGGTCACCTCCCGCGCGGAGAGGATCTCGGCGCCGAACTTCGTGGCCTGGCGTCGCGCCCGGTCGGTGAGCTGGCCGCCGGACACCCCGTCCGGGAAGCCCAGGTAGTTCTCGATCCGTGAACTCTGACCGGCCTGCCCGCCGGTCGCCGACCGCTCCACGAGCACCGTACGCAGACCCTCCGAGGCCCCGTACACGGCCGCGCCGAGCCCGGCCGGGCCGCCGCCGATGACGACCAGGTCGTAGAAGTCGGCCGTGGGTGTCGTCGCCAGCCCCACGTGTGCGGCCAGGTCGGGCACCTCCGGCTCGACGAGCGCCGTACCGTCCGCCGTGATCACCACCGGCAGCCGCTGCCCGTCCTGCCCCGCGGCCGCCAGCAGCCGCTGCCCCTCGGGCTCGTCGGTGGAGTACCAGCGGTACGGCACCTGGTTGCGGGCCAGGAACTCCCGTACGTCCGACGAGCGCGCCGACCACCGGTGACCGACGACCTTGGTGCTCGGCATCGGCCGGAAGTCACTGCACCGCCACGCCTCGAGCAGGTCGTCGAGCACCGGGTAGAGCTTCTCCTCCGGCGGGTCCCACGGCTTGAGGAGGTAGTGGTCGAGGTCGACGACGTTGATCGCGTCGATCGCCGCGTTCGAGTCCGCGTACGCGGTCAGCAGCACGCGCCGGGCGCCCGGATAGACGTCCAGGGCCTGTTCGAGGAACTCGATTCCGTTCATCTGGGGCATCCGGTGGTCGGCCAGGATCACCGCCACGAGGTCGCCGCGCAGCTTCAGCTCCCGCAGCGCCTCCAGCGCGGACTCGCCGGACTCCGCCCGCACGATCCGGTACGAGGCGCCGTAGTGCCGCCGCAGGTCACGGGCGACGGCCCGGGACACCCCGGGATCGTCGTCCACGGTCATGATGACGGTCCGCGCAGCGTCCAACAGCGGTCGGACGGGAGATGCCGATGCTGGCTTCGGTGTCTCTGGTTTGGACATGTGCGTCTCCTCGGGCGCCGCCCCTTACTGCGGGGTCAGCCGGCCAGTCGGTTGAGCTTGCGGATCTGTCCGTCGAAGGCGCGCGAGGGCACGATCCGGCGCAGGACGCTGACGCGTGCGGCCATCGCGCCGGCGGTGTACCGGAGCTTGGGCTTGGAATCGGTGGCGGCCGCGACGATCACCTTCGCGACGACGTCCGGGCCGTCGGCGTTGCGCACGGCCGTGGCCAGCACGTCTCGGGAGACCTCCCGCTGTGCGGCGTAGATCGGCAGAGGCGAGTCGGGTGCCATGCTGCTCGCCTCGAAACTCGTGCTTGTGTAGGCCGGCTCGACCAGCAGCATCCGGACGCCGTGCTCGCGAAGCTCGTGGTCGACGGACTCGGCGTAGCCCTCGACCGCATGCTTGGTGGCGGCGTAGACGGCCATGAAGGGGGCTGGGATCAGACCCAGTACCGAGGAGACGTTGACCACGCGGCCACTGCCCTGGGCGCGCATGTGGGGCATCACTGCGTTGGTCATCCGGATGAGGCCGAAGACGTTGATGTCGAAGACCTCCTTGGCCTGGTCGATCGAGCTCTCCTCGCCGGCGCCGACCGCGCCCACGCCCGCGTTGTTGACCAGGACGTCGATCCGGCCGAACCGATCGATCACCTCCCCGACCAGCGAGCGGACCGACTCGTCGCTGGCCACGTCGAGATCGAGGAACGTCACCCCGGCGAGCGGCTCGGCGTTCGCCGCGTTGCGGCTCGTGCCGACCACCGCGAAGCCGGCGCCCACGAGGGCAAGCGCCGCCGCCCGCCCGATCCCGGAGGAGGCGCCCGTCACGAGGGCCACTCGTGGAGCTGTCTGCATGGTGGTTCCTTCGGTTGTGGGCATGGCTTCGTCGGGCGCTGCGCGGGATCGCCCGCGCTGAGGCCGACACGGTCCGCACCGGTCCTGCAAGCCCGGACCAAGCCTGTCCGGCGAGCTCAGGACGGTTGTTTACTGAACAGTCCGAAACCTAGGCAGTTCTGTACTAACTTGTCAAGAAGGGCGGGTCGGCTTTACCGTCTTTGTATGGCCAGACCACGCAGCTTCGACCGCGACCACGTCCTCCATGCCGCCGAGCGACAGTTCCGCACCTCGGGCTACAACGGCACGAGCGTCGACGACATCAGTGCCGCCACCGGCCTGGGCCGCGGCAGTCTCTACGGCGCGTTCGACGGCAAGCACGGCGTGCTGCTGGAGGCGATGGCCGGCTACTTCGCCCGGCTGGCGCAGGGTCCGCGCAAGATGCTCGCCGGACCGGACGAGGGCGCCCTGGAACGACTGCACGCATACCTGCTCCGCGCCGTCCACGGGGTGCCACTCGCCGCCGACGTACCCCCCGCCTCTGACCGCGCGGGGGCGGCCTGCTTCGCCGCCAAGATGGCCCTGGAGATCGGCGCCTCCGACCCCGAGGTGAAACGCCTGGCCAACGACTGCTTCTCCGTTGTCGCGGCGGCGGTGGCCGAGTGCGTGCGAGCGGCGCAGCGCAACGGCGACATCGACCCCGACGCGGATCCCGACGACCTCGCGTACCTACTGCTGACGATCATTCGCGGGAGCGATGTCGTGGGCGCGTACGGCCACGGCCCCGACCGCCTGACCTCGGTAGCGGAGAGCGCGTTCGCCTTGCTGCCTCGCCCGCGCCACCCCTGAGAAGGGCACGGCCGGCCTCGTTGCACAGGCATCTGACCGTGAGCGTGGCTGCTGGCTCCTGACAAACGCACGGGTCGGTCGCGGGACGACCAGTGCGGGTGGCGGTAAGGCGGGCCCTCGGGCGATGGCTGGGCGCCCATCGGCCCGGGGGGCCACTACGCCCACCCTGGGGAAGCAACGTCTATCGACGTGCGGGCGACCACCGCCTCGAAGCAGGGGTGCGCTCCCAGCTTGCGCAGCGCGCTGCGCAGATACGACTTGACCGTTTCGGGCAGCAGCGAGAGCTTGCGACCGGCTTCGGCGTTGCTGCAGCCCAGTGCCACCTGCGCCAGGACGTCGCGTTCCCGGGGTGCCAGGGGCGGGCCCGGTACCGAGGCCGTGGCGGAGGTTGAGCCAGTCGGCTGGCCATGCCGAGCAGCCGACCACGCAGATCACCTTCGGGGACATGCTGGACCAAGCTCCGTAACTCGGCATGAACCTGGCGGAGTTCTTCGAGCAGCACTGCTCGCCGACGGCGCGGCGTACAGCAGGCGCAGGCGGCGGTGGACCTCGTCACGGATGACCGGCTCGGCGGCCAGTCGCCGGTAAGCGCCCGCGACCGCTTCGGCCGCCCGGTCCGCGAGCAGGGCCGGGCCGGCACGACAGGTTCCGTAGAGCACCGCGCCGGAGACCGGTGGCCTTCTCCCATCGGTCTCCGACAAAGCCGTTTTCCCCACGAAGTCAGAGACGGTCAACGAGGACGTCGGCGGAGGAGGAGACACCGACCCGGCCCGAGGGTCGGGAACGCGGAGAGTGGACGGGCTACCGGCGATCCACCGGCGCGGGACTCCTCGCCGTAGGACATGACCGTACGCTCCTGAACCGCTGGTGTGAGCGCACGCTCCATTGGGAGACACTCGGCGCGGCGAGCAGCCCCTGACCGAAGAGTCGCGCGTACGGGGGTTTGCGGACCGACATTCCTGCCCGACGTCCCTTGGCCCTCGCGAGGCTGCCCGGAACGGCCTCGAAACCCTCGGCCGTCTGCCAACGGCCTGTCACACCTGACGTACCCGAACTCCGGGAAGGTCGTCGAAGCGGGCTCGCTTGTCGTAGGTGACCACGGTGCGCGCGGTGGTCAGCGCGGTGGCCGCGATGATCAGGTCGTGGGCCCCTCGGGGCTGGCCAGCCCTGCGGACATGCGCGAGCAGCCGCGCGTGCGCGCGGGCCACGTCCACGGTGTACTCCTCGACCGGGATGGTGGCGAGGACGGTGTCGACGAAGGACTGGCGGGCAACCCGATTAGTGTCGTCCGCCAGTTCCACCCCCTGGAGCAGTTCCGCCGCTGTGATGGCGGCGATCGCCGGATCGTCGTCGTCGGCCAGCGCCTGATCGAGGGAGACCTTCCGGCGCTCGATCGCGATCAGCACGCCGGTGTCCAGGATCAGTCGCTCCACGGATCGTCCAGCGTCAACAGATCACGGGTGGCCGTCACGTCGTCCTCGAAGGCGTCGTCAAGGGTGCCGACATGACGCAGGAGAGCGTCCTTCACCGCGCGTCCCGTGGCCTTGGGCGCGGGAGCCAGCACGGCCAAACGCTTGCCTCCACGGGTGATCACAATAGTTTCCCCGCGTTCCGCACTGTCCAGCACGGAGGCGAAGTTCCGTGATGCTTCGGTAGCGGTCATCGTCTTCATGACCTGATTTTCTCAGAGAATCTGATACCCGACAAGACGCGTTTTCGCCCCGCTCACCGCATCCCACGCTACGGCATCATCGCAGGGCACAGCACTTGCAGCAGCCCAGTTCAGGGGCCAGCACAAGGGTGGCGAAGGGGTTTCTCCTCCCGACCCACGCTGCGGCACCCCTTCGCGGTGACCGCCTTCCGGGCCGCCCATGTCCTCACCCGTCGCCTCAAGACCTCCCTCGCTGACCGGGTGCCCCACTGCACTGAACGGCCATGATCATGGGACTCGTCGGCTGCCTCGCCGTCTCACAGCGGCGCACGCACCCCGGCATGAGACAAGGGCGCGCTGGGCCGTTTCCAGTACGGGCCGTTTTCCCCGCAATCACCTGAGCCAACGCACGGCACTTGCGATTCCTCGCGTCCAGCCAGCGTCCAGAATCAGGCGTCCAACCCCTCGAAAACGTCGGCCACGGAGGCGTGCCCAACACCCAGGCCACCACATCAGAGCAGGCCAGAACGATTCGAACTAACGCCTACGGCTCCAGAGTTGAAGTCACGAGCAGCGGATTCCGCCCCGGGGCCCAAACCCCTGAATCCGCACCCCTGCTGAGACGTTTCCGCAGGTCAGCGACCTGCACAGTGGGGCGGGTGGGACTCGAACCCACGGCCGACGGATTATGAGTCCTTTGAGGATCTTGGCGACCCTTGTCGATCAATGCCCATCTTGGCCGTTTTCCCAGGTCAGACGCGGTTTGGCGCCTCAGTCCTTCTCGGCCCCTGTCAGTCTTTTCCGATCCTTGTGTCCAACCTGCGTCCAGAACGCGTCCTGGAAGGACAAGCCCGGCCGACCCAGGGGCCGTCTACCTCAACTGGGAGACCGACTCCGAAACGGTGCACAGCGGATTCCCCTTCCGGATGCGCAGAGGCTCCGCCACTACACCTCTCACACTCCCGGCCGCCGCACCGGCACCGACGGCGACGTCGGGGCCGGTCCCGACGGAGTGAGCGTGACATCCGCGAGATCGATATCGCCCCCCGCGATGACTTTGCCGAAGAGCCACACCAGCCGCGTCGCCCGCGCCACCCCCAGAGCTATGGCCACCTCGGCTAACCAGTGCGCCCCGCCTGGGTCCCGCTGCGTCGTGTCGAGGATGATGGCCAGCAGGCACAGCCCTGAGATCACCAGCGTCGCGCTGAGGATGCTCATCCAATTCCGGCGGAACTGCGGCCCCTGTACAGGATGTGTGCGCAGCGTGCGCATCCGTTGCCCGGTGGATGCGGCATACAGTGTGACGGCCGCGGTGATGAAGCTGCCGACGACGGCGGCGACGGTCGCCGTCGCGGTGTAGGCAGCGATCCTCTGGTCTCTGTCGGGCCAGGCAAGCACATCCCCACCACCTGCGAACTGCACAACCGCCACATGCGCTCCGGTGACCGTCAGCGCGAGGACCCAGTCCACCGCCGGCCTCCCAACCCATCGTCGCCACAGCCAATCCAGCACGTCGGCCCCCAACTCCTACGCTGCCGCTCAGGTTAACGGCCGGTGCTGGCAGGCCTCCTGGAGCGCACGTTCATGCGTACGGGCCGCAGCGAAGATCGCGTCGACCGCGTAACGCAGATCGACCGACCGGCCGTCGGTGAACGCGATCGGCACGTCGCACTGTGCCGTGATGCGGTGAGCCAGGAAGTCAAGCGGCTCGTACTCAAGGGACTGCCGGTGCGGGTCCCGTATGGCGACCTGGCCGTTGACCGAGCGCACGACACCTGACTCGTCCATCCATTCATCGAGATCGGGAATGAACTGCAGTACATCGCTGCGCAGTTGGGTCGCGGCACGATTCCTGCGGAGCTTGCTCAGCCGCCCGCCGCGCCTGGGAACCTTCAAAGAGAGGGTGATGGAGGTGTCGGGATGACGCTGCCCGAAGCTCCGCAGTGAGTCGGCGAGTTCGCCTCGTGCACTCAAGGAACTGACCGAGTCCGCCGGGGCACCTTCGAGTTGCACAGTGAACTCCGAAACCGCCTCGATTCGGTTGAGTTTCTCACGGGCTCGTGTGTGGATGACCGGCCTGAGTACGACCTCACCGCACGGGAGCCCGATCCCGTTCAGCCACTTGGTGATCGCGCTAACGCGCGGCGCGGAGAAACCGCCGTGCAGGGCACCGATGATGTTTCCGAACGGCAGGAAACACAGGGTGGTCACGTGGACAACATCCGTACCAGCCGCGAGCTGCAGAGCTTCAATAGTGCCGTTGTTGTGGTCGAGTTGATGCGGCACCTCACCGGTGATTTTGGCCAACTGCAGATGGTCGGCCGCAGCGGCCGTATCCACGATCCCTACCAACTGATCGTCCGCGCTGCGCACGATCCGATCGTGCGGCTCCGAGGCTGCGACACGGTCGAGGAAGTCCCTCCAGGGTTGGGGCTCCATGCGGGGTTGGCCGTCTTTGGCTTCCACCACCTCGAGGAAAAACACGGTTCGTCGGCGTACCGCCCCGGCCATATCCGCCTCTCCCGCCTGCGGTTCATTGAGTGCCACAGATCGTAGGCGGGTGCGCCATGCGCATGGCATACCAGCCACAGAATGGCCGAATCGCGACATTGTGCGATACCCCCTCCCACCTGGCAAGATGTCACATTCGCTTGTCTGACCACATGACCATGTCACGATTCACCGCATCTCATCATGCTCCCCACGGATCACATCGATAGGCGCGTGGATCGAGCAGACGAAAGGTGCGGTGAACGGCGGTGGCGGCAGCAGCCGGCCAGGTGCCCCCCAGGCCCGGTCCACCTAAGGTGAAACGCTGGTATCAGACACGGCCGTCACCGTTCCCATGGGAGCAGGCGGCCCTCGATCACCTCAAGCAGCGGATGCCGGTCACCGCACCGCACTACGCTTGGGCGACCTTCTCCTTCACCGCCATGAGCGGCCGTATCAATGAGTGCGATCTCTTCATCGCTGTCCCCCGCGGCCTGTACCTGGTCGAGCTGAAGGGACACCCGGGCCGAGTCGTCAACAGCGGCGACACCTGGAGCTTCCACGCACCCGACGGCCGGATCCGGACGATCCGCAATCCGTTACACCTCACCGACTTGAAGTCCAAGGAACTCAAGTCCCGCCTCCAGGAGGCCGCCCGCGAGATCTGTCCCGGAGAACGGATCCCGCGCATCGACCCGGCCGTCTTCCTCTCCGATCCGCTGCTCGACAGCGAGCTGGACACAGTGCAGCGCACTCATGCGTACGGACGTGACGGCTCCAGGACGGGGCTGCCCGGCATCTGGGACGACTTCCTGAGCATCCCGCCGGAGCGCGAGAACTTGCGAATCACCGAGAACTTCGCCCAGCACCTCCCCGCTTTAATGAAGAAGATCGGAGTGCGAGCCTCCACGGCCCACCTCGACTTCGGCGACGGCTGGAAGCTCTCCTCCCGCCCCCTGGACGCGGGCCCCACCTGGGAGGACCGGCTCGCGGAACGCAAGGAGATGATCCACGAAGAGGGCCGGGTCCGGGTCTACCTCGTCGAGCAGTTGGCGAGCGAGGAACAGCGCCGCTCCGCCACCCGGGCCGCAGAACGCGAGTACCAGGTGCTCCAGGGCATCACTCACCGCGGCATCGCCCAGGCCGTCACCTTGCGCCAGCACCAGGGCGGTCCGGCGATCCTGTTCCGCCACAGTGAGAGCGATCTCCGTCTGGACAACTACCTTGCTGTGTACGGCGCGAAGCTGACCGACGCGGTACGCCGCGACATGGTCCGCCAGCTCGCCGAGGCCGTCCGCTACGCCCACCGCCGCTCGCTCTACCACCGCGCGCTGGCTGCCCGCTCGGTGTACGTCAGCGCACGAGGGAACGGCAGCAACCCCGTGCTACGGATCATCGACTGGCAGGCGTCCGCACGCGACTTCGACACCACCTCGCTGCGCTCGCTCGGCGAGTCCTCCTTCACCGGGGAGCACATCGAGGACGCCGCCCAGTGCTACCTCGCGCCCGAGACCGATGCCGACTTTCCCGACCCCGTGGACCTGGACGTCTTCGGCCTCGGAGCGGTCGCCCATCACATCCTGACGGGGATGCCGCCCGCCGAAACCCGCACCGCGCTCAAGGAACGACTCCAAGCCGACGGCGGACTGCACATGTACGCGGTCAGCGACGCCGTCGACTCCGGCCTCGACGAGTTGGTGTACGCCGCCACCCGGGCCTCGGTCGACGAACGTCTCGACTCCGCAGACGCCTTCCTCGCCCGGCTCGACGAAGCCGAGCAGGCCCGTGCCGCCCAGGCCATCGCCGTGGAGGCCGACCCTCTCGACGCCACACCCGGACAGGCCGTCGACGGCGACTGGACAGTGGAGCGGGTGCTGGGAACGGGCTCCACCGCGCGCGCCCTGTACGTGACCCGCGTCAGCGAGGACGAACGTGGGCGGAGAGTGGAGGAGGAACGGGTCCTCAAGGTCGCTCTGGACGCGGAGAAAAACGAGCGTCTGGCCTCCGAGGCCGCAGCCCTGCAGCAGGTCAGCAGCGGCCGCATCGTCAAACTGTACGAGGGTCCTCGCACCCTCGCCGGCCGAACCGTACTGGCCCTGGAATACGCGGGCCCCGAGACGCTGGGCCAGCGGCTGCGCAGCCACGGGCCGCTGGGCTACGAGGAGTTGGCAACCTGTGGCGAGGATCTCTTCACGGCGCTGGACGACTTGGCCGCCAGGGGCATGCGCCACCGCGACCTCAAACCCGACAATCTCGGGATCAAGGTCAGGGAGGATGGCGAGCAGCAGCTGATGCTGTTCGACTTCTCTCTGGCGGCCGTCTCCGACCGGGACATCAAGGCAGGCACCCGCGGCTACCTCGACCCGTTCCTGGGTGACGCACGACGGCCTGTGTACGACGACTACGCGGAGCGGTACGCGGCCGCCGTCGTCCTGCACGAGCTGGCCGCCGCCGAGCGGCCCACGTGGGGCAATGGCACCGACGACCCACTGACCGCCATGAAGGACGAAACCCCGCTCCTCGCCTCCGATGCCTTCGTAGCCGTACTGCGTCCGGGGCTTGAGACGTTCTTCGAGCGGGCCCTGCACCGGGACGTCAACCGCCGCTTCGAAACACTGCGGCAGATGCGGGACGCCTGGCGGGCGATCTTCACCGACGCCGACCGCACCCAGCCGCCTCCGGCCACGGACACCGTGTCGCTCCTGGGGGGCGGCGGCCTGCCTGAGGGGTTGCCCGAGGACGACATCCGCGATCTGTACGCGGACAAGGCGAAGCTCTCCACCACGCTCAGGGACGCGGGGCTGACCGAGCGGGCGGCGGCGGTAGCCGAGGAACTCGGCGCGGTGACGGTCGGCGAGCTGCTCGACATACCACTGCCTCGCTTCCGCAACAAACGCGGGATCGGCGCGGTCGTGAAGAAGGAGCTCAACCGGCGGCACCGGCAGTGGGCAGCGGCGCTCCGTCCGAGGAAGTCCAAGGCCGCGACTGCCGTGCCGGTAAAGCCGGTTGAGGCTCTCGGGCCGGTCACAGACGGCAAACTCGGCGCGCAGTACGAGGCCCGGCAGAACGTGGAGCGGCTCGCGGCCCTCCTCAACCCGGAGCCGACAGGCCGCAGGGACAACAAGCGGCCGCAAGTGGTCGCGGCTTGGCTCGGGCTCGACGGCAACTCGGAAATCGGAACCTGGCCGACCAACCGGCAGGTCGCGGAGGCGGTCAAAGCCTCTGAGTACACGGTCTCCAAGCACCTCGGCTCGGCCATCGGCGACTGGGCCGAGGCAGGCTGGATGGACATCCTGTGCAGTGAACTGGTCGACGCTGTTCGGGACGCCGGCCGCGTGATGACCGCTCGCGAACTGGCCCGGGTACTCGCCGCCAGTCATGGCTCGGAGAGCACGACCAGCGAGGGCACGGAGGCCGCCGCGCTCGCCGTCGTACGGGCAGCGGTCACCGCCGAGACGCTGCTCACCGGTCGCGACGAGGAGCACGAGCCCCGACTCGCACAGTTTCGGCGCCGGGGGCGGCTGATCGTCGCCCTGGAGTCGCTGGACGGGTCCGACGACCCGACATCAGATGAACTCGCCGCGTACGCCATAGCGTTGGGCGACGCGGCCGAGAAGATCGCCGCTGGCAATCCCCTTCCCGACCGGAGCGCGGCGCTGCGTGACCTGCGTGCCGTGGCCACGCCCGAGGGCATGGACCCGCTGCCCGACGCCCGGTTGGTCACACTCGCCGCGGCGGCGTCGGTGAAGGCAGCCGCTTCCCCGCGCCTTGAGGTGTACCCCAAGACGCTGGAGCTGTGGCGGGCCCTGCAGATCTCGCAGGCCGCGGCGGGTGTACGCCGCGAGGTCGGCATCAGCCTGGACGGGCTGCTGGCCCGGCTGCGTTCGCGCTTCCCCGAGATGGCGCTCGGCAAGCCCACGTATGTCGAGGTCGAGGACGCGCTGAAGAAGGCCGGCTTCCCGCTGACGTACGAGACGACCGAGCAGCGTTTCAAGCCGCCGATGCCGGTCGCCCCGGTGGGCGGCGGCAGCAGCTGGCTGTACTCGTCCACGGGCACGACGACGGCGTCCTCCCGCACACAGACGGCGAGGGCGGGGGCCGGGCGGGATCCGGTGGCCCTGCTCACCTCGAAACTCAACTCCGCAGTACGGGACGGCGGTTTCCTCGCGCTGAACGTAGCGGTCAAGCGGATGCGGGGCGAGAACGGATCGGTGCCGGAGGCGATCGCGAGAGCGTTCCCGGTGGTGTCGGTGAATCTGGCGCGGGTCTTCCTGGAGGAGTTCCGGGCGCTGGCCACTGAGCACGGCACGGACTGGTCCAAGGTGCTGGGCGCGGACACCCGGTACACCAGGAGCGGTGAACTGCCGGGTGGGTTGAGGTCGTTCGTGGTGCGGATATGGCCTCGGGTCGCGGAGCGATTGGAGGAGGCGGCCGATCGGGAGCCGGGGACGGTGCTGTTCATCCACACGGCCGGACTGCTCGCCCACTACTACGAGGCGGGCGGCCACGAGTTGTTGGTGCGGCTCCAGCGGGAGGCCCGCAAACCGGGCGGCCGACCGCACGGACTGTGGCTGCTCACCCCCTCGCACAACGCGCACGGCGCACCGGAGCTGGACGGACGAACAGTGGAGGTGACGGGCGGCGACGCGGAACGCGTGGTGCTGACCGAGGACTTCCTGAAGGACTTGGCTGCACATCGAGGGGGAATGACGCAGTGAGCGCGCGCCGCGTACCGCCGGGCCCACGCGGGCGCCACGGCCCACTCCGACCCGCTCCTGCTGTCGTTCACCTGGCGCCATCTGGCCGGACTCGCCCTGCGGGACGGAGAGTTGGCGGAGGCGCGGCATGGCTTCACCGAATCCCTGCGCATCCGGGAGGAGTTGGGCTATCTCGTGGGTACGGCGCCGGCGCTGGTGTCCCTGGCCGACGCGGAGGTGGAGCCGGAGGCTTCGCGTCTGCGGGAGGAGGCCCGTCGGCTGTTCCGGTTGCTGGGGGGCGTACCGACGTGGCTGGCACGGGAGTTGGCGCCTCCTGCGCCACCGGCGGCGACGGCCTGAGCGGGGTCACTGCTTGAGTGGGGTCACGGCCTGAGCGGGGCCGCGGGTTGAGTGCGGCCACGGCCTGAGTGGGGCCGCTCAGCTCGCCCCCGCGAAGTGCTCCCCCGCCAGCGCCCGCACCCCGTCCAGGTCCCGCGAGATCAACGCGTCCAGCAGTGCCGTGTGCTGCGCCGCGTCCGCGAGCAGCTCCGCGCGCCCGCGTCCGGCGGGGCCGCCCACCAGGGGCCACTGGGCCCGGCGGTGGAGGTCCTCGGCGAGGTGCACGAGCTGCTCGTTGCCGGACAGGGCGAGCAGCCCGCGGTGAAAGGCCCGGTCCGACTCGGCGTACGTCACCCGGCAGCCGGTGCCGGCCGCTCGTACCGTCGCGTCGGCGAGGGGGCGCAGATCCGCCCAGCGTTCGACGGGCACCGTCCGCGCCAGTCGCAGCATCACGGGAACCTCGATCAGGGACCGGACCTCGGCCAGCTCGGCCAGCTCTCGGGCGCCGCGCTCGATGACGCGGAAGCCACGGTTGGGCACGACCTCGACGGCGCCCTCCAGGGCCAGTTGCTGCATCGCCTCCCGCACGGGCGTCGCCGAGACCCCGAAGCGGTCGCCGAGCGCGGGCGCCGAGTACAGCTCGCCCGGGGTCAGTTCGCCCGAGACCAGCGCGGTGCGCAGGGCGTCGAGGATCTGTCCGCGCACGGAGGACCGCTGGACGGTGGGGCGGGGACGCGGAATCGGCGTCTCGCTGTGGGTGTGCTCACCCCGGACGCCGTCGGCTCCCGGCCCGGGCGCGGTTGCCGCGTCCCGGCCCCGGTCCACGTCGGCCGCCCGCGGCTGGGGCGGCACCCGCGGTCCGCCGGCCGGCATCCGCGCCCGCTCCGGATGCCCCGTCTCCGTGGAGCCCTGCGTGCCCTGCCTCACGGGGTCCTCCTCCGGCCTTGTCGGTACTTGGGGTCATTACGGCGGGTTGTTACTCGTCCGTCAAGCACCATAGGGCCAGAAGCGGCCGGTTCACATCTCAATGATGTTGGGTAAGGTAAGGCTTACCTCTAGCCAGCCCGGAATGACACCAGATCGGCGGTCCCGTATGCCCGTGCCCCGCTCGGCCCTCGCGGACGCCTACACGCGTCTGGCCGAGGTCCTCCCGGGGCTGCCGATCACCCAGCTCGCCGCCGGGGAGCAGGTCCCCCGGGACGGCGGCTGGATCGCCGCCGACGCGCTCGCGGAGGGCGGAGCCGGGCTGGACGCGTTCCTGGCCTGGGACGACGCACAGGTTCTTCGCGACTACGGACAGCGCGCGCGACCGGATGTCGTCGCCAGCTTCGGCCTGCACCGGTACGCCTGGCCGGCCTGTCTGCTGATCACCGTGCCGTGGTTCCTGAGCCGCCGGGTGCCCCGCTTCCACGTGACGGACGTCTCGTACGACCGGACGGTCCCGGACCTGGACATCGGCCGCCTGGCCGTCCGCGCCCACAGCTTCGCCTGTCTGCCCGGCGACCCCGCCGCCGCCCTGCCCGGCGCCCGTGTCGTCGCCGACGAGGAGGCGCTGCGCGGCGAAGTGCGGGAGGCCGTCGCCGAGCATCTGGAACCCGTGCTCGCGGCATTCGGTCCGCGGATGCGGCGGCGCGGGCGGGCACTGTGGGGCATGGCGACCGACGAGATCGTCGAGGGGCTCTGGTACGTCGCCGAGGTGCTCGGCGAGCAGGAGCGGGCGAGGCGTGAGCTGGAGCTGCTGCTGCCGGGGGCGACCAAGCCGTACGTGGGCTCCGCCGCCTTCCGTGAACTGACCGGGCCGGGCGGCGAACCACTCCCCACCCGGGACCGGGCGAGCTGCTGCATGTTCTACACGCTGGACCCCGAGGACGCCTGCGCCACCTGCCCGCGCACCTGCGACGCGGACCGCGTCGTCAAGCTCCTGGCCGAAGCGGCCAGTTGAGGACCCCTCAGACAACCGCACCCCCACCCACCCCGTAAGATCAACTGCGGACTCGGCAGCCCCACGGTTACAGGCGATTCACAATTTCCTCACTTCTCGCGGGAACTTTCCGTCGAACCATCCGTACGGGTAGTCTTATTCGAACTCAACTCCCGCCCCTCACGCGGCAGTTCGAGCAGAACGCCGCCCTGGGCATCCCCTTGCACTTCCTTGGCGGCCTCTTGCCCCGAAACCCCCTGAGGGGCGGTCGAATTGGGCCACCATGGCGGGCGTTACACGCCCTATCCCAATGCAAGGGACCCCAGATGAGATTGACCGACATATCGCTGAACTGGCTGCTTCCGGGCGCCGTACTGCTCCTGGGCATGCTGGCGGCGGTAGCGGTGCTCGCGCGCGGCAAGCGCTCCTCGGGGAAGGATGCGAGCGCGGACGATTCGTGGGAGCGAGCCGAGGAGCGCCGCAGACGCAAGGAGGCCATCTATGGCACCGCCTCCTATGTCCTGCTGTTCTGCTGTGCGGCGGTCGCCGCCGCCCTCTCCTTCCACGGCCTGGTCGGCTTCGGCCAGCAGAACCTGAACCTGTCCGGCGGCTGGGAGTACCTGGTCCCGTTCGGCCTGGACGGTGCGGCCATGTTCTGCTCGGTGCTCGCGGTGCGCGAGGCCAGCCATGGTGAGGCGGCGCTCGGCTCCCGGATACTCGTGTGGACGTTCGCCGGCGCCGCGGCCTGGTTCAACTGGGTGCACGCGCCCAGGGGGCTGGGCCACGACGGTGCCCCCCAGTTCTTCGCGGGCATGTCCCTGTCGGCGGCCGTCCTCTTCGACCGGGCGCTGAAGCAGACCCGCAAGGCCGCGCTGCGCGAGCAGGGCCTGGTGCCGCGTCCGCTGCCGCAGATCCGTGTCGTCCGCTGGCTGCGGGCGCCCCGCGAGACCTACAGGGCCTGGTCGCTGATGCTCCTCGAGGGCGTACGCAGCCTGGACGAGGCCGTCGACGAGGTGCGCGAGGACAAGCGACAGAAGGAAGCGGCCCGACTGCGCCGGCGCGAGCAGGAGCGGGTCGAGCGGGCCCAGCTCAAGGCGATCAGCCGGGGGCACCGCGGCTTCGTCGGACGCGGCCCCGGCCCCGGGCGGCCGATGGAGATGCCGGCCCTCGAGCGCGACTCCGATCGAGTCACCGCGGAGCCTGCCATATCCACCTCGGAGCCACTGCCCGTACGCTCACGGCCCTCCCTTCAGCCCGTCCGCCAGAGCTCTGACCCGATCACCGTCGACCTCACCGCCGAGGACGACACGATGGCGCTGCCGCGCCTCGACTCCCTGGAGCGCAAGCTCAAGGATCTGGAGCAGCAGTTCGGCTAGGAAGGCCAGGGACGAACGCAGTCGACGTCAGGGGGTACGGCCCGGGGCCGTACCCCCTTTCGCGGTCACGCGGCCCCCGCGTCGAGTTCGAACCACACCGCCTTCCCCACCCCGTGCGGCCGTACGCCCCAGGCGTCCGCAAGCGACTGCACCAGGGCCAGGCCCCTGCCGTGCGTACCGTCGTCGGCGTTCGGTACGCACAGCCGGGGCCTGCGGGCGACGAAGTCCCGTACCTCCACCCGCAGTCCACGGGGTCCTACGACGGCCGTCAGGACCGCGTCGTTGTCGGTGTGGACGATGGCGTTGGTGACGAGTTCGCTGGTGAGCAGTTCCGCTATCTCGGACCGCCCGGGCTTGCCCCAGTGCCGTAACAGCTCGCGCAGTGCCCTGCGTGCCTCCGGGACCGCCTTGAGGTCCGCGCGTCCGAGTCTGCGCCGCAGTTGCGGCGGCTGCGCCGTGGCGCCGTCGGCCTCTTCCTCCACCATGTGAGCCGAGAAGGTCCCGATCGCCGTGGGACCGCCCCCTCGTGCCTGCCTTTTCATGACCCCCGCCTGCGTGCCGATGTCGGTTCCCCTCTGCCTCGAACACGTTCACGGGGATCCATGCCCGTTGGCTCACTCGACAGTCATGTGGAATCGTCAACGACCGGCTGTTCGGCCATGCGTACGACAGCCGCCGCGCTGTCGATGAACCCTGGTGGAGGCCGCCTCGGGACAGGCCGGGTCGCCGTTCCTACGCCGCACGCCGTACGGGGACGCGGCTGCAGGGGATCGGCCCAACTGCCCATGGCCCGCTGCCGATCCCGCCGTACGCGACGAAGCCGTGGGGCAGTTGGGTCCGACCAGTTCCCCCGGCCCGTGAAGCTGGCCGGAAATCGCCGCTTTCAGACCTTGTTCAGTGGAGGTTCAGTGGAGCTTGGCGACAGCCGTGGTCGTCGTCTTCTTGAAGGCCCTCACCGGCGCGTCGTCGAAGTCGCCGAGCTGCGACCACTCCACGACCGTGACGGTGCGTCCGTCCCGGCCGACCGACAGGAGGTGGATGTCCGTCGCGCCCCAGGAGGCGGCGGTGTGCAGGCCGTGCACGCGGGCGCCCTCCTCGACGGGCAGGGTGCCGTAGTCCTTGTGCGTGGCCTCGATCTCCGGGTCCCGCTCGATGCGGGCGGGGCAGGTCCGTATCTCCTTGTTGAGCCGGGTGGCGAGGGCCTTGGCCTTGGCGGGCGTGCCCGTGACGATGTTCAACTGCCGGGCGCTCGCGTCCAGTTCGGTGTGGAAGGCACGGTAGCGGGAGTCGTAGCCCGGCAGCGCGTCCGCCAGGCACTGCAGCAGTTCCTCCGGGACGCCGTCGGTGATGGCGCCCGCGGTCCAGGAGGAGGACGGGTGCGGCGGCAGGTCGGCGGCCGAGAGGAACCCCGTGCGGGGTGTCGCGCCGGCCGGTGCGGTGAGTACGGAACCGAGCGTGAGGCCCGTGAGGGCGAGTAGGGTGAGCGCGCCTGCGCGGGTCTGCTTGAGCATGGGTGTCCCCGTGGTGAGTGTGTGAACGACAGGAGCCGCCCGCGACTCCGGGTGGTCGGCCCGGTCCTGGTCGGTGCGGCCTCCAGAGCATCAGCGGTCACGGCGGGCGGGCGCAACCTCCGGCGCACCGTCGGCGACGGTGGAACCGTCCCAGCCCGTCCGACGTGCAGATACAGGGGGTGCCTGGGATGGCGTCCCAGGAGGGGGATACGGGGGAATGGTGCCGGAAGAGGACGACGTCGCGCGGTTCGCGGCGCTGCTGCGGCAGTTGAAGGACCGTACGGACCGCAGTTACGGGGCGCTGGCCCGCCGCCTGCACATGAACACCTCGACCCTGCACCGCTATTGCGCGGGCGAAGCGGTCCCTGTCGACTTCGCCCCCGTGGAACGCTTCGCCGCGCTGTGCGGGGCGTCCGCGGAGGAGCGGTTGGAACTGCACCGGCTGTGGCTGGCGGCGGTGGCGGCGCGACAGCGGCCGGCAGGGAAGCCGGAGATGACGCAGGTGGCGGGCGACGTTACGGGAGCCGCGGCAGCCGGTGCTACGGGAGCTGCGGCGGCCGGCGCTACGGGAGTCGCCGTGGCCGCTGCTCCCCGCGCCACTCCCTGGTACCGCCGACGCCGCCTCACCGTCACCACGGCTGCCGTGGCCGCCGTGCTGCTGGCCACGCTGGGCACTCTGTCGGCGCTGCCGGACGGGAGTTCCTCGGTGGAGTCCGAAGGCAGGCTCGCCGATCCCACCCCAACGACGACGTCCGGCGCACCGAAGAGCGCCTCGCCCAAGTCGCCCAGCCCCTCCTCCTCTTCCGGATCCGCCACACCGTCACCGTCGGTCAGTGGCAAGGCGGCCACGTCGGCGCCGCCCACCGGCGGCGGTGGCACTGCCTCCGGCAACGGGCAGTCCGGCGGCAGTTCCTCCGGCGGTGCGGAGACGCCGCCCGGGACGGCCGACGTGCCGCTCACCTGGACCGCCGACTCCCATGAGTGGGCGCTCGGCTGCAGTCATGACTATGTCATCGACAAGCCGCCGCAGCAGGTGCCTCCGCCGCCTCCGCCGCAGGACGCCGCGAACTGGGCCAGGGCGCTGGGGGCGGTGCACGGGCGGGAGCAGTTGGTGGAGATCTCCGTGCAGGGGCGCTCCAAGACCGCCGTGGTGCTGGAGGCGCTCCGCGTCCGGGTGGTGGGCCGCGGCGAGCCGGTCGCCGGGAAGGCGTACTCGATGGACCAGGGCTGCGGCGGATCGCTGTCGCCGCGCTACTTCGCCGTCGACCTGGACATCAACCGGCCCATCGCCCGCCCGGTAGACGGCGGCGACGAGAACGGCCCGATCCCGGCCGTGCGCATGCCCTACCGGGTCTCCTCCGAGGACCCGGAGGTGCTGCTGGTCACCGCGACGACGAAGACCTGCGACTGCCGCTGGTTCCTGGAGCTCGACTGGTCCTCGCAAGGGCGCTCCGGAACGGTCCGTATCGACGACCACGGCCGCCCGTTCCGCACGAGCAGCATCGAGGGCCTGTCCCGGTACTCGTACTACCAGCTCCAGTGGAGCCCCTGGACCGAGTGAGCAACGCCCTTACGGGCGCGGCACGTTGGGTCACGCCTCCCAAACGGCGGCGGCCGTACGGTCGTCGGCGTATCCCTTGACCCGGGTCTGGGTGTCGGCGAGGAACGCGGCGAGGCCGGGTGGGGTGGGGCCCGACCATCGGCCGGTCAGGTACTTGCACAACTCCGGTTCGCCGCGCAGGGGTTCGGCCAGGCCGCCGGTGCACATCAGGAGCGTGTCACCCGGGCGGGCGACGGAGGCGCGGAAGCGGAAGGGTTCGCGGGGCGGCTCGGGGGCGGGCTCGTACGGGCTCGGGGGCGTCGGGATGCCCAGGTCCATGGTGAGCCGGTCACCCTCGGGCGTCTCGTGCGGGAGCGAGCCGAAGCCGACGACGGGTTCGCCGGTGATGTCGCCGACCGACGGCTCGATGTCGTGCCACTCGCCGTCCCTGAGCCGGAACAGTCCGCCCGCGCCGACGCCGAAGAACACGCGGGTACGGCACTCGGGGTCGGCGGGCAGCAGCAGACAGCGCAGGGTGGCCGCGTACTCCTCCGGGTCGATGCCCTGCTCGGCCGCGCTGGCGCGGAGCTTGCCGAGACTGCGGTCGGTGAGCCGGTGCAGCCCCGACTTCAGATCACCGCGCCGGGCCGCCCGGATGTCCTCGCTGAGCCGCGCATGACTGCGGCCCACGGCCCGCCCGATCCAGTGACAGGCCTCGGCCGCCGCCCGGTGCGCCCCCGGCGTCGCCCGTGCCCCGGTCGCCATCGCCACAAGGATCAACGCGTCCTCCCCGCCGCCGAACCGCGCGGTCAGCAACGAGTCCCGACGCGGCTCACCCCGGTACCGCGCGGAGTCCCCCCGCACCGAAACAGCCCGCAACGAACACGTCCCGTACTGGGCTCCGTCGAGCACGGTGTCAGCGACCAGATCATCGAGATCGTCCGGGTCGGCGGGGGGCAGCGCGGTGGGTTCGGCGTCGTAGGTGGGGGGTCCGGAGCCGACGTAGTCGAGGTGGGGGGGTGGGGCGGTGGGGATGTCGATGCGGGTGGGGGTGGGGGTGACATGGGGGGCGGGCGAGGACGTGGTGGGGGGTTCGGGGGGCGGCGGTGCCGAAGAGGGCTCGGCGGCCGGGCGTGTGGGTGGCGGCTTGGAAAGGGCCTCCGTGCCGTGGCGGGGGGTGGGGCGGGCGGGTTCGGTGGCCGGGGTCGGTCGGGTGGGAGACGGGGGGACGCTTTTCGTGCCGTTCGGGGTGGGCGGGGCGTCCTGCGTGGGCGGCGGTCCGTCATCCGGTGTCGGGGACGTCGGAGTCGTCGTCGCCGGGGTCTCCGTCGAGGTGCGGGCGGCGCCGGTCGTCGAAGGTGGCTGGTCGGTGAAGCCGGGTGGCATGGGGCCGGGTGGGAAGCTCGCCGGGGATGGAGGTGCGGTGGGCGGGGGTTCCCCGGGGGCGCGGTGCCGTCCTGTGCCCTCTGTGGGGGCGGCCTCGGCACGCGGCGGGGGCACTCTGGCCCCCGGCGTCGGCTGCGGCTGCCCCGGCGAGGGACCCGCTCCCGGCGTCTGGGCAGCGTGCCCGTCCTCCACCGCCGAAGCCGACGTACTCCCCTCCCCCACCGCCCCCGCCGCCGAAGCGAACCGGTCGTCCAGTGAGTCGGGCGCGGCCGTGGGGCCCGTGTCGTCGGTGGAGTCGTCGTACAGCTGCCTCCACCAGTCGTCCTCGTGACCGGTGGGACTTCCCCCCTGCTGGCTCATGCCCCCAATTGTCCACCGCACGGGCCGGATGAAAACGGGGCATCCGGAAAATCCACCGCCGGTCGTGATGCTCAGGGAAGTCGCCGGGCGATCCCACCCCCCACGGGAGAACCGCCCGGCGACGCCGGAGTGACCCGGGCCCGCGATCCCCTGCACGCGCGGGCAGGCGTCGTAGGACCGGGTCACGATCTGGGTGACCGAATCGCCGTTCGCATCCGTCATCCGCACCCCTGAGTGTGACCTGCTCCCCTGTCGCCCTGCTGTGCTTCACCACCGCTTTCCAGCCACCGCCGCCGTGCTGCGGGCGCACGCCCGGGTCCAGGTCTCCTCGCCGTCGTACGACTGGTCCAGCCCCACTGGCCTGCGCTTTCTCCTCCACTCCGGCACCCTGGACAGATGGGAGTCCTGGACCTCCTGCTGGTCGGCGTGGTCATCGTGCTCGGCCTGTGCGGAGTGCTGGTGCCCGGCGTGCCGGGGTCGTGGCTCGTGTGGGCCGCGGTCATGTGGTGGGCGCTGCAGGATCCGCAGCCCGTCGCCTGGTGGGTGCTCGTGGGCGCCACCGTCGCGCTGCTCCTCTCCCAGGTGGTCCGCTGGACCCTGCCGCCCCGGCGTCTGCGCGCGAGCGGCGCCACGCCCCGGATGGGGGTGTACGCCGGTGCGGGAGCGTTCCTCGGCTTCATCCTGATCCCCGTACTGGGCGCCATCCCCGGCTTCATGGGCGGCATCTACCTGTACGAGCGCCTCCGGCTGGGCCGCCACGGCGAGGCGAGGGCGGCGTTGCGTACGGCCATGCGCAACGGGGGCTCCAGTGTGCTGGCGGAGCTGTTCACATGCCTGGTGATCTTCGGGGCGTGGCTGGGGGCGGTGCTCTGGGGCTGACGCCCTGGATCTCCGCTGCTTTGTGGATCTCCGCTGCTTTCGATTGATCGGACCTCTCCCGCCATATTGACGGCCTGCCACCCCATCCCTACGTTGCACTCCGGGATAGCTCCGATGAATCGTCAGAGCCGCAGAGCCGCAGAGTCACAAGCCGCCGGGAGTGACGCCATGCCGAAACCGTCCAGACGAACCGTCCTCGCCACCGGATCCGCCCTCAGCGGCGCGCTCCTCACCACGGGCCTGCCTGCACAGGCGACCGCGGCAGATCACGACCACGGCCACGGCCACAGCCACACCTCCGACCCCTGGCGCACCGTCCTCGACGACGCGGACCTGGTCTGGCAGCGGATGCCGGCCACCTGGTACGAGGGCCCGTATCTGGGCAACGGCTTCCTCGGCTCGGGCATCTACGCCGAGCCGGGCGCCGAGACCCGCGCCGTCCGCTTCAACGTCCAGCACTCCGAGGTGCAGGACCACCGCCCCGAGTTCGGCTCGCTGTTCGGGCTGGCCCGGCTGCCGATCGGCCACTTCACCCTGGAGCCGGTGGGCACGATCACCGGCCTGGACTGGCGGCTGGGGCTGCGCGACGCCGAGCTGACCGGCACCCTCACCACCGACCGGGGCACGCTCAGGCTCCGCGCCCTGGTGCACTCCAGCCGCTCGGTGCTCGCCGTGGAGGTGACGCCCAGCGCGGGTGAGCGGGACTTCCGCTGGGTGTTCCATCCGGCGGACGCGATCAGCCCGCGCGCCGCGTTCAGGCCGCTCCCGGACGGCTATCAGGGCAACCCGCCCGCCGAGGTCGCCGACCACGCCGGCGTCTCGGCCGCCGTGCAGCCGCTGCTGGCGGGTGGGCAGCATGTGACGGCGTGGCGGGAGCGGGAGCGGGGCGCGACCAGGACGCTGTACGTCCATGTCGCGCACTCGTATCCGCGGATCACGGCGCTGGACCGGGCGCTGAAGGCGGTGCGCGAAGCCTCCGCGCTGCCGTACGCGGCGCTGGCGGTGACCCACCGGGCCTGGTGGCACGCGTTCTACCGCAAGAGCTTCCTCTCCGTCCCCGACGCCCGCATCCAGCGCTTCTACTGGATCCAGCTGTACAAGACGGCGTCCGCCGCCCGCCGTGACGCGCCGGTGATGGCGACGTGCGGCCCCTGGCTGGAGTCGACGCCCTGGCCCAACACCTGGTGGAACCTCAACGTGCAACTGGAGTACTGGCTGATCCACGGGGCCAACCACCTCGAACTCGACGCGGTGACCAGGGCGTTGAGCGAGTTCCGGGACAACCTCACCAAGGAGATGGCCCCGCAGTACCGCGCCGACTCCCTCGGCATCCCCCGCACCACCGACCCCCACCTGATCAACGGCGCCGCGGGCACCCTCACCGGCTACGGCGTCGGCATCCCCGGCCAGGACCCGCCGACCCCCGAGGTCGGCAACCTCACCTGGGCCCTGCACAACGTCTGGCTCAGCTACCGCCACACGATGGACGAACGCATCCTGCGCGACGTCCTCTACCCCCTCCTCCGCAAGGCGATCAACTACTACCTGCACTTCCTGGAGCCGGGCCCGGACGGCAAGCTGCACCTCCCCGCCACCTTCTCCCCCGAGTACGGCGGCAACTCGCGCGACTGCAACTACGACCTGATGCTGCTGACCTGGGGTTGCCGCACCCTCCTGGACACGGCCGAACTGCTCGGCATCGACGACGAGTTGGCGCCGCGCTGGCGTGAGGTGCTGGCCAAGCGGGCGCCGTATCCGACCGACGCGAACGGCTTCATGATCGGCGCGGACATCCCGTTCGCGAAGTCGCACCGCCACTACTCGCATCTTCTCGCGGTGTACCCGCTGTACGAGCTGACCGGCCGCACGGCGGACGAACGGGCCCTGATCGAGAAGTCGTTGGCCCACTGGGTCGGCTTCGAAGGCGCCCTGCAGGGCTACACCTTCACCGGCGCCGCCTCCATGTCCGCGCTGCTCGGCAAGGGCGAGGACGCGCTGAAATACCTCGGCGAGCTGATGACCCGCTTCATCCAGCCCAACACCATGTACAAGGAGTCCGGCCCGGTCATCGAGACCCCGCTGTCGGCGGCCCAGTCCCTGCACGACATGGTCTGCCAGTCCTGGGGCGGCACGATCCGCGTCTTCCCGGCCCTCCCGGCCGCCTGGGCCGACCTGACGGTCCACGACTTCCGCACGCAGGGCGCCTTCCTGCTGTCGGCAGTCCGCAAGGGCGGGGCCACCCGCTGGGTCCGGCTCGTCAGCGAGGCGGGCGCGCCCTGCGTCGTACGGCACGGCATCCCGGGACCGATCGAGGTACGGGACGGACGTGGCCGCCCGCTCCGGTACACGGACGCCGGTGACGGCGCGATCCGCATCGCCCTCCGGAAAGGCGAGTCGGCGCTGATCACGCGCCGCGGCGACCGGCCCGACCTCACCGTCACACCCGTACGGCCCAACGAGGACGCGCCCCGATGGGGGCTGCCCGGCACGGAAGGATGACCGGCCGCGGGCCTGCTCCGGCCGCCACCGACGTGGAGTAGGCCCGCGGTCCTAGGCCGACGATCCGATGCGCCCGCCACATACGACGTGCTTGTCTGCTGCCATGGCGGAATTCACCGAAACCGAACGCGCGTACCTGAAGACCCAGCGGCTGGGACGGCTGGCCACCGTCGACCCGTACGGCCAGCCGCAGGCCAACCCGGTCGGGATCTTCCCCCAGGACGACGGAACGATCCTGATCGGCGGCCGGGCGATGGGCACCACCAAGAAGTGGCGCAACCTTCAGAAGAACCCGAAGGTCGCCCTGGTCGTCGACGACATGATCAGCGCCCGCCCCTGGCGGGTCCGAGGCGTCGACATCCGCGGAGAAGCCGAACTCCTGGTCGGCCCACACGACTTGGGCCCTCACTTCAGCGAGGAGGTCATCCGCATCCGTCCGCGGAGGATCCACAGCTGGGGCTTGGAAGAAGCCTGATCCACAGCGCCCCGAAGGGGCGCGGGGAACTGCGCGACCAGCCACAACGGCGCG
This sequence comes from Streptomyces sp. NPDC050211, assembly GCF_040656035.1. Lineage (NCBI taxonomy): Bacteria > Bacillati > Actinomycetota > Actinomycetes > Kitasatosporales > Streptomycetaceae > Streptomyces > Streptomyces sp. NPDC050211. The sequence continues at coordinate 95,347 of NZ_JBFALC010000005.1, forward strand.
CCGCAGAGAACCTCAGAGCGCACCCTCCAGCCCAAGCAGCTCCACCTTCCGCTCAAGACCCCCCGCATACCCCGTCAAAGAACCATCCGCACCGATCACCCGATGACAGGGACGCAGCACAAGCAACGGATTCGCCCCGATCGCACCACCCACCGCCCGCACGGCAGCCCGAGACGCCCCGATACGCGCCGCGATCTCGCCATACGTCGTGGTCGCGCCATACGGCACGGAGTCGAGCGCAGCCCAAACCCGCTCCCGAAATGCCGTGCCCTCGGCGCGCAACGGCAACCGGAACTCCTTCAGATCGCCGACGAAGTACGCGGCGAGTTGGCGCTCCGCCTCCCGGAAGGGCCCGGGATCGGACCGCCAGCCGTCCTGGACGGTGCGGCCGCCCTTCTGCCCCGGCATGGAGAGGGAGGTGAGGGTGCCATCGAGGTCGGCGGTGAGGAGGAGGGGACCGAGAGGGCTGTCCAGAGTGGTCCAGTACGTCATCGTTGCTCCAACTCCCCTGCTGCACGCAGGTGTTGTAGTGCGTAGGAGCGCCAGGGGCGCCAGCTGTCGGGGACGTCCGTGCCGGGCACGGCCACGTCCGGGTCGCCGAGGGCACGGGTACGGATGATCGCCACCGTGCGGGCGTCCATCCCGGGCAGGGCGAGCAGCGCGTCCTGCGCGTCGTCCCGGTCGGCGCCCGGGTCAAGTCGTACGGAGGCGTCGGCGAGGGCGGCGGTGAGCGCGCCCAGGGGGCCGTCCGGCTCGGCCTCCGCGAGGACCGCGGGCTCGGGGAAGACGTGGGTGAGGCTGCCGCAGGGCGCGTCGAGGGCCTTGCCGTAGCGCCGTACAAGCTGCTCGGCCGCCGTACGCCCCACCAGCGCCCGTACCGCCAGTTCCTCCGGGTCGGCGGCGCCCGGCGACCGTATTCCGGGCCGGGCGGCGACCAGCGGGGCGAGCCGCGGGTCGGCGCCGAGCCGCTCGTCCACGGCGTACGGATCGGCGTCCAGGTCGAACAGCCGCCGCAGCCGCTGCACGGCCGTCGTCAGATCGCGCAGGTCGGTGAGGTGCAGCCGCGCGTCCAGCCAGCCGCCGGACCCGGGCTGCGGCGATCCCGGCCGCTCCTCGACGGCGACGATTCCGGTGCCGTAGGGGAGGCGGAGGGTGCGGCGGTACGTCCGCCGCCCGCGCGGTCCGCCGATGTCCTCGACGCCGGGGACGGCCTCGTCCGCCAGCTGATCGAAGACGGCACCTGCCTGGTACGGGCCGCGGTGCGCGAGCCGTAGCGGCACACCGGCCGCCGGGGTGGCCGTACGGCCCTTCGGCGCGGCACCCCTGAGTCCGGTGGGCGTCGAGGCGTAGACCGCCTTGATGGTGTCGTTGAACTGCCGGACGCTGGCGAACCCGGATGCGAACGCGATCTCCGTGACCGGCAGTGAGGTGGTCTGGAGCAGGACGCGTGCGGTGTGCGAGCGCTGGGCGCGGGCCAGTGCGACCGGCCCGGCGCCGAGCTCGGCGGTGAGCTGCCGCTGGACCTGCCGCGCGCTGTATCCCAGCCGTGCGGCGAGCCCGGCGACACCCTCCCGGTCGACCACGCCGTCCCCGATCAGCCGCATGGCCCGGCCCACGACGTCCGCGCGCACGTTCCACTCGGCCGACCCCGGCACCGCGTCCGGCCGGCACCGCCGGCAGGCCCGGAAACCCGAGCCCTGCGCGGCGGCGGCGGTCGTGAAGAAGCGGACGTTGCGGCGCTTGGGGGTGACGGCGGGGCAGCTCGGGCGGCAGTAGATACCGGTCGTCTCGACGCCGAAGAAGAACTCGCCGTCGAACCGCGCGTCCCGGCTGCGCACCGCTTCGTACCTGGTCTCTTCGTCCATCACGTGTTCCAGTTTCCGCCAGGCGGGACGTCACGGCTGGCGGAAATCGGACATGGGGGTGGGTGGGCTACTGCCACCGCCCCCGCTTGGCCTCCATCGCCGCCCTGCCCTCCGCCCCCTTCCGCTTCCAGTCCTTCCTGATCTCCGCCCTGAGCCGCGCGTCCGTCTTGGCCACGATCCGCTGGTTCTCCCGCAGCAACTTGCGGTAGCTCTCCAGCCGTCGTACCGGCAGCTCACCGGAGTCGATCGCGGCCAGCACCGCGCACCCGGGCTCGGCCTCGTGGGCACAGTCGTGGAACCGGCACCGCTCGGCCAGCTCCTCGATCTCGGAGAAGACCTGCCCGACACCGGTCTCGGCGTCCCAGAGCCCGACGCCCCGCAGCCCCGGCGTGTCGATCAGTACGCCACCGCCGGGCATGAGCAGCAGATTGCGCGTGGTCGTCGTGTGCCGGCCCTTGCCGTCGACGTCCCGGGTGGCCTGTACGTCCATGACGTCCTCGCCGAGCAGCGCGTTCGCGAGGGTCGACTTGCCCGCGCCGGACTGCCCGAGCAGCACGGACGTACCACCGGAGACCACCGCGGCGAGGACATCGAGCCCGGCGCCGTCGACGGCGCTGACCGGCAGCACCGGCACACCGGGCGCCGTGGTCTCCACGTCCTCGACGAGATGCGCGAGCGTGGCCGCGTCCGGGACCAGGTCGGCCTTGGTGAGCGCCACGACCGGCTGCGCGCCGGACTCCCAGGCCAGGGCCAGGAAGCGTTCGATCCGGCCGAGATCGACCTCGACGGCCAGGGACACGGCGACGATCGCGTGGTCCACGTTGGCCGCGAGGATCTGCCCCTCGGACCGCTTGGAGGAGGTGGAGCGCACGAAGGCGGTACGGCGCGGCAGATACGTCCGTACGTAACGTGGGTTGCCCGCGGGTTCGACCACGGCCCAGTCGCCGGTGCACAGGACCCGCAGCGGATCGTTCGGGGTGACGAACGCGGTGTCGGCGCGCACGAGTCCCTCGGCGGTGATCAGGTCGCACTGTCCTCGGTCGACCCTCAGCACCCGTCCGGGCAGCAGCCCTTCGGACACGTAGGGGGTGAATTGGTCCGCCCACGCCTCGTCCCAGCCGTAGGGAGCGAGAGCGGAGAAAGCAGAGGTGGTAGTCAAGGGTGACCCTTCGAAGGGCGGCCCCGGCCCTGCGCGCGCTCAGGCGCGATGCGAGGAGAAGGAAGGTCAGCCGGTGGCCACGGAGGTGGAGTTGATGGACTTCTGGATGCGGGCAACGCCCATCTCAACGACAGCCATCGGTCACACCTCCCAGCCAAACCACGTCACCTGCGGCAACCCTCAGCCACCGCTCGATCAGAACCGACCTTAGGGCTACACGGGCCCGCGACGCCATCGAATTACGGCGACGTTCGGAACGGGTCATGCCATGCCGTAAAGCGCCTCCAGGTCGACCAGTTGGACACCAAGGTCAGCATGTGCGGCCGCGTGTGCCTTGTCGTTGAAGCCTGCGCCGCTGAGACACATGAGTCGGGTGCTGGTGGTGTCGTAGCGCCCCGCCTGGGCGATGAGGTCGCGGATGTGCTGGAGGCGCTCGATGTGGGCGATGCCCATGGTGTCGTTCCATTTGGCCTCGCCGATGGCGAGGAGCGGTGGCCTGGAGCCGTCGGCGATGCCGATGACCGCCACATCCACCTCGTGTCCGACACGGGCCTTGGGATCGTGCACCACTCCGTGTCCGACCCGGGCGGGCAGACCGCCGATCAGTTCCGGGTCGGCGTGGTGCAGCGCCCAGTCGCGGCAGACTTGTTCGAAATGAGGGCCAAGGACGTTGCTGGTGAAGCGGCGACGACTGGCCTGCCAGACCCGTGCCGCACTGCCGGGGCGTTCCAACTGGTCCCAGACCGGCCGCATGATGGCGTGATAGAAGCCGATCAGCGGCTCGGCGATGCGGTAGGTGGGGCGGTTGTCGCGGAAGGCGTCGGCATCCCGGTGCAACAGGCCGGCGTCTTCGAGGACGTTGATGGGGTGTGCGATGTCGGTGGCCTTGCGTTCCAGATACCCGGCCATACCCCCGCGGGTGGCATTGCCGTCGGCCACTGCGGCCAGCACGGAGAGGTACAGGGCGGTGTCACGCAGGTCGGGCTCTTCCGCGAGCAGATAGCGGGCCTCGCGGAAAAGGGGTGTCTCTGGGTTGAGGACGGTGCGAACGACCCAGTCGTCGAAGTCGTCGGCTCCGTTCGGGGTGTCGCCGCGGGCGAATTCCCGTCGATACGCAGGTGTACCGCCCACGATCGCGTTGACCTGCAGGGCCAGGCGTGGGTCTGTGATGTCCCAGAATTCCGCGGCCATGCGGTGGTCGAGAGGGCGGACAACCAGCTCCAGCCCTGCACGGCCTCGCAGAGGTGCGTTGCCGGCCAGCAGCCTGCCCATGAACGACAGCGCCGAGCCACACAGCAGTAGCCGGGTGCGGGAGCCGCTGCGCTGGTCGCGCAGGGTCCGCAGCGCCTCCTGGATGATCGAGGGGAGCTCCGGATTCGCCTTGGCGAGGTACGGGAACTCGTCGATCACCACCGGCACGGGCCGCTCCGTGCCCAGCGCGAGGAGCGCGTCGACGGCCTCGGCCCAGTCGGAGAAGTGGTACGGACTGGCAGGGCGCACATGCGCGGTGAGCGCAGTGCTGATGCGCCGCAAAGATTCAGCATCGGCGGCCTCAGTCGCCCCGAAGTAGAACCCGCCTGCGGCACGGCAGGCCGCGTCGAGCAAGAAGGTCTTGCCCTGTCGGCGCCGCCCAGAGACCACCCCGAGCGTCGCGCCGGGCTGTTCATCTTCGATGAACCGGGTCAGCGCCGACCATTCGTAGTCGCGGTCGAACATCTCGACGGGCTTGTCCATGGCCTCTCCGAGGCAGATTACAGAAGTACACTTCTATAAACCGTACCCCTATATCGGCGGGCTCTGCATCAGCGCGACAAGTCCAAGGGCATCGAGAGCCTTCCGCCAGTGACCCGAACGACCGCCGGTACGGTGTCTTCACTGACCTGTCCACATGCCAGGCTGAAGGATTGCGCAGCGACTTGAAAACCGATAGTGGATCATGGCCGCGAGCCGCGTAAGCAGCGGACCGTGCGTTTGGCGCTGGGGTGGCCATGCCCGGTAGTCGGCATCTTCGCGTCCCCGTCGGACACGACGCCGAACGGTGGAGCACACTTCGTAGCGAGAAAACCCTGGTCGTCGCCGCGCGTACGGTGACTTCCACCGCACGGGTACTGGAGTGTCTGCCCCCGCTGCTGCGCGGCGACCGCCGCGTGAGCGTCGTCTTCGCCTACGACCCCACATCCGCCTTCAACGACGGTGTCCTCGACCTGTTGCACGACTCCGGATGCCGAGTCATGCCGTGGGACCAGCTGGCCCACATCGCTCCGGACCTGATTCTCTCCGCGAGCGAGAACATCGACGTCCCCGAGGGTTCGTGCCCAGTCCTGGTTCTGCCGCACGGTGTCGGATTCCAGAAACTCGTGCCGGACTCTCGTTCCCCTCACCGGCGGCTGTCCGGCGCCGCCCCCGACTCCTTGCTGGAGACGGGACGCGCCTGGCTGGCCTTGTCCCACCCCGGCCAGGAGGAGCAGCTGCTCGTCTCGCATCCGAAGGCCGCGGGCCGCACTCTGCTCGTGGGGGACGCGAGCTTCGACGAGCTCCGCATCGGCCTACGGCACGTGGCGGCGTTCCGGCGCGCGTTGGGCGTGGCCGATGGACAACGGCTGGTGGTGCTCAGCTCCACCTGGGGACCCACCTCGCTGCTCGGGCAGGCACCGGACCTTCCGGAGCGGCTGCTGGCCGAACTCCCGTACGACGAGTACCGGGTGGCCGCGATCTTCCATCCCAACGTCTGGTCGGCGCACGGTGCCTGGCAGATCCGTGCCCTCCAGGCCGCCGCGCTGGAGGCGGGACTGATAGTGGCCCCGCCTGTGCATGCTTGGCAGTCGGTGCTGTTGGCTGCCTCCGTGGTCATCGGCGACCACGGTTCCGTGACCCTGTACGGGGCATCGCTCGACAAGCCCGTCCTTCTCGGGGCGTTCGGAGCCGATGCTGTGGCAGGCACGGCCATCGACGCCCTTGGCGCATCGGCGCCTCGACTGGATCTACGTGGCCGACTGCTCCCTCAGATCGAAGAGGTGGTCCGCTCCCACGCGCCACGGCGGTACGCCGCTGTTCGAGAGCAGGCCTTCGCGGAGCCGGGACAGGCTCTGTCCCGGCTCCGTGCGGCGCTGTATCACCTGATGAAGCTCCCTGAACCGCCGACCGCATCGCCGCGTTCCCTCACACCACGCAAGTTCGAGCAGGCGCCCGCACCGGTCACGTCGTGGTTGGTGACAACGGCGGTCGAGCCTGCCGAATCCGGCGGAACAGACGCGACCGTCCTCGTCCGCCGCAGCCCCGCAGCCGTGTGCGATGACGTCACCGAGACGACGGATACCTTCATCCATCTCAGCTGCGACGACGAGGAGCGGGACGCGCAGCTGATGGAGAGCGCGTCTGTACTGATCCACCACGGTCCGATGGCGTCATCCGTCTCCGCGCTGCAGTGGGCACGCGACACACTGAACCGGTTTCCCGGCAGCCTCCTGACCGCCGCAGCGGTCCGCGGAGGAGGCTGCCTGGTCGGCCTGCGGGACGGCCGTGCCGTGGAGGCCACGAGCACAGGACAACTGACCGATCCGTGCCTGTTGGCGGCAACTGTCTACACCTGTCTGCGCGCAGGGATGCCGCTGGACGACAGCATCGTCACACTACGTCTCGGCGACCTTCGCGAGGAGGACGTGGCTCTTCGTCTCCGACCGGGGTGGAACGCCGGCTGCAGGTGAGCCGGCTCCGGGAACTCACTGGGCGTCGTCCTGGTCACCGAGGCGCTCACGCAACTGATCCGCGACCGGATTGCCCTCGCCCGTGTAGATCTCCAGGGCTCGGGCCAGATGGTGCCTTACCTCCGTCGGGCTTTTGCCTGTCCGGTCCTTGATGTCGGCCAGGGCGACGTGGGCCTGCGCCTCGTAGTGCACGGCCTCCCGTGCGCGCAGACTCTCGACCGCCTCGGTGAGCTCGGCGATCGCCTCGACCGTCCGGCCCATGTGATCGTGGGCGATGCCGAGCGCGATCGTGGCTCGCGCCGCCATCCGCGCGTCCCGGCAGTTCACCAATGCCTGGCGGGCCTCCCGCAGAGTGTCGAGCGCCACGGCGTGGTCTCCATGAGCGTCCTGGGCGCAGCCGAGGAAGTAGGCGGCGATGGCCGCGCCACGCCGCTCCCCCGCCTCGACGTTGAGTTCGATGGACCGCTGGTAGGCGGCCATGGCCCGGGTGAGATCGAAACGCTCCCAGTACCGGCCGACGAACTCCTGAACCGAGGCCTGCACCACGACATGCCCGGACACCTCGGCGCAGGCGACCGCGCGCTCCAGTTCCCCGCGCGCCTCGTCGAACCTCTCGAGGTCCATCAGTGGCCGCGATCGCATGCTCCGCAGCCGGGCTTCGGCAGCGGGCATCACGCACTCGGCCGCCGCTGCCGCTCCCAGTTCGAGCGACTCGCTCCAGACGGCCAGATGGCGATGGTGCAGGAACAACACAGTGAAGGCCTCGGCCAGTGGCCACACCTCGGTGGCCAGGCCGTGGTTCGCGGCCTCGCGCAACACGGCGAGGACGGTACGGTGTTCGGCTTCCAGCCACTCCACCGGAGCCGGGCCGTCATCGGGCGCAAAGGGATCTTCGGCCTCACGCAGCAGATCCGTCAGATCGGCGATGCGCAGCCGGTCCTGGCGAACAGCCCGGTCGGCGAACGCGGTCAGGACGAGAAAGTGCCGGACAATCCGGTGGATCACGTCGTGCCGCGCCCCGGGTGGCTCGTCCGCCTCGGCCCGCTGCCGTGCGTGCAGCCGTACGAGATCGTGGAAGCGGTAGCGGCCGTCCGTCGCGGTCGCCTCGATCAGACGGGCCGTCTCAAGAGTGCGAAGCAGCGACTGGGCCATCGTCGTGTCCACGTCGGCCGCGACTGCTGCGGTGCCGGCGTCGAAGTCACGCCCAGGGATCCAGGCCGCCCTGCGGTACATCGCGGCCACGTCCGTCGGAAGGTCCCGGTAAGTGAGATCGAAGACGGCAGACACCGAACGCTCCTCTCCCACTGACATCCCTGCCAGCCGACGTGACTCGTCCGCCAGTTCCTCGGCCAACCGGGTCACGCTCAGTCCTGTGGTGGTCTGCAGACGGGCCGCCAGCACGCTCAGGGCTTCCGGCAGGCCACAGCAGAATTCGACGAGGCGTTCGGCCGCCGGCCGGTCCGCGTCCACGGTCTTCGCGCCACACCATTCGGACAGCAGATGCAACCCGCTTGCCCTGTCGAGGGGCTTGAGCTCCAGCAGCTTGGCGCCCGTCATGACGAGTTCGCCCAGCCTGGCGCTGCTGGTGGCCAGGAGGACGCTTCCGGGCCCTTTGGGGATCAGGGACCTGACCTGGGCGGGGTGGCTCACGTTCTCGAAGACGACCAGGAGCCGCCGTCGTGCGGAATGCGTCCGGAACATCGCGATCCGCCCATCCAGCGAAGCCGGAATGGCCGCGTCGCCGATGCCGATCGCCTTGAGGCAGTGCCGGGCGGCCTCGGAGACGTCTGCCCCGCCCGACCTGCCGCTCAAGGTGTCGAAGTCGACGTAGATCTGGCCGCCCGGGAACAGATCGCGGCCCAGTTCCGCCCAGTAACAGACGATCGACGTCTTACCGACGCCGCGGAGTCCGTACACGAGCCCGAGGCCCACGCGGCGCGCCGCCTCCGCGTGCCGAACGCCGAACCAGTCGTCCAGCCGGGCCATGTCCTCCGTGCGATTGACGAAGTCGAAGAGCACCGGGGGTACTTCATCCGGCCACACCTCCGGCCCCGGCTCAGGCGACGGCTGGACGTGGAACGTGATGCCACCATGAATGTGCTGCGCCTGGACACTGGGCCCATGGACGATGCCCGACAGGTCGTTACTGACATGGGCCGTCCCCGAAGCGGGGGCGTCGGGCGAGTTCCCCGGCTCGTTTCTCCTCATTCGCTCGGCGCAGCGCGGCCCGAGGAGCGGGGTGGCTCGCTCGAGAACGTCAGTCCGGAGAACTGCTGCCCCTGAAAGGCCGGTCCGTTCACCGTGCCACTGATGGTGTTGTGGACCGAGACGGACGGCGCATGGCTCCGCTGCGGGTCACATTCGTCCAGCAATTCTCGCAGCTCTCGCGCCGCGGAGGGGTCCGCCCGCAGCACACGGCGCAACCGCAGCCGCCACTCCTCCTCGACGTCCGCGACAGCGTCCTCGTCACCCGCCGCACGGGCGACGAGCAGTTCGTCCCGGGACGCCCGCAACTCCTCGTCCGCCGAGGTCCCTTCATCGCCACCGGCGAACAGGCGAGCGACTCGCTCCCTCATCTGCTCCCAAGCGTCCGAGACCATCAACGTCACTACAGTGGTCGCGCCCGACGCCGCGAGTGCCGCCAACTCTGCTTCCATCGAACCCCCTTGAACGCGCAGTCCTTTTCTACCTCATGGCAAGGCGCGGGACAGATCGGCATGCGGCACCCTCAACCCGATCGCGTGAGGGGCGCCCGCCTACGACAGCGTGAAGTACCCAGCACTGTCCAGGTGCCGAGACCTGCCGGCAGAACACGTCGCAGCTCTCGGCACCGGCGGCCCCGGCGTCAGGCCTTCGTGCAGTCGTGGCCGTTGAGGGTGAAGTCGTACCCGGGGGAGTTCTTGCCGCGCCAGGAGGAGAGGAAGCCGAAGGCGAGGGAGCCGTCGGCGGGGACGGTCTTGTTGTAGTCGGCGGCGGTGGCGGTGACGCGGGAGCCGTCCTGGGCGAAGCTCGCGTCCCACATCTGGCCGACCTGCTGGCCGTCCTTGAAGGACCAGGCGACGCGCCAGTTGTCCAGGGCCGAGGTGGTGGTGATGGTGACGGTGGCCTGGAAGCCGTCGGGCCACTGGTTGACCAGGTCGTAGGCGACCTCGCAGGTGGCCGGGTCGCTCGTCCCGGGGTCCGGGTCGCCGCCGCGGGCGGTGGACGAGGTGGTGCCCTGGGGTTCCGGGTCGGGCCCCTTGTCGTCGGAAAGGTCCGAGGAACCGGTCGCCGACGGCTCGGGCGAGACCGTCGCCGAGGGCCGCCCGCTGGTGGACGGTTCGGAGACGCTGGGGACGGCCACCGGCTGGCGGTCGGAACCGTCGGTGGGTCCCGCGGCGCCGTCGTCGGTGGTGCCGCCGGGCATCATCGACACGGCGAGTGCCAGCAGGGAGACGATGACGGCGGCGACGAGGAGACCGCCCCGCACGACGCGCGCCTTGTGCGCACCGGGGTTCGGGGGCGCGTCCGCGTCCGCGGAGTCCGGGCGCCCGGCACCGAGTCGTACCTCGGCGGCTCTGCGGCGGCGCTCCAGATAGGCGAGGCCGCCCCAGCCGATCACCCCGCCGGCGAGTGCGGCGGGCAGTCCTCCGCCGTGCAGCCGCAGACAGGCGGCGGCTTCCGCGCACTCCACGCACCGGGCGAGGTGGCGGGAGAGGTCCTCCGGGGTGTCGGCGAGGGGGGAGCGGGTGACCGCGTCGAGCAGCCGGGCGTAGCTGCGGCACTGCGCGGCCATCGGTGTGTCGAGGTGGGCGCGGTGGCAGCGGTCCCGGAACAGGACCCGCACCTGGTCGAGTTCGTCGGAGACCGACGCCGGGTCGAGGCCGAGCCGGCGGGCCACGACGGACATCGGCAGGGCCTCCACCTCGGCCAGCCACAGCAGCGCCGCGTCCGGTTCCTGCATGTCACGCAGGCCGCGCAGCGCGAGCGGGCGGTGCAGCGGAGGTCCGGTGTAGCGTTCGGCCTTGTCCGAGTTGAGCCACAGCCGCAGCTCCGGGTCGAGCTTGTGGCCCTGGCCGTCGGTCTCCCAGGCCGCCGCGGTGGTCCGAACGGCCGTCAGCAGTAAGGGAATCCGCGGCAGCCGGGCCGGGCGGCGGCCGGCGTTCCTGGGCGTGCCGCTCTCACCGGCGCGGGCCTCGCGTATGCCGAGCGCGAAGGCCTCGGTGGCCAGCCGGGTGGCCGCGACGGATCCGGCCGTGCACAGGTCGGCGTACGAGAGCACCGCGTCCCAGCACTCGGAGAACAGCGCGGCCTCGGTGGCGTCCTGAGGGGTCGGCAGGTCGGGCATGGGTCTCCTGCATCCACGAGCGAGGTCAACTCACTATATTGGCAACGGAGTTGGGGGAAACCTCGCGGCAGACCACGAGCCTTTCACGTTCTCGACACAACTGACAAGCGCGCTATTCAAATCCGGCGCCCGCCCCGTCCCCGGATCAGCGGCGCGGCTGCTCCACCGCCACGACCCGTCCGCCGGCGTCGAGATACTCCGTCCTGTACTGCTCCACCCACTCTTCGCTGCTACGAGAGTCATACGGAAGGAACGCCAAGAAGTATCGATCCCGGCCGACATTGATGTGATTCAGTGTCCGGCCGCCCTCCCAGGTGACCTTCACCGCGACCGCCCCTCGAGGCGCACGGCCGTAGACCGTGACCCAGTCGGTCAGCCCGTTCGTGTCCACGGTGGCCCAGTTCGTCCGCTGGACGGCGTAGTCACCGCCCCGGCTGCACTCCGACCAGCCCTGCTCCAAGCGCTTCCCGTCACGGTCGAGGACCCGGAGGTACTTGCAGGTCCCGCCAGACCGGTTCGGTGCCGACCAGTACTGCATCCGCACGCCGTCCGGCGCGGTGCCCGCGAACAGCATGGTCGCCCGGTCGGTGTCCGGTTCCAGACCCTCTGAACCCGGCCCGCCGCTCGCCCGGTTGAGCCCCCAGCCCACATCGTCGGGGATCACGCCCGTGGCCTCGGCGGCCAGCCCGCCGGCACCCAGGGCGGCGACGACCGCGACGCCGATCACCCAGCGGCGCCGGTGCGTCCGCGGGCGCTCCTCGGCGAGGATGCGGGCCAGCGCCGTCCGGTCCGGGGGGCATTCCGCGGTCACCGGGTTCGCCGGGCCCAGCAGCTGACGTACCCGCTCCTCGCTCTCGGCCGTGTTCGTCATGCCCGCTCCCCCTTCAGCCCGGCCAGCTCTCCGCTTGCTCTCGGTTCCTCCCTGCGCGCCAACTCCCGTTCCAGGCGCTGCCGGGCGCGATGCAGCCGTACGGCGAAGGTGCGTGCCGAGCAGCCGACGACCTGGGCCGCGGCGGCGGTGTCGAGGCCGTCCCAGGCGATGAGCCGCAGGGTTTCCTGATCGCTGTCCGACAGCGCGGCGAGCGCCTGGCGCAGATGCAGGGCCTCGACCACTCCCCCTGCGTGGTCGGGTGCCGTCGGCGCCGCGGGGGCGACGCGGCCCAGGCGTGCGGTCAGCCGGCCGCCGCGGCGCTGTCCGCGCAGCTGGTTGGCGAGGACGTTGCGGGCCACGGCGTAGAGCCACGGCAGTTCCTCATCGTGCCCGCGAGGCACTTTGTCGATACGTCGCCAGGTGACGAGGAACGTCTCGGCTGCCACGTCCTGCGCGGTCTCCGCATCCGCCACGCGACGCCGGGCGAAGTTCAGCACCCGCCCGTAGTACGCCGCGTAGAGCGTGCGGAGTCTTTCCTCAGGTGTTCCGTCGTCCGGCACACCCGCCCCCTTCCGTCCGCCGTCCGTTGAGACACCTCTCTATGTCCGGCGGCACGGCGGGAGTTACACCTCGACCGGCTCCTGCGCCGAAAGGCTGTCCATGAAGGAGCTGACGGAGAACACCGCGCGGCCGGGTCCGGGCGGGCCGTATCCGGGCGGCGAGGACAGGCCGAACTCGTCCATGGTGGCGCGGTAGGCCTCCAGGAGCCGGATGTGGTACTCCAGCGGGGCGCCCTGCGGGTTGGCCTTGCCGAGCGGGGTCGTCGGCTCGGGGCACCAGGTGGTGAACCGGGGTGTGATGCCCTGCGACATGAAGAAGCGCAGGCCCTCGGTGGTCGACGCGATCGCCTCGTCGACCGTCGTGAACCCGAACGGCTCGGCCATCTCCACGCCCGCCACGAAGTTGGGGATCACATTGCGGGCGCCGAAGACCTCCGCTGAGTCGAGGATCCGCTTGTGCCACTCGTCGCGGCCGACATAGCGCTCCTTGCCCGGGCAGTACATCTTGAAGAGGTACTCGTCCCACACCTCGTAGTTCGGGTGGTAGATCTGCACGCCGTAGTCCTTGAACCGCTGGACGTCGTCACGCGGCAGCGCCTGCGCCACCACCTTGCCGATCCAGCGGCCCGGGAAGCGCTCCTCGATGGCCTTGGCGTAGTGGCCGTAGAAGTCGGCCTCGTCGCGGCCGGAGACCGTCTTGGTGATCGCGCCGCCGGTGAGCGTGTAGGCGGTGGACGCCTTCGCGGTGTCGTAGCGGTCGATGATCTCCAGCGCCTCCAGGACCTCCTCCACGTCCTTGACGCCCGTGTACGGCCGCCCGGCCGCCTTGTGCTGGCGCCAGTTGTGGTTGATGTCGCAGTACTGGCACTCCTCCTTGGCGCCGAAGTACTGGCAGACCCGGAAGACGGTGAGATAGATCAGGTAGCCCCACTGGATGGTCGGGGCGACCTCCATCACGGACTTCCCGTTGGACAGGGTGTGCCGGTAGTACTCCGGCATGGGCGGCACCCCGACGTCGGAGATCCGCTTCCCGTCGAGGTAGAGCCCGAGCATCCCGTCCTCGTCGGCGGCCACGCGGTACGGCGACGACGGGTTCACCCGCACCGAGACCACGGTCCGCCGCAGGTCGTACGGCCCTCCGGTGAGGATGATCTCCTCCGGCGGGCGGCGCAGCGCGGCCTCGCCCAGCTCGGGCAGGGTGCCGTGGTCGAAGGAGAAGATGAAGTACGACTTCGGCTTGACCTCGCCGCCTTCGTTGTCGCTGAGGGCCGACGGGTCGAAAGCAACCCCGCCCCGGAGCAGATCCTCTTTGAAGACGGCCTCCCGCGGCACATGCGGAAAGCGCTCCATCAGATCCTCGACCAGCGCGGTACGGCTGCCCATCCCGTGTCTCCTCCCGGCTCAGGCGTTCGACTCCTCACGGTATGCCCCCGTGCGAGCGGAGGTGGGGGCGGGGGGCCCTGTGTTTCCGGTCAGGGTAGTTTCCACCTGGGGATTCCCGGTTTTCGCATTCCTGGTTCCGGGATTCCTGGTTCTCGTATTCCTCGGGAGGGGCGACCGCATGGCCGAGACCGTGACCAACTGGGCGGGCAACATCACGTACACCGCCAAGGAGCTGCACCGCCCGCACTCGCTGGACGCACTGCGCGCGCTCGTGACGGGCAGTGACCGGGTGCGGGTGCTGGGCAGCGGGCACTCTTTCAACGAGATCGCCGAGCCGGGCGTCGAGGGGGCGCTGGTGTCGCTGGGCGGCCTGCCCGTCGAGGTCGAGGTCGACGCGGCGGCGCGCACGGTGCGGGTCGGCGGCGGGGTCCGGTACTCCGAGCTGGCCCGCCAGGTGCACGAGCGGGGTTTCGCGCTGCCGAACATGGCGTCCCTGCCGCACATCTCGGTGGCCGGTTCGGTGGCGACCGGTACGCATGGGTCGGGCATCCGCAACGGGTCGCTCGCCGCGCCGGTGCGTGAGGTGGAGATCGTCACGGCGGACGGGTCGACCGTCGTCATCGGGCGGGACGACGAACGGTTCGGCGGGGCGGTGACCTCGCTCGGCGCGCTCGGTGTCGTCACCGCGCTCACCCTCGACCTGGAGCCGTCCTACGACGTCGAGCAGCACCTGTTCACCGAACTGCCGCTGGCCGGGCTGGACTTCGACACGCTCGAGACGGTGCTGGCGGCGGCGTACAGCGTCAGCCTCTTCACCGACTGGCGCGAGCCCGGCTTCCGGCAGGTGTGGCTGAAGCGGCGCACCGACCAGCCGCTGCCCGACTTCCCGTGGGCCGCGCCCGCCACCGAGAAGCTGCACCCCGTGCCGGGCATGCCCGCGGTCAACTGCACGGAGCAGTTCGGCGTGCCGGGGCCGTGGCATGAGCGGCTGCCGCACTTCCGGGCCGAGTTCACGCCCAGCAGCGGCGCCGAGCTGCAGTCGGAGTACCTGCTGCCACGCTCGTACGCCCTCGACATGCTGCACGCGCTGGACGCGATCCGTACGACGCTTGCTCCCGTCCTGCAGACCTGCGAGGTGCGGACGGTCGCCGCGGACACGCAGTGGCTGAGCCCGGCGTACGGGCGGGACACCGTGGCCGTGCACTTCACCTGGGTCGAGGACACGGACGCGGTGCTGCCGGTGGTGCGGCGGGTGGAGGAGGCGCTGGACGGGCTCGACGCACGGCCGCACTGGGGGAAGGTGTTCTCCGCACTCCCGTTGGGCCGGTATCCGCGGCTCGGCGACTTCCGGGCGCTGGCCCAAGTACTCGACCCCGGCGGCAAATTCGCCAACGCCTTCGTGCGGGACATCCTGGCCGGCTGAACCGCGCGGGACTTTCTATACCCCCTTTCCTAACCCCTTGTCGAAAGTCCTCGCAGCCCATAGCCTTGCGCCGCGCCGGTGCCGACGTAGACCCCGGCCTGGCTGGGAAGGGATGGGCTGCTCCGGTGAAGCGCACCTCACGTGACATCCGCACCGCGAACCGCTACGAGGTGCTGCGCCAGATCATCGCCGAGTCGCCCACCTCCCGGCAGGAGCTGGCCGCCGCCACGGGACTGAGCCTGGCCACGGTCGCCACGCTCGTCGGGGAGCTGCTCGACCTCCGCATGATCACGGAGGTCGGGTTCGAGGACTCGGCGGGGGGCAGGCCCCGGGGACTCGTGGCCGTCAACGCGTCGGGGGGCGCGTTGATCGGTGTCGACATCGCGGAGACGTACGTCCATGTCGAGCTGTTCGACCTCGGGCTGAACGTGCTCGCCCGCGCCGACGAGGACATGCGCCCCGGTGAGAGCCTCCCGGAGCAGGTCGTCGCCCATGTCGCCGCGGCCGTCGGTTCGGTGGTCGCGCAGGCCGGGATCGAGGGCGCGCGCGTGCTCGGCGTCGGGGTGAGCGTGCCGGGGCAGGTGGACCGCGACACCGGGACCTCCGAGTACGCGCCCAACTGGGACTGGCACGATGTGCCGCTGCTCGATCTGCTGTCCGAGGTCATCGCCTACCCCCTCCATCTGGACAATCCGCTGCGTGCCGGCGCGGTCGCCGAAATGTGGTTCGGGGCGGCGCGCGGGCGCGGGGACACGGTGGTGGTCAACCTCGGAACAGGGGTCGGCGCCGGGCTCGCGCTCGGCGGCGGGCTGTACCGGGGGGTGAGCAACAGCGCCGGCGAGTGGGGCCACACCACGCTCGTCCTGGACGGACGACTGTGCCGCTGCGGCAACCACGGTTGTGTGGAGGCCTACGTCGGCGCGGCCGGGATCATGCTGAACCTGCGGGAGTTGAGCCCGCAGAGCCCGCTGCTGCACCCGGACGACCAGACGGCCACCATCGACGCGCTGGCCCGCGGCGTGGCCGCGAACGACCCCGTGGCCCTGAAGGTCGTACGGGAAACTGCCCGCTATATCGGCGCCGGCATCGCCAACCTGGTCAACGTCCTCAACCCCGAAGTGGTCGTGCTCAGCAGCTGGGTCGCCCGCACGCTCGGCGAACCGCTGCTGCACGAAGTGCGCGAGGCCGTGGCCCGGCACGCGCTCAAGCGGCCCCTGGCCGCCACCGAGATCGTCCTCTCCCCCATCCCCACCGACCCGGCGTGCCTGGGCGCGGCCACGTTCGCACTCGAAGGCGCACTGCAGTCCCTGGGACAGAGGACCGCTACAAAGCGCACCACCCCCGCAAGGAGCCGTACCGCACCACCTTCATGACGACGGAAGGGATGCACGTGACTCACCCCCGCACCACTCACCCCCGCAAGAGATCGGCCCTCCTGACAGCCGCAGCCGCACTCGCTGTCGCCGGCCCTCTCATATCCGCCCCGCCCGCGAGCGCCGCCGACCCGGTGGCCGCGGAAGTCTCTCCCTACGCCGCCCAGACCATCGACAACATCGGTGCGTCCGGCGCCTGGTGGGTCAACGACCTGAAGAACTTCGACCCCAAGGTCCAGGCCCGGGTGGCGAAGCTGCTCTTCTCGTCGCAGGGCCTCGACCTCAGCAACTACCGCTACAACATCGGCGGTGGCGGCACGGCGGTCACCACCCCGTCCCGCGCCCCGGAGGACTTCCGGAACGACGACGGGACGTACGACTGGAGCAAGGACAAGGGCGG
Organism: Streptomyces sp. NPDC050211; assembly: GCF_040656035.1. Classification (NCBI taxonomy): domain Bacteria; kingdom Bacillati; phylum Actinomycetota; class Actinomycetes; order Kitasatosporales; family Streptomycetaceae; genus Streptomyces; species Streptomyces sp. NPDC050211. The sequence goes on from NZ_JBFALC010000005.1 coordinate 112,412, forward strand.
CCGTACGTTCCTGTCCTACGCCGCGAAGTACGGCGTCGAGAACCTCGTCGCCTTCGTGAACAGCGCGCCCGCCGAGTGGAAGACCAACGGCAAGAGCTGCGGCGGCTATCTGAAGGCGGAGAACGAGCAGGACTTCGCGAAATACATCGCCGATGTCACCGACCACTTCGCCAAGCGGGGCCAGCGGTTCGACCACATCAGCCCCTTCAACGAGCCGACGAACAGCTTCGACTCCTGCGGCCAGGAGGGCATGCTCGTCGACGTCGACCAGCGCGACGACATCGTGCGGGCGCTCGGCGCCGAGCAGGACGCACGGCGCCAGAAGACCGGCATCATCGCCGACGAGTCCACCAGCACGGTCAAGTTCAACGACGAGGTCCCCCGCTGGATTTCACAGCCGGGCACGGCCCAGTACGTCGACAAGCTCGCCCACCACACCTACGACAACCCCAGCGACGCCAACCGCGCGAAGGTCTACGAGACCGCCAAGAACGCCGGCATCGAGTCCTGGTCCACCGAGGTCTGCTGCTTCGGCAAGGGCGGCACCGGCTGGGCGCAGGAGTACGACCCGACGATCGACGGCGGTCTGAACCTCTCCCGGATCATCTACAAGGACTTCGCGACCGCGCACGACTCGGCGTTCCACTGGTGGGTCGCCCTGTCGGAGATGATCGGCACCGACCCGTACGCGAAGAACGACTCCGGCTGGAACGACGGCCTGATCTACTACGACCCCGATTACGCCACGAACGGCAACCAGACCCTGTACTTCACCAAGCGCTACTACGCGCTCGGCCAGTACAGCAAGTTCGTCAAGCCGGGCTCGGTCGCACACAACGTGACGGGCGTGCCGGACGGCGTCGAGGTGTCGACGTACGACCGCGACGGCAAGTGGGTCGTGGTGGTCAACAACCACAATGCGACGGACAGTTCGCTGAAGTTGCACTTCAACAGCAAGACACCGGTGCGGGCTTCGCAGGCCGTGCGGACGTCGGCGGACGAGAACTGGGCGAAGGTGGCCAAGCCGGCAGTGCGCGGCTCGACCGTCTCCGCCTCGCTCCCCGGCCGGTCCATCACGACGTACGTCCTCGACCAGAAGGGCCGCGGCAGTTCGGCGATCACGGGTGCGCTGCAGGGGCAGCAGTCCGGGAAGTGCCTGACGGCGGACGCCTCCGGGGCCGCGATCAACGCCTGCACGGGCGAGGACGCGCAGGACTGGTCGTACGACGCGAAGGGCGCGCTGAAGGGCGCGGGCGGCTATCTGACGGCCGGAAGTGCGGGCCTGACGACCAGCGCGGCCTTCACGGGTGACGCCGGTCACCGCTGGCTGCTCAACTCCAACGGGCAGATCGTGAACGAGGCGTCCGGGACATGTCTGGACGTCGGCGGCCAGGCGACGGCCGACGGCAGCAAGGTGGGCCTTTGGTCCTGCAACGGCGGGACGAACCAGGCCTGGTTCCGTCAGTAACCCTTCCTGATCGATGAGTTGGCGGGCCGCTGGTGCGGCGGCCCGCCACCCCGTACGTCCGGTATCCCGAACGCCACACAACGCTTCGAGCAGACTTCGTCCAACCCCTTGCCGAAGGCTTAGCCGAAGGTTAACGTCCCGCACCGCAAGCCGAATTGAGCCACCGGTTGAGCCACCGGCCGTCGCGCCGTGGAGCCGCAGCCGTACTCGAGACAAGGACGTCAACATGTCGGCACTGAGCAACATCAACATGGACCGCCGATCCGTACTGCGGGCCGCGATGGGTCTGGCCGCCGCCGGCGGGCTGGCCGCGTGCGGCGGCAACACCGGGCGGGCCGGAGGAGGTTCGGGCGAGGGCCTCGTCCAGTACTTCCACGCATACGGCGAGGCCGGTGTCGAGCAGGCCGTCAAGAAGTACGCAAAGGCCTACGACAAGGCCAACGTGACCACGCAGTGGATCACCGGCAACAACTTCGAGCAGAAGCTGTTCGCCGCGTTGCTCACCAAGAACGCGCCGGACGTCTTCGAGTTCCACCCGCAGATCCAGCTCATCAAGAGCGGTCAGGTGGCGGACCTGACCGACATCATCGAGCCGGTCAAGGCCGACTTCAACGCGGCCGACATCACGTCGCACACGGTCGACGGCAAGATATACGGCGTCCGGATGATCGACGACCCGCAGTTCTTCTTCTACCGGCCCTCGCTGTTCGAGAAGGCGAAGGTCGAGGTGCCGACCACGCTGGAGGAGCTGATCGAGGCCGCAGCCAAGCTCAAGACCGGCAAGGTCAAGGGCGCCTACCTCGGCAACGACCTCACCCCGGTCCAGCACAACCTGATCTGGTCGGCCGGCGCCGAGACGCTCACCGCGGACAACAAGGCCGCCTTCAACACCGACGCCGTCGCCGAGGGCCTCAAGCAGCTGCGTGGCCTGTTCACCAGCGGCGACCTGCTCCTCGGCGCCCCCGCGGACTGGTGGGACCCGTCGGCCTTCACCCAGGGCCTGACGGCGATCCAGTGGTGCGGCATGTGGGCGATGCCCGCGATGATCGAGGCGCTCGGCGACGACATCGGCATCTTCCCGTTCCCGAAGGTCGGGTCCGCCGGCAAGGAGTCGGTCTACAACGGCGGCTGGTCCATGTTCGTCAACGCCAAGAGCAAGAACGTCGAGGCGGCCAAGGAGTACGTGAAGTGGCTGTGGATCGACCAGAAGGAGTACCAGGAGGACTTCGCCACCTCCTACGGCTTCCACATCCCGCCGCGCACCTCGCTCGCCGAATCCGCCACCAAGCTGAAGTCCGGCCTTCCGGCCGAGGGCGTGAAGCTGTTCAACGAGTTCGGCCACTTCGACAACATCGGCTGGACCCAGGCCATGATCGCCGCGGTCAACGACGTGATGGCGAACTCCGTCCGCAAGGACAGTGACCCCAAGGCTCAGCTCGCCGCCGCTGAGAAGAAGGTCAACGCCGAGCTCAAGAAGCTCTTCGGATAGGCCCCCGGACGGATCTCGACATGTCGACCACCACCACACCCGGGGTCGCCAAGAACCCCGCCCCGGCCAAGGTCTCCAAGGCCCGGCCGCGGCGGGGCCTCAAGGCGAACAGCACCTTCAACTTCTGGCTCTTCACCGGCCCGTTCCTGATCGGCCTGGTGATCTTCGTCTTCGTGCCGATCGGCTGGAGCCTGTATCTCAGCTTCTTCGAGGCACGGTTCACGGTCACGCCGAGCGAGTTCGTCGGCCTGGAGAACTACAAGCAGATCCTGTCGGACACGGACTTCAGGAACTCCCTCGTCACCTTCACCGTCTTCGCGGCGTTCATCGTGCCCACCACCTGGGCGCTGTCGCTCGGGCTGGCGCTGATGGTGAACCGGCTGCGGTTCATGCAGGCGTTCTTCCGGTCGGTGTTCTTCCTGCCGACCGCGGTCAGCTACGCGGCCGCCGCGCTGATCTGGAAGATGTCCATCTTCAACGGCGTCCGCTTCGGCATGGCCAACACGTTCCTCGGCTGGTTCGGGGTCGAGAACATCGCCTGGCTCGACAATCCCGATCCGCCCTGGTACTGGCTGGTCATCGTGACCGTCCGGCTCTGGCTGCAGGCCGGTTTCTACATGATCCTCTTCCTGGCGGCGCTGCAGAACATCCCCAGGGAGCTGTACGAGGCCGCCGCCATCGACGGCGCCAAGCCGGGCTGGCAGACCTTCCGCTACATCACACTGCCCCAGCTGCGGGCGACGTCCACCGCGGTGATCCTGCTGCTGCTCATCGCCGCCTACCAGGCCTTCGACGAGTTCTTCATCCTGCTCGGCAAGGCCACATGGGGCATGCCGCCACTGGTCGAGCTGTACAAGATGGCGCTGGGCGAGAACCAGAACTACGGCGCGGGCAGCGCGGGTGCGCTGGTCCTGACCGTGCTCATCTGCCTCGTGACCCTGCTCCAGGGCAAGATCATGGGCTTCGGAAGGGGGGACGAGTCCCAGTGACCACCACAGCACCCGACGTCAGGAAGCCGGCGAAGGCCAAGCGCCCCGGTGGCGTCATGAGCAATACCGGTCTGTACATCGCGACCTGCGTGGCCGCCGTCCTCTTCCTCATCCCGTTCTATCTGATCGTCCGCAACGCCTTCATGACGGACCCGGAGATCACGGGCGAGGAGTGGAAGTGGTTCCCCACCGACATCCAGTGGGGCAACGTCACCGAGCCGTTCGACGACGTCACGGTCGACTTCGCCCGGTCGATGTGGAACTCGCTGGTCGTCGCCGTCCTGCACACCACGGGCATCCTCCTGATCTGCTCGCTGGCCGGATACGGCCTCGCCCGCATCCCGTACAAGCACGCCAACAAGGTCTTCTACGTCGTACTGGCCACCCTGATGGTGCCCACAGCCGTGACCTTCGTGCCGAGCTTCGTGCTCGTCTCGTCGCTCGGCTGGGTGGACACCTACCGCGGTCTGATCATTCCGGGCCTGTTCAGTGGTTTCACCTGCTTCCTGTTCCGGCAGTACTTCTTGGGGTTCCCGAAGGAGCTGGAGGAGGCGGCGCGTGTGGACGGGCTCGGTTACTGGGGCGCGTACTGGCGTGTCGTCGTGCCCAACTCGCTGAACTTCTTCGCGGCGATCGCGACGATCACCTTCATCGCGGGCTGGAACGCCTTCCTGTGGCCCCTGGTCATCGGCCAGGATCCCAGCGCGTGGACGGTGCAGGTCGCTCTCTCGACGTACGCGACCAACCAGTCCGTCAACTACCACCTGATCTTCATGGCCACGGCCATTTCCATCCTGCCCCTGGTGTTCGTGTTCCTCTTCCTCCAACGCTGGCTGGTCCAGGGGATCGCGCAGACCGGCATCAAGGGCTGACCTAGGAGACCGATGTCTTTCCGCACCACCCCATCCGTCGACTACGTCGAGGACGTCTCGCCGGGCAGCGGTGCCCTGCCGCCCCGCGCCTGGTACGCGGCCTCCGACGCCACGTCGCTCTCCCTCAACGGCAGCTGGCGCTTCCGCCTGTCCGCGACGGCGGACGCCGAGAACGGCTCCTTCGCGGAGGAGGGGTACGACACCGGGGACTGGGCCGAGGTCACGGTCCCCGGGCACTGGGTCCTCCAGGGCGACGGGGCGTTCGGTTCGCCCATTTATACGAACCACCTGTACCCCTTCCCGGTGGATCCGCCGCACGTCCCGACCGAGAATCCGACCGGCGACCACCTCCGCGTCTTCGACCTGCCGGCCGACTGGCCCGGCGACGGCGGCGCCGTCCTGCGTTTCGACGGTGTCGAGTCCTGCGCCCGCGTCTGGCTGAACGGCACGGAGCTCGGCGAGTTCAAGGGCTCCCGGCTGCCGCACGAGTTCGCGGTCGGGCCGCTGCTGAAGCCGACGGGCAACGTGCTCGCCGTCCGCGTGCACCAGTGGTCCGCGGGGTCGTATCTGGAGGACCAGGACCAGTGGTGGCTGCCGGGCATCTTCCGTGATGTCACCCTGCTGCACCGCCCGGCGGGCAGCGCGGGCGACTTCTTCGTGCAGGCCTCCTACGACCACACCACCGGCGAGGGCACCCTGCGCGTCGACTCCGACGTCGAGGGGCGGGTGTCCGTGCCCGCGCTGGACATCGATGTCGCGACCGGCGAGTCGGTGACCGTCCCCGTCGAACCGTGGTCGGCCGAGACGCCGAAGCTGTACGACGGTGAGCTGATCACAGCGGGCGAGCACGTCCCGCTGCGCATCGGTTTCCGTAACGTCGTCCTCGAAGATGGCCTGATCAAGGTCAACGGAAAACCCATCCTCTTCAAGGGCGTCAACCGGCACGAATGGCACCCCGAGAAGGGCCGCGCCCTCGACCTGGAGACCATGCGCGAGGACGTGCTGCTGATGAAGCGGCACAACCTCAACGCGGTGCGCACCTCGCACTACCCACCGCACCCGGCCTTCCTGGACCTGTGCGACGAGTACGGCCTCTGGGTCATCGACGAGTGCGACCTCGAGACGCACGGCTTCACCGAGCAGGCCTGGCGCGACAATCCCGTGGACGACGACCGCTGGACGCCGGCCCTGCTCGACCGCGCCGCCCGTATGGTCGAACGCGACAAGAACCACCCGTCCGTCGTCATCTGGTCCCTCGGCAACGAGGCCGGCACCGGCCGCGGGCTGACCGCGATGGCCGAGTGGATCCACGGCCGGGACGACTCGCGGCTCGTGCACTACGAGGGCGACATCGACTGCCGTGACACCGACATGTACTCGCGGATGTACGCGGGTCATGAGGAGGTCGAGCGGATCGGTGCCGGGCTGGACGGCGGCACCCACAGGCGACGCCAACTGCCCTTCATCCTCTGCGAGTACGGCCACGCCATGGGCAACGGCCCCGGCGGCATCGCCGACTACCAGCGGATCTTCGAGTCGTACGACCGGCTCCAGGGCGGCTTCATCTGGGAGTGGATCGACCACGGCATCAAGGACGCGCGGTTCGGCTTCGCGTACGGCGGCGACTTCGGCGAGGAGCTGCACGACGGGAACTTCGTCTGCGACGGGCTGATCTTCCCGGATCGCCAGCCCTCGCCGGGGCTCGTCGAGTTCAAGAAGGTGATCGAGCCCGTCCGCATCGAGGGCGACGGCGCGGACGGGACCGTACGGATCACGAACGCGTACGACTTCGCCGACCTCTCGGCGCTGGCCTTCGAGTGGTCGTACCAGGTGGACGGCGAGACGGTCGAGGCGGGCAGCCTGTCCGTGCCCGCGCTGGCGCCGGGCGAGTCGGCGGAGGTGAAGCTGCCGGCGCCGCCTCCGGCGGACGGGCGTGGGGCCGAGACGCAGTGGACAGTACGGGCGCTGCTGGCGGAGGACACCGCGTGGGGGAAGAAGGACCACGAGGTGGCCTGGGCTCAACTGCCGGTCGCTGGCCGGTCGTTGCCGTCCGTCGTGGCAAGCGACACTCCCTCCGCGAGCGAGCGGCTGATCTATGTCGGCCCGGCGTCCTTCGACGTACGCACCGGTGCGCTGAAGACGATCGGCAGGCTGGACGTGACGGACCTCCGTCTCGACGTCTGGCGTGCGCCGACCGACAACGACGAGGGTGCCTCCTGGCAGGACGACGTCCGCTGGGCGCACATGTGGCGCAAGTACGGCCTGCACCGCATGCGGCACCGCCTGGACGGCGTCGAGTTGAATGATGACGCGTTGACCGTACGGACCCGGGTGGCGCCCGCCGCCTGGGAGGTGGGCCTGCGCACGGTGTACCGGTGGACGTCCGACGGCACGCGGCTGAAGCTGACCGTGTCCGTGGCGCCCGAGGGCGACTGGACGGTGCCGTTGCCGCGGCTGGGCATTCGCTTCGGGCTCGCGCAAGCGGACCAGGTGAAGTGGTTCGGTGGCGGTCCCGGCGAGGCATACCCGGACACCAAGTCGGCCTCGATGCTGGGCCTTTGGCACTCCTCCGTGGACGAGCTGCAGACGCCGTACGTGCGTCCGCAGGAGAACGGCGCCCGGGCCGATGTCCGCTGGGCGGAGCTCGGCGGGCTGCGGATCGAGGGCGACCCGGAGTTCTGGTTCAGCGCGCGCCGCTGGACGAACGAGCAGCTGGACGCGGCCCAGCACCTCACCGATCTCAACCCCAGTGACACGGTGTGGGTCAACCTCGACCACGGGCAGCACGGCATCGGCTCCCAGTCGTGCGGACCCGGCCCGCTGCCGCGGTACTTCCTGCGGCCTGAGCCGGCGGAGTTCTCGTTCGTGTTCTCGGTGGCCGACCCTCGGTGATCGATTAGTCCACGGGGGGTATAATTTTATACAGTGACCGTCTCATCGAATTCCGCGGCCGGCCTTGATGCGCCCGCGGCCGGGGGCCCCACCACCCCGCCCGGCCGCAACTCGTGTTCGAGGCAAGGGAGTTCACGAACTTGAGCGGAAGCATCGAGGTCCGCGGTCTGTCCCGCACCTTCCACACCACCGTCCGCCGCCCGGGCTTCACCGGCGCGCTGCGATCCCTGGTCGACCCGGAGCGGGTCGCCAAGCACGCCGTCCAGGACATCACCTTCGACGTGGCGCCCGGCGAACTCCTCGCCCTGCTCGGCCCGAACGGCGCGGGCAAGTCGACCACCATCAAGATGCTCACCGGCATCCTCACGCCGACGTCCGGCGAGTGCCGGGTCACGGGCGTGGTGCCGTACAAGGAGCGGGAGCGCAACGCCCGCAACATCGGCGCGGTGTTCGGGCAGCGCACCCAGCTGTGGTGGGACCTGCCGGTGCGTGAGTCGTTCTCGATCCTGCGGGACATCTACGAGGTGCCCAGGGCCGAACACGCCACCCGGCTCGGCGAGTTCGACGAACTGCTGGACCTCTCCTCCTTCTGGGACACCCGGGTGCGCCACCTCTCGCTCGGCCAGCGTGTGCGCTCCGACCTCGCGGCGGCCCTGCTGCACGACCCGCCGGTCGTCTTCCTGGACGAGCCGACCATCGGCATGGACGTGGTGGTCAAGGAGCAGGTGCGGGAGTTCCTCCGGCACCAGGTCGAACAGCGCGGCCGTACGGTCCTGTTGACCACACACGACATGACGGAGGTCGAGCGGCTCGCCGAGCGGGTCGTCCTGATCAACCACGGCCGGCTCGTCCTGGACGGCGGCCTGGACGAGATCCGCCGCAAGTTCGGCTCGACCTGGCAGGTGCGGGCGACCCTCGCCGACGCGCACACCGACGTCGTACCACTGCCGGGCATCGCACTGCTGCGGCAGGACGGCCCGCAGGTCGTCTTCGGGCCGGACGGACCGGACGCGCCCACGGTGCACCAGGCATTGAAGACGGTCATCGAGCGGTACGAGGTGACGGGCGTCGCCATCGACGAAGCGGACCTGGAAGACGTGATGCGGGCCGCGTACGTCCACGCCGAGGCGGTCTGACGTGGCCGTTCTGCACGCCTGGCGCGCTGCCCGCGTCACCCCCCTCGGCGAGCTGCACACCCCGCCCCGGATGACGGCCGTGCTGATCCGGCTGGCCGTGCAGGTGGTGCTCGTGGCGTCGCTGTGGCACGGCCTGTACTCCCACACCGGCACCACCGCCGGACTGGACGAGAGCCAGGCGGTCACGTATGCCGTGCTGGCCGTACTCGCTTCCCGGCTGCGGGAGTTGGACCAGTACGCGGGCCGGGACACCGTGCTGCAGCACATGCACTTCGGCACCATCGTCTACTGGTACCTGCGCCCGCTGCCGCCCCAGCGGTACTACGCCCTGCGTGCCCTCGGTGAGCAGCTGTACGGGCTGGCGTGGGCGCTGGGCGGATTCGCGGTCTGCCTGGCGTTCGGGGTGGTCGAACCGCCCCGGTCGGCCGCCGTGGCAGGGGTGTTCGCGGTCAGTCTGCTGCTCGGCCAGTGGGTGCTGTACTACGTGATGCTCGTCCTGGACCAGATGTGCTTCTTCACCATCCGCAACAACTCCGCGATGCTCATCCTGATCTTCGCGCAGAACCTGCTGTCCGGGGTCTACGCGCCGCTGTGGTTCTTCCCGGACTGGTTCCTCACGCTGAGCGGTTTCCTGCCGTTCCAGGCGACGCTGAGCGTGCCGCTGTCGATCTACATCGGGCGGATCCAACTGGCCGACGCGGGCGTCCAGTTGACCATTCAGGCGGCCTGGGTCGTCTTGCTGGCGCTGTTCACCCGGTGGGTGTGGCGGCAGGCCGCGGCGCGCGTGATCTCGCAGGGAGGCTGAGATGTCGTTGAAGGCTCTGCGCATCGTGTGGCGTATCTCGCTGCTCAACATCCGTGCCGCGATGGAGTACCGCACCGAGTTCCTGCTGAACATCGCGGTCGGCGCGATCTGGCAGGTGTCGGTGATCGTGTTCGCGACGGTGCTGCTGGCGCGGTTCACCGGGATGGGCGGCTGGGACAGCTCGGACGTGCTGCTGATCCCGGCGATCCGGATGCTCGCGCACGGGCTGTTCGTCCTGGTCCTTGGACGACTGCACTTCATCGGCCGGCAGGTCCAGGAAGGCATGATCGACGTCTATCTGACCCGCCCCATGCCGGTGTACCGCCAGGTCCAGCTCGCCTACTTCCCGACCAACGCGATCGGTGACCTGACCGTCGCGACGGGCCTGATGGTGGGCGCGCTCAGCCGCAGTCACCTGGACTGGACGGCGGGCCGGATCTCGTACCTGATCGCGGCCGTCATCGGCGGCATGCTCCTGGAGGCGGCCCTGTTCGCGGTCATGGCCTGTGCCGCGCTGCGCTTCCCGGCCGCCGACTACTGGAGCCGCTGGCTGGAGGAACTCCTCGGCACCTTCGGCAGCTACCCCCTGAACGTCCTGCCGAAGGCGGTGGGCGGCTTCCTGACGTACGGCCTCCCGCTCGCCTTCGTCGCCTACTTCCCGGCCGCCGTCCTCACCGGCCACGGCCACAGCACCGGCGTCCCGTACTGGCTGGCGGCGGCCTCCCCGCTGCTGGGCGTCCTGGCGTATCTCGCGACCCGCCTGCTGTGGCGGTGGAGCCTGCGGCACTATGCGGGCGTGAACGGATGACCGATGCCGCCGGCCGTGGCTCAACCGGCCCGGTAGGCCCGTAGGAACGCCGCGACCCCGCGCGTGACCATGCGATCGACCTCCCCCTTCGGGAGGGGCCGCACGCCGTAGTGGGACTGCTGGACGACGGAGTGCGAGATCAGCGCCATGAAATGGACTCCGGCCATGGGCGCGTCGCCGTGCAGGTCGAGCAGTCCGGCCTTCTCCAGGCCGGTCATCGCGTCGGCCATCCCCCGCTGGACCTGGGCCGGTCCCGTGTCCTGCCACGCCTGGAGCACCTCGGGCGGCACATGGTCGGCCTCGGCGTGGATGTGGCGGACCAGGGCGAAGTGGTTGGGGAACTCGGTCATGAGGGCGACGAAGGCCCGCGCCAGGGCCACCAGGTCGCGCTCCAGGTCCTCCGGGCGGGGCGGCCGCTCGGGGTCCAGCAGGGCGTGCAGCCGGGCGAGTTGAGCGTCGCGCACGTCGGCCGACGTCCAGGTGACGACCGTACGGAACAGCTCGGCCTTGCCGCCCGGGAAGTGGTTGTAGAGCGTGCGGGTGGAGACGCCGGCCTCGGCGGCGAGCGTGTCGACCGAGGCGCGCGCGTAGCCCTCGCGGCCGAAGACCTCGCAGGACGCGCTCGCGATGGCCATCTGCTTCTCCAGCTTGCGCGGTGACACCTCGCGCCGCGCCTGCTCCACCCGAGCCTCGTTGCTGCTGCCCACACTCGCCTCCTCACGACCCCTGAAGTACAACACCCATTGTAATTCTTACAACGGTCGTTGTACTTTTCTCGCACGGGCGCGGCCGTACCGCGGCGCCCGAGCCATTGACGAGGGGATACTTCCATGCCTGCCACCGAGACCACGTCCACCGCCGCCCCCGGGAACACCACGGACGCGCCGCTGCGCCTCGCCGTCATCGTCGGCAGCGTCCGCGAAGGCCGCCGGGGCCCCGCAGTCGCCGACTGGTTCCGGACGACCGCCGAGAGTTACGACGGGCTCGAACTGGACGTCATCGACCTCGCGGACGTCCCACTGCCCCTGGTCATGCCCGACTGGGGCGGCACCCCGCGCGAGGAGGCCGTCGCCGCGCTGGCGGACGTCACCCCGCGCATCACCGCCGCCGACGCCTTCGTCATCGTCACCGCCGAGTACAACCACAGCTTCCCGGCCGCGCTGAAGAACTTCATCGACTGGCACTACGAACAGTGGCGCGCGAAGCCCGTCGGCTTCGTCTCCTACGGCGGACTGGGCGGCGGCCTGCGCGCGGTCGAGCAACTCCGGCTGGTCTTCGCCGAGTTGCACGCGATGACGGTGCGCGACTCGGTCAGCTTGCACTGGCCGTGGTCGGGCCTCGCAGAGGACGGCACCCCGCTCGACGCGGCCGTCTGCGAGGGCGCGGCCAAGGGCATGATCGGTCAACTCGCCTGGTGGGGGCGGGTGTTGCGGGAGGCGCGCGCGACCCGCCCGTACGAGGGCTGAGGGCGGCCGGACGATGTCCACCACCCGGACGCCGCAGGCTCCGGCGGAGCCGGCTCCCGCGTCCGCCGCACTGCACCGCACGATCGCCGTCGTGATCATCGGCGCTGTGATGACGGTGCTCGACATGACGATCGTGAACGTCGCGCTGCGCAGACTCTCCGAGGAGTTCCACGCCCCGCTGGAGACGATCCAGTGGACCGCCACCGCGTACTCCCTCGCACTCGCCGCGGTCATCCCGACCGCGGCCTGGGCAATGGGCCGGTTCGGCGAGAAACGCACGTACCTCACTGCGCTGGTGCTGTTCACCCTCGGCTCGCTGCTCGCCGCGTGCGCCTGGGACGCGGGCAGTCTGATCGCGTTCCGGGCCGTGCAAGGCCTCGGCGGTGGGCTGATCATGCCGGTCGGCATGGCGATGGTGATGCGCACCGCCGAACGTGAACGGATGGGACGGGCCATGGCGTTGCTCGGACTGCCCATCCTGGTCGGCCCGGTCGCCGGGCCGGTGCTCGGCGGCTGGCTGATCGACATCGCGTCCTGGCAGTGGATCTTCCTCGTGAATCTGCCCGTGGGCGCGATCGCGTTGGCCCTCGCGGTGAAGCTGCTACGACCGGACGCGCCCCGCGGACCGGCCCCGGCGCCGCGGCTCGACGTCCCGGGCCTGCTGATGCTCTCGCCAGGCCTGGCGCTGCTGCTGTTCGGGCTGGCGCGGGGCGGCGAGCGCGGCGACTTCACGGCGGCGGGCGCACTGCTGCCCACGGTCGCCGGCGCGGTGCTCGTCGCCGCCTTCGTCCGGCGGGCTCTGACGACCCATGACCCGCTGCTGGATCTACGGCTGCTGCGGGACCGTACCTTCGCCGTCGGCATCGGCACGCTCGCGCTGTTCACCTGCGGCTACTTCGGGTCGATGCTGCTGGCGCCGATGTACTGGCAGCAGGTGCGGGACACGAGCGCGACCGCGGCCGGGCTGCTCGGCGCACCGGTCGGGCTCGCCGTCGGCGTGACGATGCAGCTGGCCGCCCGCCGCATCGACCAGGTGTCCCCACGCCGGCTGATCCCGGCCGGGACCGCGGTGGGCGCGCTCGGCATGGCGCTGCTGGCGCTCCAGACGGGCGTCGAGGGCGTGGCGCCCTGGCGGGTGGTGGCAGCGTCGGTGGTGATGGGCATCGGCGCGGGCATGGTGCTGTTGCCGACGATGACGACCGCGACCCGTGAGCTGCCGAAGGACCGCATGGCCGCGGCGAGTACGACACTGAGCATCAACTCGCAGGTGTGGGCATCGGTGGGCACGGCGCTGATCTCGGTGGTCCTGGGATCGGCGGGCACGGACCCGTCGGGCTTCCGCATCACGTTCGCGGTGGCGGCGACCCTGCTGGGGCTGGCACTGCTGCCCGCCTTGCTGTTGCCGGGCGGACGGCCGGAGCGGGCGTGAAGGTCAACCCTTGCCCGACCGCCGTATCGGCGTGAACAGGGCGGCGACCGCGATCAATACGCAGCAGCAGCCCGCGACGAGCGCCGTGCCCTCGCGTTCCGCGGCCGATTCGCGGTGGCGGCGACCCTCCTTGGGCTGGCACTGCTGCCCGCCATGTCGCTGCCGGGCCGACCGCCGGAGCAGGCCGGCATGTCACCCGGCGCGTGATCGCCGTATCGGCGTGAACAGCGCGGCGACCGCGATCAGTACGCAGCAGCCGCCCGCGACGAGCGCGACGGGCGCCGTGCCTTGGCGTTCCGCGGCCCAGGTGAGGACGGCGGCGCCGACCGGGGCCGCCGAGTACTGGAGGGTCCAGAAGGCCGAGGTGACCCGGCCCAGCAGGGGCTCGGGGGTGACTTCCTGGCGCAGGGACATCGAGCAGGTGCCCGCGACGGCGACACACGCCAGGAAGGCCGCGGCGAGGACGGCCACGACAGGGACGTCCTGCGCCCGGCCCAGCCCGGCGAAGGCGAGTCCGCAGACCGCGACCGCGCCCGTCCAGGTCGGCCCGAAGCCGAGCCGACGGCGGATCCTGGCCACGAGCAGGGAACCGGCGATGGTGCCGAGCGCGCCGCCCGCCATCACGGTGCCGACGGTGCCGTCGTCATGGCCGAGATCGTGCTTGAGGTGGTAGATCACCAGGTCGTTCAGGCCGAGGGTGAAGAAGCTGAACAGGCACAGCAGGACGGTCAGCGACCGCAGCACCGGATGGCCGTAGAGGAAGGCGACCCCGGCGCGAAGGTCGTTCCACAGCCCGGTGCCCTGCTTCGGCCGGTCGTCGTCACCCGGGCGCCCCCGGAACCGTACGACAACCAGACAGGCCGCCGACACCCCGAAGCTGGCCGCGTCCACGCCTACAGCGGTGGCGGGCCCGGACCAGGCGGCGACAAGGCCCGCGCACAGCGGCCCCAGAACCCCGGCCGCGGCGGCGGTCGCGTTCAACCGGCCGTTGGCCTCGGTGAGTTGCTCGGTACCGACCAGACTGCGCACGACGGTGACATAGCCGACGGCGAACAGCATCCCGACCGCCTCGCACAGCGGCAGCACCACATACAGCAGCCAGATCTGCGGTCCGAAGAGCCACACCACCGGGATCACCCCGTACAGCACCATCCGCACGAGATCGCAGCCGATCAGCAACTTCCGCCGGTCGACCCGGTCCACCACGGCCCCCGCAAACACCGCCGCCACAACCGAGGCCGCCCCACCCACCGCCGTCAGCAGCCCCATCGCGGCGAGCGAACCGGTGGCCTGGAGGATCAGCAGCGGCAGCGCGATCAGCGCGAAGGAATCACCGAGGACGGACAGAGTCTGCGCCACCCAGAAAACCCCGAAGTCCCGGCTGCGCCACAGCGGACGCCCCCCGACGCCGGCCAACTCCGGCTTACGGCTCCCTGATTCCCCCTTGCGCCGCGCGTCGTACGTCAAGCCGCCCTCCCCCTGAGACTCCGGCAACTTTACGTCGTACCGCTACGGCCGTTCAGGCACCGACCAGTTCGGCCTACTGGTCGGCGAGGGCGGGATGGGCTGGGGGACGGGGCCGAGGCGGCCGTTGTGGGGCATCCAGTTCGTCCGCTGCGTCCTGGAGAATGCCGGGGGTAGTGCTGGGAGGCACGCCGGCCCGACATCGCCTCCTATACCGTCCACGGGGTCGGCGAAACGGGGCGACGCTGCCAGACGCCACGCGGACACCCTCCGGTTCGTGTTGTCCGAGGCCGGACCCGCAGGCCTTGAGTTCCATCAGCTGGTACGCGCCAGCGACCTGCCCCAAGCCAGGTCCGCTCCGGGCTCGCCGCCCCGTAGGACCAGGCCACGGAGAAGGGCTGGCCACCGCTGGTCTGGACGCGGCAGGCGGGCTACCAACTCGGGGCAGACCGGGCAGTGCTGGAGGCATACGAACGGGCGGTGGTCAGGGAGAAGCTGACCGAGTTCCGCCGGTATCGAGCCAAGAGCCCATCCCAAAGGGGAACACCAAACCTGCCCCAGCCCTCCCGCCGCAGGCTCAGAGGGCGTTAAGTCCGACCTTCCTCGGTCCGTGATCGCTCGTTCATGGCACTGAGCCTCTTCAGCGTTGCCGCTCCAGTGTGAGGATGGCCTTGGCGATTGACGTCATTCGATTCGGGCTGCATCGGGACCTGCGGAAGATGCGCCAGGACTTCAGGCGGGCAACGCCGCGCTCGACCGGCGCTCGTGCAGCGGCAAATGCCCAGTTGAGGGTCTTTTCGGTGGGAGTGAGTACCTGCAGAGGCTTGCGTTTGATGCCGGTGGTCAGCCACGGGCCAGCACCCTGGTAGGCGAGATCGGCCAGGATAGGAACGCCTTGGCGCTCGCAGATCCGGATGATCCAGTGGGTGCGAGTGGCGGTCAGGTCGTGAGTGCGGCCCGGCAGGGCAGGTGAGAGCCACAGCAGCCGGCCGCCGGGGTCGGTGACGACCTGCACGTTCACGCCGTGGCGCCGGTGTTTGTGGGAGTAGTCGCCCCGTCCGTCGCCGACTCGGTCGCACTCGGTGAGCGTGCCGTCCAGCAGGACGAAGTCCGCGTCGCTCTCGCGCAGAACCTTGAGCAGACCCGGTGCTCGTTCGGCGAGCAGGTGGACGACCGCACTGGTGTAGGCGTGGGCGGTGGACTCGCAGATCCCGAACCCGGCAGCGATCTTCGCCAGGGTGGTGTGTTCGCGCAGGTACACCAGTGCCACCATCGCGCGCTGAGACGGGCGCAGCTTGCAGCGCCGGTCGCCCTCACGGATGACGACGAGCATGGTCACCCACTCCACGAGCGCATGCGGCAGGATGGATGACCAACGAGGCCCCCGAGCAATGTGGTTGAGACGTCAGACATCTCGATCAACAGCCCGGGGGCCTCGCTCGTTGCGCTTCGCTGGCCACCACCTGATCGATGACTAACTCGAAGAAGCTCAACGGGCGTCGAGAACCACGATGATCTTCCGAACAGGTCATGCCCGCTTTGCTGTCCGCTCTCAAGGTGCGTCGGATCCCCTCAACCCAGACGCCTGCCTCGACTTTGCCGACACCCTGCATCCGGCAAGAAGTCAGCCATCACACCGCGATGGGCGAAGAAGGACCGGCTCAACCATGTCGGCTACCTATGGGCCTTCGCCTCACTCCGAGCATCCGCCGGAGCCAACGACCACTACCGGCGACGACGCGAGCACGGCGACTGGCACACCGCCGCCCAGCGCAACCTCTTCAATCACATGATCGGACAGCTCCACCACTGCCTGCAGCACCGCAAGCTGTTCGACGAACACACCGCGTTTCCCACCGAACTGCCGCCGCAGCTTGACTCGTTGGCATCGTGAGGTGTCTGCCTTCATGCCCGCGGCCAGTGGCGATCGCCCGATCGAGACTCCCGATCGACGCACATCCCTCAAGATCGGAACGACAACAGCCACTGAAGTGTCTCAACCGTGCCGGAAAGTATCAGCCCATGGCGGGTGCGGAACCGTACAGATGCTGTCGGTGCCACTCCGGGTGCTCGGGCCTGTGGTCAGGATCGGTTCGGGCGCCAGGCCGGACGGGTTGCATGACTACGGGCCCACCTGGACTAGGAGACGGAATCGCATCCGTCCGTGATGCCGTCGTGGACATTGCAGACCTTGAAGCGGATGTCACGCACGTCATTGAACTTGAGCTCGTAGTCGGTCTCGAACTCGTCCCCGTAGGAGGGCGGCTTCTTCCAGCCGATCGTGGTCCACGATCCGTTCTGCCACTTCTTGCCGGAGTACAGGAGGACGGCGCTGTCGATCCAGCTGTCACAGTTCGCCCACGGGGCGACTGTGATCACCCCGTCGGTGTCGTACTTCGGGTAGCCGCCAGCCGACCCGTCAGCCGTCCACTCGTACCACCCATCGGCGTCGTAGCAGTCCCCGTAGGTGATACCCCACACCTGGTATGTCGCCCGTGCGGTGGCTGCCGACGGAGTGAGCGCCAGAGCCGTGGCCGACGCCAGGATGGCGAGTCCGTACGCCACCGTTTTTCCTCTTGTCATTGTCTGCCTGCCTCTTGTCGCGGGAGGGTTTCGAGTACGTCAGCGCCGCACCGAGGGACTACTTGCTTCTTCGGCTGGCTGACGTTCGCATTGGATGTTTGATGAGCAGGCTCCCGGACTCAAGGCTTCGTCTGTGTCCCGGACAGGCGGATCCTGTCCGGGCTGGTCAGGCCTTGTCCGGATCGCATCCCGGACAGCGGGGCATGGCGGAACCCGCCGTTGTCCCTTCTGTCAAAGCCGCAGCAAGATGACGTTCATGGGGAACCTGGGTGAGTTGGCGCCGCACGAAGCCCGGGACGCTGCCGGTTTCATCGAGTCGATGCAGCAGCTCAAGGAGCGTTCAGGGCTGACGTATCGCAAATTGGAGGAGCGGGCCGCCCGAAGCGGTGACGTGCTGGCGCGCAGCACGCTGGCCGACGTACTTCGACGGCGGACCCTGCCGCGGCCGGACGTGCTGGCCGCGTTCGTCCGCGCCTGCGGGGACGGGCATTGGGTCGGTGCCTGGCTGGACGCCAGGGACCGAGTCCGGCGAGGGTTGGCCGAGGAACTCGTCAGCGTCCCCGGCCCGACCCTGCAACGCTTGCATCAGCAGATGCTGACCAGTGACCCCGCGCTCGGCTTCGCTGCCCCGGCCGCCACTGTGTTCACGGTCCGGCCGGTACAGGTTCCGGTACCGCGCCAGCTGCCGGCGCCGCCAGGCTCGTTCGTAGGCCGGGACGGTGAACTGGCCGCCCTGGACAGCATGCTGAAGCAACGATCTGACGACAACAGCGTGTTGGTCATCTGCGTCATCGGGGGTGCTGGCGGTATCGGCCAGACCTGGCTGGCGCTGCGCTGGGCGCACCAGCGCCTGGATGACTTTCCCGATTGAGGTTCCCCCAAAGATGCGGAGTGAATTGACAGAGAGTCAGATGGGACTCATGAGAGGAACATCGACCATGGCTGCCCCCAGTCCTGGAAATGACCGTTGCTGTGTGACGTGCGTCCGACAAGGATGTCGGGCATGGGGGATCAGACGGACAGGGCGCTGCAAGAGGTTGGGGACGCTGCGGAATTCGTTGCTCTGCTGCGGCGGCTGAAGAAGCAGTCGGGGCTCTCTTACCGGCAGTTGGAAGAGCGTGCGGCCGAGCGCGGTGAGGTGCTGCCGCGCAGCACTCTGGCCGACGTGCTGCGCCACGATGCCCTACCGCGACCGGAGATGTTGGAGGCGTTCCTCCTTGCCTGTGGGGAGGAGCGGAACACCGAGGCATGGGCGCAGGCTCGGCAGCGGATCGCCGCGACAGGCGTCAATCCCCGCACGGAAAAGGAAAACAGCGAAGGCCCTGGAGAACGCCCGGCTTACGGGCGGCTTGGTGGCTCACCATTGCCCGAAGCCGAGCCGCTGCCCGCCCCGGTCCTGCAGGCCCGTGACAGCCAGGAGAGCTGGTCTGTGCGAGCCGGCGGGTCTTGGCCGTCACGTCTCGGCTTCGGGCTGTTCGGCTCACCGAAACGGTTGCTCGGTACGGCGCTCATATCGGTGGTCCTGGTGGGCGGCGGGTACTTCATGCTGGCGGCCGTGGACGACGACAAGGACGACCTGGCGTCACCGATGGCGGGCACGTACCGGATCCGCTCGCTGATGTCGTCGCTGTGCCTGTCCGAACACGACGGCGAGGAGAGGGGATACGTCTCTCAGGTGGACTGCGGCAGCAGCCTGACCTACGCCCTGGAGGAGAAGGGGAACGGGGTGTACCGGATCCGTTCCCTGCACCCGGTCTTCGGCTACGGCTGTCTGGGCGTGGACACCGGCAGCAGGAGGAGGGGGGCGCGGATTCAGCACGACTACTGTGGGCACCGCGGCGCCTCCGAGCAGTTCCGCCTGAACCGAGCTGGAGCCGACGGCTACCGCCTGGTGCCGCTGCACACCAACGCCTGTGTCTCGGTGCCCAGCGGTACCAAGGACGTCGGGGCCCCGCTCCTGCAGCTTCCTTGCGGCTCCGGCAACACAGGGCAGGTCTTCCGTCTCGACCCGGTGCCTTCACCGAGTGCGATACCGGACATCACCAGCAACGAATATTGAGCTTCTTCGAGTTAGTCATCGATCAGGTGGTGGCCAGCGGAGCGCAACGAGCGAGGCCCCCGGGCTGTTGATCGAGATGTCTGACGTCTCAACCACATTGCTCGGGGGCCTCGTTGGTCATCCATCCTGCCGCACTCGACCTGCCGCATGCGCTTCCCGCGTTGAGGTGCGGAGATCCCGGTGAACCTTCGTACGCCAGCATCGTCGTTCTGGGTGGTCTGAGCGGGTTCCCAGGCGGAGCAGACGGCCCCCGCAAGGCCAGCGGCGCGGGTGGGGCGTACAGGGCTTCCTCTCGAAGATCAAGCTCAGCAGGGCCAGACGATGCCCCTGAGCCTCACGTTCCCCGAGTAGATCCAGCCAAGGGTCCAGTTCGGATAGGCGCTGACGTAGTACCAGGTGTTGCCGTAATCGTTCTTGTAGTAGCAGTAGATGGTCATCGTCCAGCCCTGCTGCAGGGTAGCCCTCGTGCCGCAGTCGGCGTAGGGCCCCGGCCGCAGCGGGGCGGTCGGCTCTTTGACTTCACCCCAGGTCGCGTCGTACGCGTCGGGGTCCGGTGACCAAGTCGAAGGACAAGCCAGAGCGGTTGCTCCTGCCGTGGCCGGAGTGGGCTGGGCGGGTGCGGCAGGCGCCGCCTGGGCAGGAACGGCCATCGCGCTGAGAGCAAGCGTGCTCCCGAGAGCGGCGGTCACGAGGATGCGACGGAAACGCATATGCAGGCTCCTCCAGGGAAGTGGACGTCCGAGCACCGACAAAACTCGCCTCTACAAGGGCGGATTGCGCTGACGGGCCGAGGACGGGATTGGTAGTCGACGACTGCCGTACGACCCATCGATCAACAACGAGCCTGGTGGCGACACCAAGACGAATCAATAGCGGGCCGCTGTCCCGGACAGGCCGACCGCTGTCCGGCCTGGTCCCCCGCTTGTCCGGATTCTTGTCCGGCGGCAGTGTCGGCCTCGCATAGTGCGCCGACGAACTGCTGTCCACTGCTGGATGCATCACATGGAAGAGGCGGTGCTGTATGCGGGCCGACACCCAAACGCGTCGACAAGCTCGTGCTGATCACGCCGAGCGTCAATGCCGTCTGCGCTCCCGAGGCAGTTGACGCGTCCCCAAATTGGGAACCGGCCGCGACGCGAGCCTCGCCGGACTAGCGGCGGCCGCCCGGCCCGCTGACCCGCTCCAGGCATTCCGTCACCTCACGAACTGCATTTCGTCGGTTCCTCGGAGTGGGTGACCATGCTCATCGTCACCCGCGAAGGTGACCGCCGCTGCGAGCTCCCGCCGCACCAGCGTGCGCTGGCCGGCCTGGTGTACCTGCGGCGGCATGACACCCTCGCTCAGATCGCCGTCGGCTTCGGTATCTCGGTGGGTACCGCCCACGCCTACACCACCGCGGTGATCAGCCTGCTCGCCGAGCGTGCACCGGGCCTGCTCAAGGTGTTGCGCGAGAGCGATCCCGACTACGTCCTGCTCGACGGCACTCTTGCGGAGTGCGACCGGGTCGGCGACAGCCGGGCCGACTTCTCCCACAAGCACCGTCGACACGGGGTGAACGTGCAGGTGGTGACCGACCCTGCCGGGCGGCTGCTGTGGATCTCGCCCGCCCTGCCCGGCCACGCGCACGACCTCACCGCGGCCCGTGCCCACCGGATCTTCCGGATCTGCGAACGCCAGGGCATCCCGGTCTCGCCGACCGTGCATACATGGGAGCCGGCCCGTGAGCGCCAACTCCGAGATTCTGTCACCGATTTGGGAGACGGCGACGCCCGTCCAGCAGCGCACGAAGCGCCGGTCACGCCACAGGGAAGTCGCGGAAACGAACGTGCGCAGGCGCGTCACGCGGAGGCGCCGGACTCGTCGTCCGCTTCGGGCAGCACGTACCGCAGCAACCGCACCCCGCGGCTCCCGGGTGGCTGCTGGGCCGCGTCCCGAGTCACATAGGGAGCGAGTACGGCCTCGATCGCGTCGTGGATCGCGGCGAGTTCCTCGGCCGACACGACGACACGGGTGTTGGCCAGCCCCGCGAGCCGCCGCCAGTCCGGGTCGAGT
This sequence comes from Streptomyces sp. NPDC050211, assembly GCF_040656035.1. Classification (NCBI taxonomy): domain Bacteria; kingdom Bacillati; phylum Actinomycetota; class Actinomycetes; order Kitasatosporales; family Streptomycetaceae; genus Streptomyces; species Streptomyces sp. NPDC050211. The sequence continues at coordinate 133,924 of NZ_JBFALC010000005.1, forward strand.
CCGGGCTCTGTCTCGGTCGCCCACCGCTCGGGCAGTTCCGCGGCGCGGGCGAACATCTCCCAGGAGAGCGCCCGTGCGGCCGCCGCGCCGTCCTCGTCCTCCGGCCGCTCGAACCGGAAGCCGCGCGCCATCGCCTGCCACCGCCGCTCCCGCCGGTCCGTCCCGCCCTCGGCGTCCCCGACCAGGCCGAACCCCGCCAAGTGACGCAGATGCCAGCTGGTCACTGACGGGGTGGCACCGACGTGCGGGGAGAGCTGAGTGGCGGTGGCGGGCCCGTACCGCTGGAGCCGTTCCAGGATGGCGAGGCGTACGGGATGTGCGAGCGCCCGCATGGCCTTCGGGTCGCTGATCTCTATATCGCCGAGACGGTTGCCGGAATCCATGATGTGAGAGTGTTCTCTCAGAAACTGTGAGAGTCAAGTCTCACATCTCAAGTTGCTGTCACTGAGCGGCGTTGACCGTCTCCGGCAGCGCGATCTGCCCCGTCACGAACTCGCTCCACAGCCCGAAGCGGAGCTCATCGTCGTTCTTGCGTACGGTCGCGAAGGATGCCGTGTCGTGTGTGGCGCCCCAGGTGAGTTCGAAGCGCCGGGTGCCTGCGCGTTGGTCTGGTGGGATCGGGCTCGGCGGGATGATCTCGTCCAGGGCCCAGCGGTAACCGCGTTGGCGGTAGGGGTGGGTGACCTTTTCCCAGGTCAGTTCCAGGATGGTGTTGCTCGCGGGAATGACGACGAGGGCGCCGCGCAGGCCGTTCGGGTGCTGGGTGTTGAAGGCGTGCACCTCGGCGGTGCCCTCGGGGTAGAGGTGGCTGGTGCCGTGGCCGATGCGGGAGCCGGCGGGGCAGGCTGCCGGGCCGTTCGTCTCGATGACGGTCCGGGCGCAGAGGGGGAAGTCCTTGGGGTGGAAGTCGAGCGCCTCGTCGAAGAGGAAGACGAAGCGGCGGGGGGCGGCCGGCGGGCCGGCCGGTTCGGCTCGGCTGGTTCGGTCGAATGCCACGCGGACGCCAGCTCCGCCGTCCCCGCCGACCCGCGCCCTCAGGGAGTCGATGTTGCTTGGGCCGGACACGTCCGGTTCGTACGGCCGTTGCGGGCCGCCGGGTGCGGGATCCGGCGGGGTGCCGCCGTCCTCGGCTGCCCAGGCCGGTCCCGCCGTCGTCAGTAACACCGCGGCCAGGCCGCTGCTCCAGTGCCGTGTGCGCACCCCGCGCTCCCCTCACGTCCGTCCACGTCGATCCACGTCGGTTCGTGCGCCCATGCTCACCCGGCCGCCCCGCCGCTCCCAGGCTCTGTTGGACCCAGGGACGCGGACACCCACCCACGGGCACCATGGACGTCATGGAACCTGCACAGGAGTTGGGGGAGTTCCTGCGGTCCCGGCGGGCGCGCATGAGGCCGGAGGATGTCGGTTTCGCCTCGGGGTCGGGGCCGCGCCGGGTGCCGGGGCTGCGGCGGGAGGAGGTCGCGTATCTGGCGGGAGTGAGCGTCGACTACTACGTACGGCTGGAGCAGGGCCGTAATCGCGGAGTGTCCGACAGCGTCCTCGGCGCGGTCGCCGACGCTCTGCGCCTGGACGACGACGAGCGCGCCCATCTGGTCCGGCTGGCCCGCCCGGACGACGCCGCCGGAGCACCCGACGGCCGTCCCGCTCGCCCGGGCGTGCGGCAGCTGCTCGACTGGATCTCCGCCCCCGCCCTGGCCGTCGACCACCGCCTGGACATCGTGGCCTGGAACCGGCCGGCCTGTGCGCTCATCACCGACCTCGCGGCGCTGCCGCCCACCGAGCGCAACATGGCGCGGCTGCATCTGCTCGACGCCGAGATCGGCGGCCGTTACCCCGACGTCGACTTCATCGCCCGGGAGGTGGTGGGGCAGCTGCGGATCGCCGCGGGCCGGTATCCGCGGGACGCGGCGCTGCACCGGCTCATCGCCGAACTGGCCGCGAAATCACCGGAGTTCCGGCATCACTGGGAACGGCACGCCGTGCACACCAAGTCGTCCGGGTTCAAACGCGTGAACCACCCGGAGGCCGGCCCGCTGACCCTCGCCTACGAGATCACCCACTTCCCCCAGGACCCCGACCTGAGCCTCCTCGTCTACACGGCCGCCCCGGACACTCCGGAGGCTCAGGCCCTGCGTCTCATGGCCAAGGCGTGACAGCCATACATGCAGAGAACGGGTTCAATGGTCCGCGCAGCACGGTGTCGGATCCGGTACCTCGAAGGGCACCAGGACACCGCCGACCGCGGGCATGGCCGTGAGGACCAGTTCCCCGTCGTTCCACTGCGGCCGTACGTGATCCTGTGTCATCAGGTGGACGTCGGGGGCCGGTTGGCCCGCCGCTCCCAGCACGGTCACCCGGTCGATCGCGGAGCGCGTGAGCAGCTCCGCGATCGTCAGTGTGCCGGTGAGCGACGAGACCCCCGGGTAGACCACCGCGCGGCCGGCCGCGTCGGGCGCGCCGCCCGTCACCTCGTACCCCTGGCCGGTGAGCCGCTCCTGGGCGGTGCGAAGGAGCGGCTGCGAGGGCAGGGTGAGGGACAGGGCGACGCGCGGCCGGTCGCCGCGCACCAGGTGCGTGCAGCCGAACGCGCCCTCGGGGAGGGCGAGTTCGGCTGCCAGCGCGTGCAACAGGTGGTCCGCCGCGCGCAGGTCCTTGATGCCCGCGTCGACGGTGAGGACGTGAGGCGTCACGAGGGCAGGACCCACACGGGGTTGGCGTAGAACCACAGGTCGGCCCACGGGTCGGCGTCGCCGACGACGTCGATGGCCGGGCCCGCCGGGTCGACGGCCGCACCCATCGCGCCGACCGCGGACCGGTTGCCGTCGGTGCCGCGCAGGCGGACGTACAGCGGACGGTCGACCCGCCCGAGGTCGTATGTGAGCCTGACCGTGCCCGTCGACTTGTTCACCTCGTACGACTTCACGACCTTCGCCGTCGGCGCGGTGAACGTGTCCTTGTCGGCGGCCTCGCCCGTGACCTCGCCCTGGATGACGTCGACGCGCGCCAGCTTCGGCAGGAAGCCGGCCCAGTTGGGGCCGCCGGCCAGCGCGATGTCCACCGTCATGGTCACCCGCGTGCCCTTGCGGACATGCAGGGCGCCGCCCAGCGTGGCCCAGCGGTAGCCGCCGGAGACTCGGACGTCGAGGCCGCTGATGAGCTGCCCGTGGTCGACCCAGATGCGGCCCGCGCGGATGCCGTCCATGACGGCGGCGTAGGAGAAGCCGGCGGAGCCGACGTGGGTACGGCTGTACTGGCCGGGCCAGTAGTCGCCCTCGGTGAGGTCGATCGTGCCCCGGTAGACGGGGTCGGTGTGCTTGCCGTTGGCGAGGTAGTCGCTGTCCGGGCCGCCGCGCTTGGCGGTGTCCGTGTAGACGTTGTGGGAGTCGGAGTTGGCGGTGATCCACCAGGGCTTGCCCTCGGCGAGGAGGCTGTCCCACAGGCCGCCGACGGTGGAGGTCATCCAGTCGAAGCCGCCCCAGGTGCGGTAGCTCTCCGGCGGGTAGCCAGCGAAGGAGTTGGCGCTGGGGTTGTTGTCGTAGATGCCGCGGGCCCGGCCCATCCCGAGCGGCTTGGCGATACCGCCGGCCTGGTGGCCGGGGGCGCCCTCGAAGCCGACGGCCACCTGGTGGTCCCTGCCGGTGGCGTCACGCCAGCCGCGGATCTCGTGCGGGGAGTCGACACCGCGCCGCGCCGGGTGGTTGGCGAGCATCAGCGCGTCCTGGACCTTGCGCCGCTGGACCTGCTGGGCAAGGAAGTTGAGGCCGGCGATGGCGAGGGCCTCGTTGGCGGGGGTGGAGTCGGAGGCGCCCTTGACCGAGCCGTCGTAGTCGGTTTCGAACTGCTTCAGTACCGAGACCTCGTTCTTGCCCGGGTGCACGAAGACGGTTCCGTGCTCGGCGCCCGGGATGTTCCACTCCAGGCCCTGGAAGACGAGGGTGTCCTCGTAGGCGTCACGCGCGTCGCGGATGTCCGGGTTGACCTTCTCCACACCGATCTTGGAGTGGGTGACGTTGCCGTGGTCGGTGATGACCAGCCAGTCCATGCCGTGCTTGGCGCCCTGGCGGACCTGGTCGACGACGCGGTACTTGCCGTCGTTGCTGTACTGGGTGTGGATGTGGTGGTCGCCGGCCAGCCAGAGGAAACCCTTCTTGGGGCTGCTGCCGAGGGGCGCGGCGGGAGCGGCGGCCGCCGCCGGGGCCGAACCGGCCGTTCCGGCCAGCACACTGCCGGCCGCGAGGCCCGCGCCGAGCAGGCCGGTACGGCGCAGCATCGTGCGGCGCGACTGCTGCTCGGGAGTCAGGGCCTCGTCGGGGACGGAGGCATCGAAGGCGGCAGGAAGCGCCGAGGCCGACTCGTGGCCGTGGTCATGGTCGTGCGTGTGTCCGTGACCGTGTGTGTGGTGATGCCCGTGTCCCATGAAGCGCCTCCTGGATGCCGCTGCCTTCTGCGGCTGCCTTCTCACAGCGCGAATGCGCCGCGTGAGGAGAATCGAGGCGAAAGATGAACATTGAACGGCCGGGGAGTGATCGCCGGGTTCCCTGGACACGGCGGGTAATCCCGTCTCTCACTGTTCTCCCAACTGACCTTTACCGTCACACTGGTTGGCGCTGAATCTGAGCCCCGTTCACCTTCTTCCGACTCACCCGACCGGAGACACCCCCACCATGAGAAGACTGCTCGGCACCCTCACGGCCGCGGCACTCGCCGTCACCGGCCTCGCCACCACCGGCTCGACCCCCGCGGCGGCCGCCACAGGCTCCTTCAACGTCCTCACGTACAACATCGCGGGCCTGCCTCTCGGCCTCGGTGACAGCGACCCGGAGACCAACACCCCGCTGATCGGCCAGCGGCTCGGGCCGTACGACATCGTGAACGTCCAGGAGGACTTCAACTACCACGCCTCCCTGTACGCCAACGACACCCACCCGCACCGCACACCGACAAGCGGCGGCGCGGCCTTCGGCGACGGCATGAACACCCTCTCCGACTACTCCTTCGACGACTTCCAGCGGGTGAAGTGGAACAACTGCACCGGCACGAACTGCCTCACCCCGAAGGGCTTCTCGCTGGCCCGGGTCCGCCTCGCCGAGGGCGTCTTCGTGGACCTGTACAACGTGCACACCAACGCGGACTCCGACGACGCCGCGCTCGCCGCCCGCCGCGCCAACATCGAGCAGATGTCGGACTTCATCCAGGCGAACTCCGCCGGCAACGCGGTGATCGTCATGGGCGACACGAACACGCGGTACACGCGCGCCGGCGACAACATCCGCACGCTCATCTCCGAGAACGGCCTCAAGGACCCGTGGGTCGACCTGGTCAAGGGCGGCACCCCGCCCGCGCAGGGCAGCGACGCCCTGCTCTGCGACTCCGCCGCCCCGGCCAACGACTGCGAGGTCGTCGACAAGGTCCTCTACCGCGGCAGCGACCTCGTCTCCCTGAACGCCACCCGGTACAACAACGAGTGGAAGTCCTTCCTCCGCTCCGACGGCAAGCACCTCTCCGACCACTTCCCGCACACGGTCGACTTCTCGTACACCGTCAACTCCGCCCTCAAGGCAAGCGACTTCTGGGGCGGCCCGCACGGCACGGCCTTCAACGACGCGGACGACCTGCCGGCAACCGTCTCCCCCCGCACACTCACGCTGCGCGGCGCCTCCCGCCTGGACGCGGTCTCCCTGACCCACGACGGCGGTACGACGCTCAGCCACGGCGGCACGGGCGGCACGGCGACGTCCCTGACCCTCGCCTCCGGTGAGCACCTCACGTCCGTCAAGCTGACACAGGGTCAGAAGGACGGCCACACGCGGATCTTCTCCGCCGCCTTCACCACGGACAAGGGCCGCACCCTGACCTCCGGCACGGCGACGTCCGCCGCGAAGACCTTCACGGCCCCGTCCGGCTGGCAGATCGTCGGCTTCACGGGCCGCGCGGGGACCGAGATCGACAAGCTGGGTGTGCTGTACGCGCCGATCGGCTGACGGGTTCAAGACCTCAGGATGACGCGGTCGGCCGCCTCAGAGGGCGGCCGGCCGCCGGAGCGAACTCACAGCGGAAGACGGGCCTCGGCCCACACGGTCTTGTACGTCGCCCCCGGGCGGACGTCCACTCCCCACGCGCGGGCCAGCCCCGCGACCCAGGCGGGCGTCCGCGACCTCCACCCGCATCACCTCGCCCCGCAGCAACAGCCGTACGCGGAAGGCACGCACCTGGGAAGGCGGGGGATGCCCTGACTTACTCTGCGAGCCATGACGCGCTACGTGGTCGATCCCAGAACCTTGCTGCACATCGTGTCGACCGGTGTGCGGATCAGTCCCGATCACCAACTCGTCGCACCAAATCCGGTGCGGTCGCAGGCACTGTCGCTGCTGTTCGAACGGGTCAGGTGCGGCGAGTTGGACGAGGTCGAGGCGTTGCGGATGCACGAGCGCCTGACCGAGGTGAAGATGCGGCTGCTGGGTGACCGGGTCTCCCGTCGCACAGCCTGGCGGATCGCCCGGGAGCAGGGGTGGGCCAGTATCGGGGACGCCGAATACCTCGCCGTGACCCGGCTTCAGGCCGATGCGCTGGTCACGATCGACGAGGCCTTGGCTCGTCGGGCGGACGGCATCGTTCCCGTGGCGTCGCTGGACGCTCTCAGTTCCTCGTAAGGTATGCGGCTGTCCCGATCTTGATGAAGGACCGGATCAGCGGGTTGGTGTCACCTTCGTTCCACGCCGCCACCACGCGGCTCGGCGCCATGTCGATCAGCGGTATCACGGCCAGCTCCGCGGGCAGGTCGTGTCCGAGCGGGGCCAGGCCGACCGTGCCGTTCCACAGCACGGCCTGCAGGCATTCCTGGACGGCGCGCACCACTGGACCCTCGCGCGGCCTGCCGCCGTTCCAGTACGACTGCCAGATGGGGTCGGTGCCCTGCGGGAACTGGAACCAGCGGCGGTCGCTCAGCTCGGCCAGTTGCAGCCGGTCGCGGCGGGCCAGTGGGTCGTCGGCGCGCAGGACCACACCGACCTGATCGGTCCGCAGCGCACGCACGCTCAGGGCGGTCTCGTCGAACGGCGCCCGGGTCAGGGCGACGTCGACCAGTCCGGCGCGCAGTCCGCAGGTCGGGTCGCTCAGATCGGTGTCGCGGATGCGGATGTCGATGCCCGGGTGGCTTCGGCGATAGGCGGCGGCCAGCCTGGACACCCCCGGGTCGGTGCTGTCGCCCAGGATGCCGACGGTGAGGGTCGCGACGCCGGCCGCCGCGCTGACGCGTACACGGACGCCGTCGGCATGGTCGAGCAGGGCCCGCGCCTCGTCGAGCAGCACGGTGCCTACCGGTGTGAGCGTGACGCCGGTGGGCGAGCGGGCGAACAGCAAGGCCCCGACATCGGCCTCCAGTTGCTTGATCGCCCGGCTCAGCGGCGGCTGACTCATGTGCAGTCGGGTGGCGGCCCGGCCGAAGTGGAGTTCCTCGGCGACCGCCACGAAGTAGCGCAAGGTCCGTAGCTCCACGCTGCAACGATACCCATGAGGTATCGGCGCCGCGGAATGGGTTTTGGACACGGGCACGGCGTCGGCGGTGCACTCGTGAGCATGACCGAAGAAGCAAGGCCCAGCAAGCCGCAGGCCGACCCCGCCGTATCGGTGGTGGGTCCCGGCGACGGCGAGACGATCGTTCTGGGCACCACGCACATGCGCGTTCTGGAGGACGGCAGCCACACCGGGCACCGCCTCGCGATCGCCGAATCCGTCCTCGCCCCGCACACCCAGGGACCCCCGCAGCACCGCCACGGCCGACACGACGAGGGCTTCTACATCCTCTCCGGCACCGTGCGGTTCACCGTCGGGGACGAGGACTACGACGTCACCACGGGCACGCTCGTGATGGTTCCGCCCGGTACCCCGCACACCTTCGCCAACGTGTCCGACCAACCCGCCGTCATGCTCAGCACCTTCACCCCCGACCTGTACGTGCAGTACTTCCGAGACCTCCAGGACGTGCTCGCCGGCGGCCGGCCGCTGACGCCACAGGCCAACATCGACGCGATGAACCGCTACGCGACCGAGCCCGCCACCGACCTCGCCTGAAGCCGACGGGATGATGAACATCGCCTATTGGATCGTCGCGGGACTGCTCGCGCTCTTCTACTTCTACTCCGGCACGCTGAAGGTGAGCCGCAGCCGCGATCAACTCCGACCGATGATGGCCTGGGTCGACCGCGTGCCCTTGCCCGCCCTGAGGGCGCTGGGGACGGTCGAAATGCTCGGCGCGACCGGCCTGATCCTGCCGCCGCTGACCGGCATCGCTCCCTCGCTGGCACTGGCCGCGGCCATCGGCTTCGTACTCCTGCAGACCGGTGCGATCGCCGTCCACCTGACCGGAGAAGACCGCCGGATCACGCTCAACGTCGGACTCACCGCCACCGCGGCCGTGACTGTCTGGCTGGCCACCTTGCGATAATCGCTAGGCGAAAACCTAGGGGCCCTAGGTAAGCTGCCCCCATGAGCCCCAGAGCCGGCCTGACCCCCGACCGCCTCACCGAGGCCGCCGCCGAACTCGCCGACGAGGTCGGCTTCGAGAACGTCACCGTCTCCGCCCTGGCCCGCCACTTCGGCGTAAAAGACGCGAGCCTGTACTCGCACGTCAGGAACCTCCAGGAGCTGCGTACCCGGGTCGCGCTGCTCGCCGGCGGGGAGATGATCGACCGGATCGCTGCCGCCGTGGCGGGACGGGCCGGGAAGGACGCGCTGACCGCGTTCGCCGGGGCCTACCGCTCGTACGCGCTCGAGCACCCGGGTCGGTACGCCGCCACGCAGATCCGCGTCGACCAGGCCCTCGTCGCCGGCTCCCCCGTCCTGCGCCGCACCACCGAGATCACCTACGGGATGCTGCGCGCGTACGGCCTGGAAGAGCCCGATCTCACCGACGCCGTACGCCTGTTGCGCAGCACCTTCCACGGCTACTGCGCGCTGGAGGCGAGCGGCGGCTTCGGTGCGCCTCGCGATGTGGAGAAATCGTGGGACGCGGCGGTGGCGGCGCTGCACGTGGCGTTGGATCACTGGCCCCGAAACAAGGAGAAGCGTGACTGACCTGTATTACGACATAGCCGGCAGCGGCCCCGTCCTGCTCGTCGTTCCCGGTGGCGCCGGGCACCCCATGGGCCTGGACGGGATGACGGCGCGGCTCGCCGAGCGGTTCACCGTCGTGACGTACGACCCGCTCGGGCTCGCGCACGGGCGCCTCGGGCTGCCCGTCGCCGACCAGCGGGTCGAGGACTGGAGCGACGGCGCCGGGCGGGTGCTTGACGCCGTGCTCCCCGACGGGCAGTCCGCGTACGTCTTCGGTACCAGCGCCGGCGCAGTCGTCGCCCTCGATCTGCTCGCCCGGCATCCCGAACGGCTGCGGCACGTCATCGCGCACGAACCGCCGAGCGTCGGTGTACTGCCCGACGGGGCACGGCATCAGGCCATGTTCGCGGAGGTGTGCGACCGTTATCGCGCGGCAGGGCTCGCGGCCGCCGGCTCCCTGATGACCGCCATGCTGACGTCGAGTGAGCCCACGGAGATCCCCGAGGTGATCCCCGAGGTTCAACATCTGTCGCGTGACGAGGAGTTGGCCAGCCCCATGGCCCTCTCCCTCCGCCATGTCCTGCGCCCGTTCACCTCGTACACCCCCGACCTCGAGAGGCTCGGCTCCCTCTCCTCCCGCCTCACCCTCGCCGCCGGAACCGACTCCCGCGGCCAACTCCTCCACCGCACCGCCGAGTTCCTCGCCCAGACCCTGCGCGGCGACTTCGCCGAGTTCCCGGGCGGACACCTCGGCGCCGTCCAGCACCCCTTGCCCTTTGCCGAGCGGCTCGCGGAGACGCTGGTTCCGGTCGGCGCCCCAGGCGCCACGCCGACCACTTAGACTGGAAGCTTCGCGGATGTCACGTGCCGCCCACCGGGGGGGGAGGGAACGCGCCTTGTCTCAGCAGCAGTTGGGCCGCAGGCCGCGCGGCCTCGGTTCGGTGCCCCCGGTGCCGGACGGCGGTGACGGCGACGGCGGTACGCAGCCGGCCCGGTTCGTGGGCTGGCTCGGCGGACTCGGCTGTGCGGCGGCCGGATACGGGGTGTTCCAGTTCCTGTTCGGGGTCCTGCCCGACTCCCTCGACGGAGAGGCCGCCAGGTATCTGATCGCCGGGGTGAGCGGCCTCGGCACGGGGCTCGCCGCCTGGCTGGCGGCGGCGCTGGTGCGGGCCCGGGCCGCCGCCGTCGCACGCGTGCCGAGCACAGTGGCTCCGGCGACCGGTCCGGCCCTCGCGCCCGGCCCGCTTCCCCAGGTGTTCGCCGGTGCGTACGACGCTCTCGCCGAGCAACTGGCCGTCGTCGACGACCCGGACCGCGGGCGGCTCACCGGCTGGACGCACTCCCTGGGCGAGAGCAGCCCCGCCCGCCCCACCGCGGTCGGCACGGCCTACGGCCTGCACATCATGCTCGACCTCGGAGCGCCCGACGGACGGGTGTCCACCGGCGATCTGGTGGACACGCTGTGGCGGCTGCGGCTCGCGGACGGCGGCTGGTCGGCCCGCTCGCAGGGGTCGGAGCCGCGTCCGGAGGTCACCGCGCTGGTGCTGGGCGCGCTGGCCCGGGCGGGGGCCTCGCGGGAGCGGCTCGCGGACGAGGTGGCGCGGTGTGCGTCCGGGTTCACGCATGAACTCGACCGTGCCGGACGGGAGTCGACGCACGTCATGACGACGGTGCTGCGCGGACTGCTGCGCGCCGCGCCCGACTCCGCCCTGCTGCCCCGGCTGCGCGAGGCGATCGTCGACGGCGCGCTCAGCGACCCGGGCCGCGAGCACCTGCGCTGCTGGGACTATCGGCTCGACCTGGACAACGGCAGGGCTTCCGCGCTGCACACCGCCCAGGCGGTGGTCGCCCTCGACCGGGCGGCCGTGGTCCTCGGCGACAACGCTTCCGCCCGCGCCACCCGCGAGGACGGCGTCCGCTGGCTGCTGGCCTGCCCGGACGGACCGCACGACTCCTGCGCCGACCTGGCCAACCTCCGCGAGGAGGTACGGCGCCCCCGCACCGACGACCCCTCGCGCCACGAAGTGCTGAACGTACGGCACTTCACCGCCGCCTGGATGATCCGTGCCCTGATGTCGCCGACGGCACGGCGGGTCGCCCGTGACGAAGGGCTTGAGGACCGGTTGCGGGAGCGGCTGGACGGGGCCGTCGCCGCGGTGTGGGCGGGGCAGTCCGGCGGCATCTGGACCTGGGGGCTCGGTGACGGCACGCAGCTGCGCCGGCCGATCTGGATGACGTATCAAGGCCTTTGCGCGCTGCGGGCCCATGCCGTATGGATGTATCAGCCGGAGGCTTGAGCACTGAAGGTCGGTCGAACTCGCCTGTCACAGGCGGGAGTTGGAGGATGATGCATGGGCGGTCGGCAGGTTCTTGCGGCTCGGCGGCTGCTGGCCTCGGCGATGGACGGCGAGCTGTCCGAGCGTGAGTTCGCGACCGCTGCCCGTTCCGTCGTCGCCGAACTGGGCTCCTCCGAGCGCCTGTTGGAGCTGATCGCCGAACTCGCCTCCGGGGAGGGCGATCCGGAAGGATGCGCCAGGCTGTCGTACCGCCATGTACTCGGTTTCGACAAGCTCCTGTTGATCGACGGCGGCCCCCGGCACATGCTGCGTGCGCATCTGTGGCATCCCGGCACGGGCGGGATCGGCAAGGAGGACATCCACAACCACCGTTCCCCACTGGCCTCTTACATCGTCCGGGGGCGGCTGGCCATGGAGCTGTACGAGGTGCGGGGCGACGGCGGGATCGCGGCGGACCGGTACGAGGAGTCCCTGGCGGAGAGCTCGGCGGACTGGCGACTGGCGCCGGCGGGTCCGGCCCGGCTGCGGCTGACGCATGTGGGGCAGTACGCGGCGGGCAGCTCCTACGCCCTGCCGCCGCACACCCTGCACCGCGCCTGGTGCGACACCGACCGGCCCACCGTGACGCTGTTCCTGGAAACGGGAAGCGAACGGCGGCGCAGCACCGATGTGTTCACGGCGGCGGGCCCGCATCCGGGGGCGGTGGCGAAGGTGCCGCTGAGCACGGCGGACTACCTGGGCGCGCTCGGCGGTCTGGCGGAACTGCTCAGGAGTTCATGAAGGCCTGGCGTACGACATCGAGGTTGTAGTCGTCGATGTCGACCAGCGTCAGCTCGGACGGCCGCAGCCAGATGTGCTCCTGGTCGGGCTCGGGCAGGCTGACCTCCCCGGACAACGACCTGACCAGGAAGTTGTCCTGCCAGTTCTTGATCTCGCGGCCCCGGTACTCGCTGACGAAGGACGACTCGCCGACCTTGCGTACGATCTCCCCGAGCAGCCCGGTCTCTTCCTTCAGCTCACGCAGCGCGCCGTCCTCGGGACTCTCTCCCGGCTCCAGCTTCCCGCACGGCACGCCCCACACCCGCGGCAGAAACCGCTCCTTCTCACTGCGGCGCACCAGCAGCACCTGCTGGTCGTCGTTCATCACGACGGCGGCCGCCAGTCGCCTGTCGCCGGGGATGTCCATATCCATGGTTCCTCGGTCCCTCGCCGGTGATGAGTACGGTGCTGAGTACAAAGGTTCTGATACCCACGAAAGCATCCACGGTACCAGCCGGGCCGTTTCCGGTCTGTGCCGTCGGTCTCACGGGGTGCGCGCGAACGCCTGCACCTCCCGGACCGACAGCGCCGCGCCCTGCGGCGTACGCCCAGCTCGGAGCGCGGCAACCGTTTCCAGGGCCGCGCCCAGCGCCCGCCGGTACAGCAACGAGCCGAGGCTGATGCGCCGCACGCCGAGGTCGGCGAGGGCGGGGACGGTCGGGCCGGTGGGCGAGTAGAGGATGTTGAGGGGTACGCCGAGGTGCTTGACCAGGCAGGCGATCTCCTGGGGGTCGGTCAGCCCGGGTACGAATACGCCGTCGGCGCCCGCCTGTTGGTAGGCGTCGAGGCGGCTCAAGGTGTCCTCGCCGTCTCCGAGCCAGTGCGTGTCGGTGCGCGCGTTCACGAAGAGACCGGGCGCCGCCGACTTGACCGCGGCGATCTTCGCGGCGTGCCGGCCGACGGGCCCGAGCCCGTCCTCCAGATTGATGCCGACGGCACCGACGACCGCCAGCTCGCGCGCGTACTCCCCCACCTCGTCGGGGTCTTCGCTGAAGCCGTCCTCGGCGTCGACGGAGAGGAAGAAGGGCTCCGAGCCGAGAGTGAGGGCGAGGTGCAGCGTGTGTTCCCGGGTCGCGGAAACGCCGTCGAGTACGCCGACGGCCGCGGCCACCCCGAGACTCGTCGTCGCGACCGCGGGGAAGCCCTGGGCGGCGAGGGCGGATGCCGAGGCGTGGTCCCAGGCGTTGGGCAGCAGCAGGGGATCGTCTGCGTGGTGGAGGTCGGCGAAGCTCATACCCGGCACCGTACGGCCGAGTTGCTTCGGCGCCCGCCGAAATGTCCCGGCCGCCTCAGCTTCCCGCCCGCTCCCCCGCCCCGCGCTCCACACAGAACTCGTTGCCCTCGGGGTCGGCGAGAACCGCCCAGCCGGTGCCGTCCGGCTTGCGGCGGTCGTCGAGCAGCGTGGCGCCGAGGCCCAGAAGCCGCTCGACCTCCTCGTCACGCGTGCGGTCCTGCGGCTGAAGGTCGAAGTGCACGCGGTTCTTGATGGTCTTGACCTCCGGCACAGCGATGAAGAGCAGGCCCACACCCCCGATCAGAACCTCCTCGTCGCCGGGCTTGTCGTCCTCGTGCACGGGCAGGTCCAGGACCCGCGACCAGAAGGTGGCGAGTTCGTAGGGGTGGGCGCAGTCGATGCTCGTATGGCGAATCGCGGAAGTCATGCGGGGATTCTTTGGCACGCGAAGGGTCCGGGCAACGCAATAACGGGCGAGTCGCGGCAGCCGTAAGGCGCTCGGCGGCGACGAGCGGGCATGACAGCAAGGTCGTCGGCACCCGCATCACGGGCGACATCGCGGTCCAGGAGGGCAGGGCGCTGACCCTGCGCGCGCGAACGCTAACCACGCACGTCCACGCCCCCCGCCTCCCACCGGACCCGCATCTCACGCCCTCCGCGCCACCGCACGTGGATCTCGTTCGTCTCGTCGTCCACGCGCACGGACACCGAGTCGGCGAGCGGAACTGGTTCCGGTTCGGCGGTGAGGCGGGCCAGCGCGACGAAAAGGGTGTCGCCGTCGCCGGTCGCTCCCACGAGCCCGTCGTTCAGGCCCGCCACGGGCAGGAGTTCGGCGCGCGCGCCGTCCTTCGCCGCCCATCCGGTGATCCGCACCGAGGTGCCCTCCGGAGCACCGGACACCCGGAAGGCCCTCACCTCCACCGCCCCGCGCGCCAGCACCAGGCTCGTCACCCGGGCCCCGCCCGCGGCCCGGTGGCGGGAGGCGACCCAGCCCTCCCCCACCCCCAGCGGCACGATGTCCGTGCGGCTCGGGTCGTTGTCGACGATCACGCTGTTGTCGTACGACGGTGAGGGCCGCGTGACCGTCGAGTAGGCGAGCCGGGTGTAGTACGGGTCGTAGCGGACGTCCTCGCTGCCGTGGTTGTGGAGGCGGACGAGGCCGTCGGAACGGGTGGAGTGGATCAGCCAGTTGGCCGGGTGGACCGGGGTCACGGCGTCGGAGCGTTCCGTCGGGCCGGGCTGCTCGGTCGCCGTCCATACCTCGTGGTCCGGCGGCAGGAGGAGGCCGAGGAAGCCCTTGCTGGCCCAGTAGGGGGACGCCGGGCCCGAATAGCCTTGCAGGAGTGCCTCGTCGGGGCCGTGCCAGCCGAGGGTGAGGAGGCCGTTGTCGTCCACGGCACCCCGGTCGAGAAAGTAGCGCAGGGCTCCCGAGGCCAGACGTCGGGTCTCGCCCGGCGGCAGGGGGGTACGGCCGGTCAGCGCGCCCAGCCACAGCGGGGACGTCGTGGCGAACCGGTACGTCAGGGAGCGGCCCTGGTGCATAGGGGCGCCGTCGCCGCCGAACAGGCGGGCGTAGTCCTCGAGATGGCGCGCGAGCCGGCCGCCGTAGAGGTCGAGCAGCTCGGTGTCGTCGGCGAGCCAGGCGTGCAGCACCGGGTAGAGGTGCATGGCCCAGCCGTTGTAGTAGTCGAACTTGCGGCCGTCGCCGTCGGTGTACCAGCCGTCGCCGATGTACCACTTCTCGATGCGTTCCAGGCCGCGGTCGATCGCGGCGCGGGACGCGTCGGTTTCGTAACCGATTTCCTGGAGGAAGCCGCCGACCGTGACCGGGAACAACTCCCAGTTGCAGGGCCAGGCTTCGGCGGTGAGCGCGTCGCCGAGCCAGGCCGCGGCGCGCTGCCGGACGCCGTCGTCGAGACGGTCCCAGAGGAGGGGGCGGGTCAGTCGCAGGGCGAGGGCGATCGAGGCCGCCTCGACCAGCGGCTGGCTGCGGTCCTCGATACGCGGCCAGATGCCGGAGACGCCCGCCGCGAGACCGTCTGCGTATCGCTCCAGCGCGGTCTCGTCCCGGCGGAAGGCCGCCAGCAGCAGCGTACGGGCGTAGCCCTCCAGACCGTCCGACAGCCGGCCGGACCAGCTCGTGCGGTCGCCGGGCAGGTGGTACAGCGCACGGTCCTCGGTGGCGTACGGCTCGACCGCGGCGAGCAGGGCGTCGGCGGCGGCCTCCCAGTGCGCGCGGGTGTAACCGGTGTACGGGCTCAGGTCACGGTCGTCGCGGGGCAGTTCCATCAGCAGCGCTGTCCTTCCGGCAAAGGCCTGGGGCGCTCCGGTTCCGGTCGGAACGCCCCAGGGGCTCATCCCACCCGCACCAGGCCCTTGGGCACTAGATGCTGGGTGACGAGTTCTGCACGGACCAGTTCCGCATACACCGTGGCCCCGTGCACGGAGGTGTGCGTGTTGTCCCGTTTCTCGTTGTACAGGTACAGCGCCTTGGACGCCTCGACACCCAAGGACTCCACGAGCGACTTCGTCTTCGCCGTCAAGTCGATCAGCGGGACGTCGTGCGCGGCGGCGACCGCTCGGGTGACGGCCGGGTGGTCGACGCCGAGACCGTTGACCAGGAGCGCGGTGCCGTTGTTCAGGGTGCCGTCGGAGTTGAACCAGCGTCGCACGATGGGGGCCACCAGGACAGGGGTCCCGCCCTTCTCGCGTACGCCCGCGACCAGTGTCTCGAGGTTGGCGCGGTATGTCGCCCCGTCGGTCGTCTTGTCATTGTGGGCGAGCTGGATCAGGACGAGGTCGCCGCGGTGGATCAACGGCTGGACGGTGGCCCACAGTTGGGGGTTCTGCAGATAGCTGACCGTGCTCTCGCCGGAGTCGGCGTAGTTGGCGACGGAGACGCCCTTGCGGAGGAACTGGGGCAGTTGCTGGCCCCAGCCGGAGTACGGGTCGCCGGGCTGGTCGCAGACCGTGGAGTCGCCGACGAGGAAGATCTGGCGGGTGTGCCGGGCGGGGGTGACCTTGATGTCGGCGAGGGCGGGGGCCGAGCCGCCGATCGCCAGGTCGAGGCCCGCGGTGCCGTCGGGTCCGGTCGGTTCACCCTCGGGGGTGCGGACGTTCACGGTGAAGCTGCGGGCGACGCGCTCACCCGCCTCGGCGGCCGTCTCGGGGAGGAGCGCGCGGCGCGTCTCGCCGGTGATGCTCGTGCTGGACGCGGTGTCGCCGCCGAGGAGGACCTTCACGTCGTATGTGCCGGGCGGGAGGTCGAAGTGGCAGGCGGTGGCGGTGCAGTCGGACAGGTCCAGCGGCCGTTGGTGCGCATGGGCGGGTACCGCGGACAGCGCGGTACCCAGCGTGACCGCCACCAGGGCGGTCAGGGCGAAACGTCTCATGCGCGGCTCCCGACGCAGGCTCGACAAGGCTTGGCCGCTGGACCGTATCGCGCTTGGCAAGCGCTTTCTAGACCCCGCGCGTCCACTGCTGGTTCGTCGCGCCGTTGCAGGTGTACGTGATGATCGCGGCGGAGTTGGCGGTGGACGCCCCGTTCACGTCCAGGCACTCGCCTGTCGCGCGGGACTTCACGTTCACGTAGCTGCCGGTGGTGGTGAGCGACCACTGCTGGTTGGTGGCCGACGCGTTGCAGTTCTCCTGGGTGACCGTGTTCGCGTTCTCCTGGAGGCACAGGGAGCTGTTTCTCACGGCCAACTGGTAGTAGCCGCTACCCACCGACTTGAACCAGTACCTCTGGTTCGCGCCGCCGTTGCAGTCGTACTGCTTGAGCTGCGCCCCCTGCCACAGCGACTGGCCGGTCACGTCGGCGCACTTGGAACTGTGCCGGGCGATCAGGGTGTTGTACGTGGCACTCGTACCGCTGATCGATCCGGTGGCCATGTCGATGGTGACCTCCGGCGACCAGGACATCGACATCGAGGTGGAGGTCGGGAAGGTCAGCGGCAGCCAGACGTAGCGGGAGTCGTTGACGGTGCCGCCGAAGGAGTTGCCCCAGCGGTCGCCCAGGTAGAGGTACGAGGTGGTCGAAGTGCCCTGCACAGGAAGGACGTACGCGGTCTGCGAGCCGTAGGTCGTGGAGTCGCCCACGTTCTTCATCGCGGTCCACGGGCCGGCGATGTTCGTGGCGGTGGCGTACTGCTGCTGGTTGGGGCTCCAGCCGGTGGCGCCGGACGTCAGCATGAAGTAGACGCCGCCCCGCTTGAACAGCGCCGGGGCCTCGCGGTGGCCGCCGTGCCAGGGGTCGGCGACCAGGGCGGCGATGCCCGTGTAGTCGCTGGTCAGGCGGTAGATCTGGAGGTCGTAGTTCTCGCGGGCGGCGGAGATCATGTAGCCGGTGCCGTCGGTGTCGACGAAGACCGTGATGTCGCGGGACATGTGCTGGCCGAGCGGACGGAAGCTGCCCCGCCAGGTGTAGTTGCCGTCCACGGTGTCGGAGACGGCTACGGCGGCGCGGGCCTCGCTGTAGTCGGAACCGTTCTCCTTGTGCATCCACATCACGAACTTGCCGGTGGACGCGTTGTACATGACCTTCGGGCGCTCGATGTTGGCGGTGGCGAGCTCCGGGTCGCTGGCCTCGGTCAGGACGTGGTTCCTGAACTCCCAGTTCTTCAGGTCGCTGGAGCGGTAGGCGTCGACGTAGCGGAAGGTGTTGTCGGCGTTGCGGTGCTCGCCGAACCAGTAGTAGTACGAGCCGACCTTGATGACCCCGCCGCCGTGGGCGTGCACGGGAGAACCGTTGACGTCGGTGAACTGCGTGCCGTTCACGATGGTCTGGGGTGCGGCCTGGGCCGGGCCCGCGGTGACCAGGGCGCCGGCCAGCGCCAGACAGAGGGCGAGCAGAACCGCGTACGCACGTCTCATGTCACGCACTCTCCTTCGCGGAACCGGCTGCCGTGTCCGCCGCGGGGATGCCGAAGTCGGGGGTGCCGTCCGGATTCCAGCCCAGCTTCTGGACGCGGGTGTGCCGGTTGGGGTCGTTCAGCGGGTCGCCGACGATCTCCTTGTACTGGCGGGCGTGGTAGACGAGGACGTCGGTGCGGCCGTCCTCGGCGACCGTGAAGCTGTTGTGTCCGGGGCCGTACTGCTTGGTCGTGTCGTTGCTGGTGAAGACCGGTGTCGGCGACTTGGACCAGTTCGCGGGGTTCATCAGGTCGGCGTCCGCGTCGACGGTGAGCAGGCCCATGCAGTAGTTCGCGTCGGTGGCGCTGGCGGAGTACGACATGAACAGCCGGCCGTGGCGGGCGATGACGGAGGGGCCCTCGTTGACCTTGAAGCCGATGGTCTCCCAGTCGTACTCGGGCGTGGAGAGCCGGACTTGGGGTCCTGTCAGGGTCCACGGGTTCGCCATCCTGGACAGGAAGATGCCGGTGTTGTTGTCCATGCCGGGCTCGTGCTGCGCCCAGGAGAGGTAGCGGGTGCCCCGGTGGGTGAAGGTGGTGGCGTCGAGGGAGAATGTCTCCCACGCCGTTTTCAGCTGGCCGCGCTCCACCCACGTCCCCTTGAAGGGGTCCCTACTGGCGTTTTCCAGGACCCAGATGCGGATGTCCCACACGCTCTCGGCGGGCGCGGCGGCGAAGTAGATGTACCACTTCCCGCCTATGCGGTGGATCTCCGGCGCCCAGATGTGCGCGCCCATGGGGCCGGTGGCGTGCTTGGTCCAGATGACCGACTCGGCGGCGGTGGCGAGCCCGTTCAGGGTGCGGGAGCGGCGCAGGATGATCCGGTCGTACTCGGGGGCGGTCGCCGTGAAGTAGTAGTGGCCGTCGCTGTGGCGGTGGATGTGCGGGTCGGCGCGGTTGCGGACGAGCGGGTTCACGAACGGCGCGGCCTTCCGGCTGGGTGCGTCGGGGGCGGCATGGGCCACCGAGGGGGCGGCGGCCAGGGCGCCCGCGGCCAGGGCGCCCTTCAGCATCAGTCTGCGGTCGAGGGCATGGGGTTCGTAGCGGCTCATTCGGGCTGCCTCTCGGGGCGAGAAGTTTGATGTTCGGTGGTTGACGTTCGGTATCGCGAACGTCATCTGTGATTACGAACGCCGAAAAGGTATGAGGGTGCCACGAGGAGGTCAACGGGACCGACGCGCCGAATTTTGGTGGGACAGATTTCTGTTATCCCTCGCCGACCCGCGCGTCTCCTGTGCGTGAGCAGCTTCCCCCACAAGACAGCAGCGGCCGCGGGCGCCTTCGCGGCCGTCGCCTTCCTGGTGACCGCTCCCCCAGCCGAGGCCGCGGGCACCCGGGACGTCACCGCCGACGTCCTCGCGGACCGCGACGTGACGCTCAACGGCGACACGGTCGTCACCGTGCCGTCGGGGACGACGACGTACGACGGCGCGTTCCGGGGCGAGGGCACACTGACCGTTCGCGGCACCGGCACCCTGGTCCTGACCAAGGACAGCGACTTCACGCTGCCGAAGTCCCGGCAGCGGCAAAGGGTCACGACGCAGGGCGGCAACCACCCGTACGTCACCACGGCCAACCCTGACCCGCCCGCGATCACGGTCGAGCGCGGGGCGACGCTGCAGTACGGAAACGGCGGCACGACCGGGCTGATCGGCCGCTTCCCGTACAACACCCCGGCGTTCCGGCTGAACCAGGACAACATCCGGGTCGACGGCACCCTGCGGCTGTCCCTGAAGAGCGCCTACAACCTGGGCACCATCAGCGGCTCCGGGCTGATCACCCAGCCGAGGTTCCTCTGGGGCACCTGGGACATCTCGGGCACCCACCCCTTCTCCGGGGTGATCGACAACGGCACACAGGCGAACGCCGGACGACCGGAGTACGCGACGTCACTGCCCAATATGCGCAAGGTCCTCAACCAGGGCACCTGGACCGTCGACACCCCGCTGGGCCAGACCGTCACCCAGCGCATGGACTTCTACCAGCGCGAGTACGGCAGCGACATCAACGTCCAGTCCCGGCCGGGGAGCAAGGTCGTCCTGACCGGCCAGTACAGCTGGTCGAACCAGGGCGGCGACACCGACCCCTCGCTCAGCGACCCCGCCCTGAACTGGACGCCCGCGCGGAAGAACATCAACAAGCGCGGCACCAACATCAAGGGCGCCAACGTCCAGTGGGGCGACGGCACCACGAACAAGATCTTCATGCCGGGCACCGCCGAGACCGTGTACATCAACTTGCTCGCCGCCAGATCGCGTTCGCTGCTCACCTTCAACTACAACGGGCCCGTGACCCTGGGCGCCCCCATCGGCGGCGGCGTCTTCCACGACACGCTGTCCGCACCCGGCGCCGGTGACATCGTCATCGCCGGGACACCCGGCAACGACGTCACCTTCGCGGCCAAGCAGTACTACGACGGCTCGACGACGGTGAAGAAGAGGGCGGTGCTGCGGCTCGGCTCGGGCAAGCGGGGCGGCGACGGCTCGCTGCTGACGGGCACGGAGCAGCGGCGCGTGGTGAACGACGGCACGCTCGTCGTGCGGAACGTGACCGACCCGGTGAAACTGACGCACGTCAGCGGCAGCGGGTCGCTCGTGCAGTCGGGCGCGGCGACGACCACGCTCACGGGCGGATCGGTGACGTACACCGGGGCCACGACCGTGAAGAAGGGCACCCTGGCGCTGCGGGACGGGGCAACGCTCGTACGCAGCAGGGCGATTCGGCTCACGTCGGAGGGGGCACGGCTGGACGCGGGTACGGGGGTCCTGCGTGTGGCTACGGCCCTCTCCGGCAAGGGCACGGTGAAGGGCTCGGTGACGAACGACGGCGTGGTCGCGGGCGGTGTCGCCGTGACCGGTGACTACACCCAGCGTGCGAAAGGCCAACTCGTCCTGGCAGACAAGCCGTTGAAGGTCGCGGGAGCGGTCCGGCTGGCCGGAGACCTCGATGTCTCCGCCGCCGGTACGCGTCCCGCACGCGAGATCAAGATCCTCAACCACACCGGCCGGACGAAGACCACCGGCACGTTCACCGGCCTCAAGGAGGGCGCCCGGCTGAAGCTCGCCGACACGACGTACCGGATCAGTTACCGCGGCGGCGACGGCAACGACGTCGTCCTGACGACGACGGCGACCACCGCGAGCTCCTCCCCGACCGCATCCACCCGTGCGGCGGCCGGCGCGGCGCCCGCGGACACACGCACGGCCAGCGCGGAGAGCGACACCTTCGGCTGGTGGCCCTATGCGCTGGGGCTCGGCCTGCTGGGCGGGCTGATGGTGCCGGCGACGCGACGGATACGGGGCGGGGGACGGAGGCGGGGCGGGCGGCACGCGGCGTAGCGAGGGCGCGCGCTCGCCTCCCGACGGAACACCTGAAGGAGTCGATCGGTCTCGGCCTCCGACTTAACGCCTCTCAGGAGTCGGATGAGCTGTTGTCCGAGGCTGCTGGTTCCCCCGCCAGCCATTCCTTCAGGCGTTCGGCGTTGCGTAGTTCGCTCTCCACTCGCTGCCGCTCCGCGTCGGTGAGCTGGATCGTCCCCAACTCCCGGATCCAGTCATCGGTCTCGCCCTGCTCGTCCAAGGCAGTCGCGAGCTCGATGAGCGTCGCCAAAGCCATCGCCCGGTCGACGGCCTGGGCCTGCCGTCCGTGCCTGCGTAGCGCCGATTTGACCGCCCGGAACGCGGCACGGTCGTCGTTCTTGAACTCGCGGAAGATACGGGCGTTGTCGAGAGCCTTCGCCAGTCCGTGCAGCTTCTTGGAACCGCCGTACTCCGGCTCTGCCGGTTCGTCGCGCTGGATGAAGATCAGCGAGTTGCCGGACGGGTCGATGAGAGTGAAGCGGGTCTGGCCAGGGCGGAAACGCGTGATGCGTGGACGCCCGGTCGCCAGCACCTTGCCGTAGGCGGCCCGCATGGCCTGGGTGAACGCGGCGTGGTAAGGCGCGACGGTGTCGACCATGACCAGACAGCCGCCGCCGTCCTCCCGGTTCGGATCGTATCCCTGGGGCGGCTTGCCGAAATGGACCTCGAAGCCGCTCCAGCGCAGAGCGAGGTAGAGGTACGGTTTCGTCTGCTGATAGGTGACCTCGAAGCCGAGGGCCTGGTAGAACTCGAGCGTCTCCTCCACCGCCGAGCACGGCATCAGGGGCACTGTCGTCTCATTCGCGTACGTCGTCTCCGTCAAGGTGCCCGGCAACAGTTCTCCCACCTGTTTCTCAGGTTTCCCGCGCTACCTGACCTGCCTGCGCATAGCGCGCGATCGGACCTCGAGCGTATGCATCAGAGGCTTACTAGTCAAACTTTATTAGTGACGCAGTCGGCCGCTGGCCGTGCGCTCGACTAGCGTCGTGGCATGACCAGCAACACCCCTCTCTCCCTGGCGGACGCCCTCGCCGCCGGACCCGTCGTCCTCGACGGCGGTATGTCCAACCAGCTCGAGTCCGCCGGGCATGACCTGAGTGACGAGTTGTGGTCGGCGCGGCTGCTCGCCGAGCGGCCCGAGGCGATCGTTGAGGCGCACCTCGCTTACTTCGAGGCGGGGGCGGATGTGGCGATCACCTCCAGTTATCAGGCCACCTTCGAGGGCTTCGGCAAGCGTGGGATCGGCCGGGAGCGGGCGGGTGAGTTGCTCGCGCTCAGTGTGGAGCTGGGCCGGGAGGCCGCTCGTCGGGCGCGGACGGATCGGCCGTTGTGGGTGGCCGCGTCGGTGGGTCCGTACGGGGCGATGCTCGCGGACGGCTCCGAGTACCGGGGTGGGTATGGGCTGAGCGTGGACGCGCTGGAGCGTTTTCATCGTCCGAGGCTCGAGGTGCTGGCCGGCGCCCGGCCCGACGTACTGGCGCTCGAGACGGTTCCCGACGCCGACGAGGCGACCGCGCTGCTGCGGGCGGTGCGGGGACTCGGCGTCCCGGCCTGGCTGTCGTACACGGTCGACGGGGATCGTACGCGGGCCGGTCAGCCGCTGGAGGAGGCGTTCGCGCCGGCCGCCGACGCGGACGAGGTGATCGCGGTCGGGGTGAACTGCTGCGCGCCCGAGGACGTCGACGGCGCGATCCGGATCGCGGCCCGGGTGACCGGCAAGCCGGTCGTCGTCTACCCCAACAGCGGCGAGGCCTGGGACGCCGGGGCCCGCACCTGGACCGGCCGCTCCAGCTTCACGTCCGAGCAGGTGCGGGGCTGGCAGGACGCGGGGGCGCGGCTGATCGGCGGGTGCTGCCGGGTGGGGCCGGAGGCGATCACGTCGATCGCGCGCTCGCTGTAGTAACTCCTGCGAAGCATGGGCTCAATGGGGACTTCACGCGCCGATGATGAAGTCTTCGTACCCGCCCGCCGATCATGGAGGCTGCCGTGTCCGAGCCGCCCACCCAGGACCAGTTGGACGCCTATGTGAGAACCCGGCTGGCGCTGGCCGGCTTCGATCTCGCCCTGCTGCCCGAGGAGGCGGACCCCGACACCGGGGTGCCGACGCGGGCCCAGGCGCTCGCCGCACTGCGGTCGTTCGTGGCGGCCACGCCCGGCGCGATATCCGGCTGGACTCCGCCGGCCGACGGGCCCGAGTACGCCCAGCAGGCCGCGCCGCCGCTGCTGTACCCGTCGATCACCGAGGCCTGGACCGGGAAGGCGGACCCGCGATGAGCCGTGCTCTCAACCGGCGGGTGTTTCTGGCGAGTTCGATGGCCGTGGCGAGCGGAGCGGCACTCCAGGTGTCCGCGACCTCGGCACGGGCCGCCGCCGCAACGCCCGTACGCGTCCCCGACGTCGACGTACGACAGGCCGCCCGCACCGACCCCACAGAAGCTACCCTCGCCGAGGCCGTCACCCTCATCAGGAGCCGTAGGCTCACGTCCACGGCGCTGACCGATGCGTACCTGGAGCGGATCGAGCGCTACGACGCCACCTATCAGGCGTACGCGGAGGTCACCGCAGAGGCCGCGCTCAAGGCGGCGCGTGCGGCGGACCGCGGATCGGGAGGCCCCCTGCGCGGCATTCCGCTGTGCATCAAGGACAACTACTTCACGCGAGGCGTGCCGACGCGCTGCAACTCGTACATCTTCGAGGACTTCGTCCCGGACGAGGACGCCGCGGTTGTGACGCGGCTGACCGCGGCCGGCGGGATCGTGCTCGGTAAGGGGCAGATGGGGCCGCTCGCCACGACCCGGGCCACGAAGCCGAACGGCACGGTCACCACGGTCAACGCCTGGACACCCGAGGACCCGTCCGTCGACCCGGGCGGTTCGTCGACCGGTCCGGCCTGTGCGGTGGCCGGGCGGCTCACGGCCTCGTCGATCGGGACGCAGACCGGCGGTTCGATCGTGCTGCCGTCCAACCAGCAGAACCTCACGGGACTGAAGCCGACGATGGGCCGGGTGTCCGTGCACGGCGTCATCCCGCTCTCCTTCACCCGCGACCACGCGGGACCGCTCGCGCGGGACGCCATGGACGCGGCGATCATGACGCAGATCATGGCCGGGCCGGACGCGAAGGACCCCCGTACGCTCGGGCTGCCCGCCGTGCCCGACCTCGTCCGCGCCGCCACACCCGTCGTCTCCCGAAGGGGCACGGTCCGGATGCGCCGGGCCACCCGGATCGGGGTGCCCGCCGATTTCCTGTCCGGGCAGAAGGAGCTGCGCGGGGCGTTCCTGGACCGGCTGGAGGCGCTTGCGGGCGTGACGCTCGTCGAGGTCACGTACCCGGACGACTGGACCCTGCTGACGGGCACCTTCAACGCCGCCCGGCTCGCGGAGCGCACCGAGCCCTTCCGGCACTGGCTGCGTATGGATCCAACCAAGTTCGGTGTCTCGCTGCTGAGTTGGCTGCAGGGCCTGATGCTGTCGGGCGACGAGTGGATCACGGCCCAGCGGGCCAAGAACCATCTGCTGCGAGAGGTGCTGGACGGGGTCATGAGCCGCTGCGACGTCGTCCTGCAGACCGGCCCGGTGCCCTTCGACATCCTCGGGCTGCCCGAGATCGCCTTCCCCATCGGGTTCGACGCCGCCGGCATCCCGGTCGGCGCGATCCTCGGCGGCCACCCGTACGAGGAGGACCGGCTGCTGGAGCTCGCGGCGGCCTATCAGGCGGTCACCGACTGGCATACCCGGCGGCCGGCGGATCCGGCGACGACGACGGCCCGGCTCAAAGCCGCTGTGCCGCGTCCGCGGCTGTCGGCGGAGGAGGCTGCGGCAACCTCGGCCTAGCCCTGCGGCCCCTGAGGCGGGCAGAGCGCCGCAGCTCTCTCGTCCCCGGCCCTCCCACACTGCTAGCCTCCGCATCGGGAACCGGTTGCCACCGTGTTGCCGCAGCTGAACAGCGGGGTGGGCGGGACATGACGAGGAAGAGCGCGGACGCGAGCCGTAGCACCATCCGGGATGTGGCGGCGCGCGCGGGCGTGTCCGCGTCGACGGTGTCGCGGGTGCTGGGCGGGGTGTACCCGGTGAGCTCGGCGACCCGGACCCGGGTGATGCGGGCGGTGCGCGAGCTGGACTATGTCGCCGACGCGCGCGCCAAGGCGGTCGCGGGGGTGGGCACGCCCACGCTGGCGTTCGTGCTGGAGGACATCACCGGCCCGTCGTTCGCGCACATGGCGCACGGCGTGGAACGGGAGGCGACCAGGCTCGGGCATCTGTGCGTGGTGTGCAGCACGGAGGGCGACGTCCGGCACGAGCTGGAGTTCGTCGAGATGATGCGGGCCCAGCGGGCCGCCGCCGTGATCCTGGTCGGCGGCTCCGCCGACACACCCGAGTACCGCGAACGCACGCGCCGGATGGCCGACCAGCTGGCGTCGGCGGGCTCCCGGCTGGTCCTGTGCGGCCGCCCCACGCTGGGGCCGGGCGCACCGGTGACGGTCATCGAGTACGACAACGAGGGCGGCGCCTACGCCCTGGTCGCCCATGTCCTCTCCCAGGGCCACCGCCGAGTGCTGTTCCTCGGCGGCAAGCCCGACCACACCACCGCGCAGGGCCGTGAACGCGGTTACCTCGCCGCACACCGCGCCCGCGGCCTGGAACCCGACCCGGCACTGCTCCTCCACGGCGACTTCACCCGCGACGCCGGCCACCGTCTGATCCGCGAGGCACTCAAGCGGGGGCTGGAGTTCACGGCCGTGGTCGCGGCCACCGACATGGTCGCCGCGGGCGCGCTCACCGCTCTGCACGAGGCGGGCCTGAACGTGCCCGGCGATGTCTCACTGGCCGGTTACGACGACATTCCCTTCGCCCGCGATCTCCACCCGGCCCTGACGACGGTCCACGTCCCCTACGAGGAGCTGGGCCGTCTCGCCGTCCGTACGGCACTGGGCCGCACCCCTGAAACCCCGGACGAGCACCTGCTGCTGGGCACGCATGTCGTCGTACGGGACTCCGTGGCGGCGAAGTAGCCGGTTCAGGACCGTCGTACCGTCCCCGGCAGCCGCAACCGCCGTACGACCGACCGCAGTTCCGCACCGCGCGCGAGCGCACCGTCCGCAGGCGCCGATTCCGGAACCGCTTCCCGGGCCCTCGCGTCGGCCGCCCACAGGGCGAGTTCCGCGTCGCGCGGGCCGAACGCGATCTCCGGCTCGCCGACGCCGAACATGCGGACCGGATGGGTGCCGTTCCAGTGCCGCCAGCCGGGGTCGCCATGGGTCGCGAACCGCACCCACGCCGAGTGCATCGCGTCCGCCAGCTCCTGCGGGGCACCGTCGCCGGCCAGTTTCCGCGACTCGGGGACGTCGCCGGTGTCGAAGACGAAGCCGAGCTCCAGGGCGTGGCAGGAGCCGAGGTCGGGGAGGCTGGAGGGCCAGGTGAACTCGTAGACGTACGACGACTGCGGGCGGGCGTCGGCCAGGCGGTGCAGCGGCAGGCGCAGCAGGTGGTCGGTGACCAGCTGGCCGACGATCTCGGCGGTGCCCGCGTCCGGGCGCAGGGCGCGGTAGCCGCGCGGCACCTCGTGTCCGCAGCGGCAGCGGGCCATGGCGCCGGCCAGGGCGACCGGGCCGAGCCGGTCGACGCGCTCCAGGAGACCGCCGGGCACCAGCCACAGCCGGTACTCGTCGCGCGTCCAGCCCATCATCAGGTCGACGTCCCGCGCCACGTCGCCGTCGACCAGGGCCTCCAAGGGGTCGCGCGGGACGACATCGCCGTCGACCACGATCCCGAAGGCGGGCCCGCCCAGCACCGGGCTGCTGAGCTTGCCCACGTCGGCCTGGGTGCGCAGGAGGAGTTCCCGGTCGACGTCGGCGAAGGCCGAGGCGGTGGCGGGGATCTTCAGCCGGGTGGCCATACGGCGCACCATCCGCCGTACCTTGTCCCGCTCGGCGGCCTCCGGCGGCCCGCTCTGCAGCACCGCACGCCGGATCAGCCCCTGCGCCTGCGGGGCGGCCAGCAGTGCGCCGGTGCTGATCGCGCCGGCCGACTGGCCGAACAGGGTGACCTGCGCGGGGTCGCCGCCGAAGGCCTCGATCGAGGAGTGCACCCATTCCAGGGCGGCGAGCTGGTCGCGCAGGCCGGGGTTGGCGGGGGCGTCCGGAAACAGTCCGTAGCCCTCCACTCCCAGTCGGTAGTTGACCGAGACGAACACGACGCCGTCGCGGGCGAAGCTGCTTCCGTCGTACACGGGTACCGCGGAGGATCCGCGGGTCAGGGCGCCGCCGTGCAGCCACACCATGACCGGGAGCCGGGCGCCCGGGCCGGGTTCGGGCGTCCAGACATTGAGGTTGAGACAGTCGTCGCCGGGGACGACCGGATCGGAGAGGTACTGCGCGAAGGCCTCGGAGTACGGCGGTTTCGGCGGGGTCGGCCCGAAGGCGCCCGCGTCCCGCACCCCGTCCCAGGGTTCCGGCCGCTCGGGCGGCCGGAACCTGCGGGGGCCGAACGGGGGCGCCGCGTACGGGATGCCCCGGAACACCGCGACGCCGTGCTCGTACCGGCCGCGCACGGCCCCGTACGGCGTCCTGATCACCGGACGTTCCGCCGGCTCCGTCACCTGCCCCATCTGGTCTGCCGCCATGCGCCCACCTGCTTCTCGCCGCACTTCGTGCACCCTGCACCTGTCAGAGCACCACATCACGAACGACTATTCCGGTGAGCGAGGTGGCCTGGAGGCCTATTTGGCGTACATCAGCGTGCCGAAGCCGAGCTGGTCGTAGCCTCCGCTGGTGGAGCCGTAGTCGCCGCCACCCCCCTCCGGGTAGACGGACTGGGCGATGCGCTGCAGGTAGGGGACGGACAGGTTGCGCCGCCGCCGGTAGTGGGAGTCGAGCATGGCCCACACCGGGCGGACCTGGCCGCGGGAGGCGTCGGAGATGACCGTGTGTTCCCGGTAGTCGCAGTTGACGCCGGTGCCCCAGGTGTACTTCGTGAACGGCACGGTCTCACCGAGGTTGTACTTGGCGACGTACTGAGCGGCCCTCATGAACCGGTTGCCGTCGTAGCCGTACAGGTCCTCGCCCTGGTTCCAGGCCATCTCGCAGATGGCGCCCATCTGGCCCATGCCCATGACGGTGTGGCCCTGGTCCCGGCCCGACTCCTGCCACTGGGCGAGGTTGTCCGGGTGCAGGAACGGCACGGCCTTGCGGATGGCGCCGTTGCCCGCGCCGTTCTTGAAGTAGTTCACGGCCTGGTCGTATTTGGCGCCGTCGTCGCACAGGATGCCGATGGCCAGGACGGACGCGACGTTGCACAGGTCCCAGTTCGCCCAGTAGTTGGTGATGCAGGCGCCGTTGTGCTGGGTGAGGAACTGGTTGTTGAGCGGGTAGAACACGTTGCGCATCATGTTCTGGAACCGGCCGAGGTCGAAGCCGGCGTATCCGCGCATGAGTTCCGCCGCGTTGGCGAACTGCCAGCCGTAGAGCCCGGCGGCGAGGAACCGGTCGGCGTTTCCGGTGATGGTGGTGAGCGTCGACGACCAGGCGTTGAGGATCCGCACGGCACAGTCGGCGTTGTCCCGGGTGCCGCCCACATGCCAGCGCAGGGCGTTCTGGTAGGCGGCGTGGATGTCGTTGTAGAGCTGGGGGTAGTTCTGGCCGTCGCCGCCGCGGATGATGGTCGCCGTCGCGCGGGGCGTCCAGGTCGACTGCGAGCGGCCGTTGGCGGTCAGCCTCCGCCAGCCGGAGAGCCAGGGGTCGTTGCCCGCGGCGACGCGGACCTTGGCGCGGTTGATGTCACCGGCGTTGTGCAGCATGCCGGGGTGGGTGAAGGTCGCGGGGGCCGCGTCGGCCGTGCTGCCCGTGAGCACGGTCGCGGACCCGCCGACGGCGAGGGCGGCGGTGAGACCGCCGGCGGTCTTGAGCAGACCGCGGCGGCTCAACTCCGGTGTGTCGAGGTGCCGGTGGGGGGAAGTGCGGCTCATTGATGCATCTCCATTCCGTGGAGGATCTACATGGGGGTGATGCTCACCTCGTCGAACTCGGTGGTGCAGCGGGCCAGTTGGTTGCGCGAGCAGACCACGAGGCCCACGTGATAGGGGGCGTCACCGAACCCGGGGATCTCGCCGGTGGCGAGGGTGATCCAGGTGGCGCCGTCATCGGTGGACAGGGCTGCGGTGAAGGCGGTCCCGACGCGCTTCAGCCGCAGCAGGGAGGGAAGGGCAGCTGACCCGTTCCCGGTGAACGTCGACCGTCCGGCGACGGTCGTGCGCAGCATGAGCTGCGCGGTGGTCCCGCCGGTGACGATCGCCCCGGCGGCCTGGTCGAACGGTGACAGCGACTTGGCCATCAGCAGGCCCACCCGGTCAGCACTCGCGCCCGTGCGGGAGACGAGCCGGGCGGTGATCTCGCAGTCGCCGGTGACGGGCCGTCGTACGAACTGGCCTGTCATTCCCTGGTTGTTGACGGTCAGATCGACACCCGCACCACGCACGGTGAAGGTCCCGTCGTGGTACGACGTGCTGCCCAGCGTGCGGATCGCGACCACGCCCAGCGTCCCGAAGGCGCGCTCGTCGAGGACGGGGTCACCGAGGTCGCCGTAGGTCCAGGGCGTGGGCGGGGGTGTGCCGACGGTGAGGGTGAGCGTGCCGGTGCCGGTGCCGGTGCCGGAGGCGTTGGCCGCGGTGGTGGTGACCGTGAACTCGCCGCTCTCGGTGGGTGTTCCGGAGACCAGGCCGGTGCGCTTGTCGAGCCGGAGGCCGTCGGGCAGCCCGTCCGCGCTGAACCGTACGGGCTCGTGCGAGCCGCGCAGGAGGTGGCGGAAGGGGACGCCCTTGTTGCCGAACGCACTGGTGGCGGAGGTGAGTTGGGGCACGCCCGGGGTGGGCATCGGGGCGGAGACCGGCTCGGAGAGCGGGCCTCGTCCGGCGCAGTTCGTCTTCGCGACGACGTAGTGATACGTCGTCCCGGGCGTGCCGGTGGCATCCGCGTACCGGACACGGGTGCCGAATCCGACCGGGCCGATGCCGGTCGCGATCGTCTCGAAGGGCCCGTCGGCGCCCCTGGAGCGCAGCACCTTGTAGCGGGCGGAGAGGTCGGGGTCGGTCCAGGCCAGCTCCACGGCGTCGGCGCCGGTGGACGCCTTGAGGCCGGCGGCGGTGCGAGCGGGGCGGGCAACCGACCAGACCTCGCCGGCCGAGGCCGAGAGGACGGTGACGTTGTCGAAGGCGCCGGTGCCGGTCTCCGCGTACTCCTCGTCGACGCCGAGACAGGAGGTGAGGACCAGCCCCGCGGAGGCGGTGCGGCCCAACTCAACCTCGCTGGAGCCGACTTCGGTCCAGCGGATGCCGTCCGGGGAGATCGCGCCGGTGCAGCGGCGGCCCCTGCGGGTCACCCGCACCCAGTAGGGCGCCCGCAGCCGGTAGCCGTCGCCCGCGCCTTCGACGTACGGCGCCTCGAGCGGGGTCGCCGACTCGGGCAGGGTGCCGAGGCTGGAGATCGGGAAGGCCGCGTTCACGGTGATCGCCTGCTGCTGGGTGGGCGGCACGGGCGTGCTGCCGGTGCCGGAGACAGCGGCTCCGGTCTTGGGCCGTACGCTCCACACACCGCTCCAGGTGTGCAGCGGCAACCCCTGGATCAGCATCGAGGCGTGCGCGGCGTCCGCGTCGAGGGAGTCGCGCAGGGTGACGCCGATCTTGGCGTACTGCGAGCTGAGCGGGAACACGATCCGTGCGGTGATCGTGCCGTCGCCGGGCAGCGGGAGATGGACCGAGCGGTAGGTGTCGGCGGTGCCGGACGCCTCAAGCACGAACCGCTCACCGTCGAAGACGGCGGAGCCGGGGGTCTTCACCACGCCGATGTCCTGGGTGGACCAGGGGGCGGGGAGACCGGCGGTGGCGGAGGCGCTCGCCGAATCGCCGCTGCTGCCTTGGGAGTTCGTAGCGGTGACCGTGTAGTAGTACGTCCGGCCGGGGCGTACGCCGTCGTCCGTGTGCAGCGTTCCGTCGACTGCCGACGCGATCTCCTCGTACGGCCCCTCGGGGCTGCTCGCCCGGCGGACCTTGTACGAGGTCGCCCACGCGGACGGCAGCCAGGCCACGCCGACCGACGTACCGTCGCCGACCGCCGTGACCCCCGCCGGAGCCGTCGGCACGGTCGGTGCCGGGGCCTTCGTACCGGCGTAGGTGAAGGTGCCGAAGCTCGGCAGATCGTCGTTGCTGCCCTCGACGAAGCGGGCGCCGCCCGTGCCGCGGAAGACGGCCGCCTTGGTGTACGGGGTGTCGAGGCCGCGGACGCCGGCGTAGTGGGCGTAGTACATCTCGTAGATCGGGGGGAGACTGCCGCGGACCTTGTCGGAGACGGTCGTCTTGATGTACTTGCCGGTGCGGTCGAGGTCGGGGGTGAAGGGGACGTCGCCGCCGAGGTTGTAGCGGGCGGCGTACTCGGCGTTCGCGAGGATGCGGTGGTCGTCGAAGGCCCAGAGGTCGACGCCCTGGTTCCAGGCGACCTGTGCGGCGTCGCCCATCAGGCCGATGGCGAGCTGCTCGTGGCCTTGGTCGCGGCCGCTCTCCTGTCCCTGGCCGTCCGCCCGGACGACACGATTGCCGACGCTGCCGTTGCCCGCGCCCGCCGCGGCGAACCGCAGCGCGTCCTCGAAGAGAGTGCGCTCCTCGCAGAACACGCCGATGGCCAGGATGGACTGAATGGCCGTCAGGTCCCAGTTGCCGTTGGCGTAGAGCATGTAGCCGGAGATCGCCGGATACCAGACGTCGAGGAAGGACCGCTCGCAGCGGGCGATGTCCGCCTCGGCCCAGCCGTCGTAGTCGCTGTGACGGAGCAGCTCGGCAGCGTTGACGAACTTGAAGGCCTGGAGTCCGGCGCCGAGCGGTCCGTCCGCCCCTGTGATCATGGTCAGGGAGGCCGACCAGGCGTTGAGGATGTCCCGTGCCTTGTCGGCGTGGGCGCGCTCGCCGGTGACGCACCACATCAGGGCGTTCTGGTAGGCGGCGGCCGAGTCGGCGACGGCCTGGTTCTGGAAGTTGGTGGGGCCGCGGCCCCAGGAGGTGATCTGGCCGGTGTTCTGGATCGCGTACGTCGACTTCGAGCGGGCGTGGGCCGCGAAGGCGAGGTAGCCGTCGTGGACGGGCGACTCCTTCGCGGCGACCGCGGCCTTCATCCGGGCCAGGTCGGCGGCGCTGTGCAGCAGGCCGGGGTGGGTGAAGGATCTGGCAGCGGTCTTCCTCTCGGCCGCCCGGGCCGTGCCGGGCGCGAGCAGTCCGCTCGCGCCGGCCACCAACAGCAGGGCGGCCGTGCCGCCGAGGAAGCCCCGGCGGCTGGGTGCGGGGGTCGTCATGACGCGGCGGCCGCCTCTGCCTCGGCGGTGGTGAGGAACTTGAGGTTCGTCACGTGCTCGTTGACGAACATGGGCACGCCGTCCGAGGCCAGGTACCACCTCGGCTTGCCCGTGCTGTCGGCGATCACCCTGCCGTTGACGCGGAGGTTCTCGAAGGTGACGTCCTTGATCGCGTGCTCCGCGTCGAGGCCGGCGATGATCGAGAGGTCGGCGTTCTTGCCGTTGTAGCTGAGGTCCTTGATGTAGACAGACTCGATGCCGCTGCCTGCCGAGGTGTTGTACTTCGGGTTGTACTCGACCCGCATGTGGATGAGCTGGCCCCAGCGGAAGTCCTCCACGCGGATGTCGTCGAACCTGACGTCCCGGACGATGTTGCTGTCACCGACCATGAAGGCGATGGCGCCCTGGTAGGTCACCTGCGGCTCGCGGTGGTCGAGGATGTCGATGTTCTCGTAGCGCAGGTTCTCCAGCACCTCTGGGGTGTCGGAATTGCCGTGCACACCGATGTTGATCGGGTGGGCGACGTCGGCCCAGAGGGAGCAGTTCTTGACGGTGATGTTGCGGGTGTCGCCGTAGAAGTCCCAGCGGTGGGTGTAGAGGGCGACGCAGTCGTCGGAGGTGCGCAGGAAGCAGCCGTCGACCGTGACGTTCTCGGAGCAGTAGAGCTGGATGCCGTCACCCCAGCCCTGGTGGCTGAAGGCGCGCAGATTCCTGATGGTGAGGTTGTTGGACTCGGCGACCCTGATGTTCTCGTACCGGGGGTTGAGGATCGTGACGCCGTCGATCGTGACGTTGTCGCACTTGCGGACGAAGACCGCGCCGCCGGTCGTGTCGTAGACCACGCC
Source organism: Streptomyces sp. NPDC050211 (assembly GCF_040656035.1). Taxonomy (NCBI): domain Bacteria; kingdom Bacillati; phylum Actinomycetota; class Actinomycetes; order Kitasatosporales; family Streptomycetaceae; genus Streptomyces; species Streptomyces sp. NPDC050211. The sequence continues at coordinate 167,769 of NZ_JBFALC010000005.1, forward strand.
GCGGCCGATCAGCCGGGCGTTCTCCACGTTCTCGAAGATCACGGCCGAGGTGAGGACGGCGCCGGCGGCCAGGTAGACGGTCGTGCCGTCGGGCACCTTCAGGGTTCGGTCGGGGTGGGTGTGCAGACCGGGCCCGAAGTACATGACCTTCTTGTCGCCCTCGGTCGGCACGTCCTGCTCGATCGGGTTCGCGAACAGGTGCAGGCAGTCGAAGATCTTGTCGTCGATCTGGACGACGAGGTTGCGGGGCCGGTCCAGGGTGAAGCGCGCGGTGCTGCCGAGCACCTCGGGCTTGATGCCGTACGAGTCCGGGCGGATGCGGACCTTCTCGCCGCCGCCCGGGTTGTACGTGACCTCGACCTCGACGGTGCCGGAGAAGTCGAAGGCGGCCCAGGAGGAGTTCTGGGCTCTGTTGCTGCCGGTGTTCGCGTCGATCAGTGCGAGCTTGGCGAGGTAGACGCCGAGCTTCTGCCAGGTGCCGCCGAGCGGCCGGACCTTGACGGTGAAGGAGTTGTTGACAGGCACCTTCGGAAGCGTCGGGTGGATGACCACGCTGTCGCCGGCGGTGTCGTTCTCCTCCGCCGTGGCAGCCTGTGCGGTGCCCGCGATGCTGCTGGCCAGGCCGGCGGCGGCGATGACACCGGCGGCCTGGAGGGTGGTCCGGCGTGACAGGGGCGCGTTCATACGTAACTCCTTGCAAAAGGTTCGGTAAGAGGGACTACTTCAGTCCGGTCGTGGACATCCCGGCGACGAAGCCGCGCTGGGCGACGAGGAAGATCAGCAGGATCGGGACGACGTACATCACGGATCCGGCTGCAAGCAGGTTGTTGACGGGCAGTCCGCCGTCTGTGACATAGGAGGTCATGATGGCGACGGAGAGCGTGGTCTTGTCGCTGGACAGGAGCAGCATCGGGGCGATGAAGTCGCCCCAGGTCCAGGTGAAGGCGATCACGAAGCTCGCGGACAGGACCGGCCAGGACTGCGGCAGGAAGATCCGCCAGAAGATCCCGGCGTAGCCGACGCCATCGACGATCGCGGCCTCCTCCATCTCCTTCGGCATCCCGGCGAAGAACTGCCGGAAGAGGAAGACCAGATACGGGGCGGCCGACAGCCCCCACAGCACCCACGGCCAGTAGGTGTCGACCATGCCGACCTTCGCGAAGATGAGGTACGTCGGGAAGAGCGTGATCATCTGCGGCAGCATCATCGAGCCGAGCAGCACACCGAACAGGACCTTCTTGCCCGGAGCGTTCAGGCGGGCGAACCCGAAGCCGACCCAGGCGGAGCTCAGGGTGACGAGGGTGGCGTAGATCAGGGAGATGATGAGGGAATTGCGGGCGTAGCCGAGGAAGTCGATGGCGGTGAAGGCATCGGCGAAGTTGTGCCACTGGAAGTTCTCGGGCAGCCAGCGCACCGGGGAGGCCGCCAGCTCGGGCGTGGTCTTCAGACCGGTGATGACCAGCCAGCCGAAGGGGCCGAGCATCAGGCCGGTGACCACGACGAGCACGGTATAGAGGACGAGACGGGAGGTGCGTACCCGCACCCGGCCCCCGGGATCGGGGGTCTTGCGATCCTTGGAGGTCCGCGGGGCCTTGGGGGTCACGGTGGTGGCGGTCACTTCTTCGCCTCCGGGTCGACGTTGTAGAACACCACACCTGACGTGAACTTGAAGATCAGGCCGGTCGCGATGAGGATCAGGACGAAGAGCACCCACAAGAGCGCGGAGGCGTAGCCGTAGCGGCCGAGCGCGAAGTACTGCGCGAACACGTGCATCATGTACATGTAGTTGGACTGCGGGATCGAAGTGACCCCCGCCGGGGTGGCGTTGGCCGCGAGCAGCATCGGCATGATGGTCTGCACCGAGGCGATCATCCCGGTCACGGCCTGGAAGAGCAGGACCGGCGAGAGCAGCGGCACGGTGATGCTGCGGAACGTCCGCCAGGCGCTCGCGCCGTCGATCCTGGCCGCCTCGTGGAGTTCGCGGGGTACGTCCTGGAGTCCGGCCAGCGAGATGATCATGATGTTTCCGGCTGCCCACAGCACCGTCATCAGGATCACGTAGCGGGCGTACGGGTCGTCGAGCCAGGCGATGGCGTCGATGCCGAAGATGTTGAGGACGCCGTTGGTGGCGCCGGAGTCCCGGTTGAAGAGCTGCTTGAAGATGAGGCCCGCGCCCACCGGCGGTACCACCGCCGGCAGGTAGAGCAGGGTACGCCACAGGCCGCGCGCCTTGAGCGGGCGGTTGACCAGGACCGCGAGCCCCATTCCGGCGATGATCGACAGCGGTACCGAGGTGATGGCGAACAGACCGGCGCGCCCCAGGGCGTCCCAGGTCACCGGGTCGGAGAGCAGCTCCTGGTAGTTGCCGAGTCCGACATAGCGCCAGTTGGGCGAGATGCCGTCGAAGGTGGTGAAGCTCAGCCACAGCGCGTACGCCATCGGGCCGATGGTCAGCAGCAGGAAGCCGATGATCCAGGGCGAGGTGAACATGTAGAACGCCCGGTGCCGGCGGGCGGTCATGGAGGTGCGGGGCGCGTCGCCGGAGCGTACGGAACCGGTGCGGGTGACGGCCTTGGGCCGCTCCGCGACTTCTGGTATCTCGCCGACTGTCATCCCACCTGCTCCTTACCGCGCTTCAGCTGCTCGTTGAGGGCCGAGTTGAGGCGTCCCGCGAGGGTGTCGACGGAGATCTGGCCGTTCATCGCGGCCGGCATGACCTGGTTGATCAGGGCTTCGAAGGCGTCCCACTTGGCGTAGGGGGTGAAAGGAGTCACCGAGAAGTGCTCCAACTCGGCCTGCTGCACCTGGAGGACCCGCTTCTGGTAGTCCTCCTTCTGCGGCATCAGCGGGCGCAGCGACTTGAGCGTCGGTATCCCCCAGCCGCCCTCCGCGCGCGCCTTGGCCGGCGCTTCGCCGAAGAACCACTCGAAGACCCGCCAGGCGGCGTCCTTGTTGCGCGCTTTCTGCGGCATCCACAGGCCGGTGCCGGACTGGCAGGCACTGACCCGTGGGCCGCCCTCGAAGACGGGAGCGGGGGCAAGGCGGGACACCGCCGCCACCTTCGGATCTTCGTTGATCATGCCGCCGAGCCAGTAGCCGCTGCCGGACATGGCCATGCGGCTCGCGACGTAGGTGGGACCGTCCCAGGCATCGGGGTTGGGCTGGATGAGAGTCGGCCCGACCCTGGTCTTGGCGTACTCCACGTACCAGGTCAGGGCCTTGCGGGCCTCGGGGGTGGTGAAGTCGACCCGGCTGAAGTCCGCGGAGAAGAGGCTGCCTCCGGCGGTGGCCGTCAGGCTCGTCAGGAGGCCGGTGAGGTTCACGCCGTTGTAGCTGCCGCCGTACACGGTCGTCTGGCCGTTCTTGCGCTGGACCAGGCGCTTGGCATTCTCCAGCCATTCCTCGTACGTGATCGGCTCGGTGTCGGAGGGGTGGTCGACGCCCCTCTTGTCGAAGAGCGCGGTGTTGTACCAGAACATCGAGTCCTGGGAGAAGTCCTTCGCCATGCCGTAGCGGGGGCCCTTGCCCTGGGTCGTGCCGTCGTACCGCCACACGTCGTTGGCCGGGTCCAGGTCGTCGGTCCTGAGGATGGTCGACTTGGCGAAGTACGGGTCCAGGTCCTCTGCCACACCCCGGGCGGCGAAGTACGGCGCGTCCAGGGCGCCGAGGCCGCGGACGAGGTCCGGCGGATTGCCGCTGGTGAGCATCGCGATCAGCCGGGTGATGTCGTTCTTCACCACGGTGATTCCGATGCCGAGTTCCTTCCGGGCCTGCTGGATCAACTCCGTGGAGATGTCGTCGAGTTCGACCATCATCGTGATGCTCTCGCCACCGCCGGGCGCGGCTCCCGCGGTCGACAGGGCGCAGCCGCTGAGGGCCGCCGCTCCGGCCGCGGCACCTCCTGCGGACAGGGCGAGGAATCGGCGGCGGCTCAGGGAGGCACCGGGACGTGGGTGCATGGGCGCACCACCTCTCGCGTTGTGTCGGTCGTTAGACAACCGGTTGTCGAGCAATGGGGCAGAGCTTCTTCCTGTCCGGAAACCGCGTCAAGACTCTGGGCGAACTTTCGAAAAGACTGTGTAACCTGGGCGACATGAGGTGGGGGGTCGGAGGGGCACTCCGGAGCGCTCAACTGCCGGGAAATGGGCAGGTCATAGCCCCTCTAGGGCGTTGAGGCCGTTGCCTTGAGCCAGGTTGGCGCGAGAGACGGGAGAGTGCCGCGCCGCTGTTCACTGGGTGACCGGAGAGTGCGCGCGGGACGGCTTGATCATCGTCGTCGGCGGGGTGCGGCAGGGTGATCTTCGATGGAGGTTCCGGGAACCGGTTGCCGTGAGCGGGTTCCGGTGCAGAAAATGGAGTAACCGATTTCTGCGTTTCTGCCGCCTCGTCCTGTTCTGCATGCGTGTACGCCGCAGAAACGTTCCGGAGGAAGTCCGTATCCTCCACTCCGTCCAACTGATTGACCCGCCGTTCTCGGCGGATCTACCGTAGAAGACGCTTTCTGAAAACGTTTCTACCAGCATGTCAGGAGAGCCATGCCCAGCCCGCACCCGCCGAGGGCCGTGTTCGCGATGGATCCGGTGCACCTCCCCCTGCTCTTCCCGCCGCCGCTGATGGCCCGGCTGAAGCAGGCGTCCGACATCGACCCCGCCCTCGTCGTGCAGGACCTCACCGACCCGAGGACCGCCGGCGCCCTCGCCCGGGCCGAGGTGCTGATCACCGGCTGGGGCTGCCCCCACCTGGACGCCGACGCGCTCGCGGCCGCACCCGAGCTGCGCACGGTCCTGCACGCCGCGGGCTCGGTCCGTTCGCTGATCGGTGACGCCCTGTGGAAGCACGGGGTCGCCGTCTCCAGCGCGGTGACCGGTAACGCGCTGCCGGTCGCGGAGTACACGCTCGCGATGATCCTGCTCGCCGGGAAGGACACCTTCACGCACCGCGAGCGCTTCCGCGCCACGCACACCTACCCGACCAACGAGGAGACCGCCTCCACCGGAAACGTCGGCCGCCGGATCGGCGTCATCGGCGCCTCGCGCGTGGGCAGACGGCTGCTGGAACTGCTGCGGCCGTTCGACTTCACCGTGCTGCTGCACGACCCCTACGTCAGCCCCGCCGAGGCCGCCGAACTCGGGGCCGAGCTGCTGTCGTTGGACGACCTCCTGCGGCACAGCGACATCGTCAGCCTGCACGCCCCCGACATCCCCGAGACCTACCGGATGCTCGACGGCGACCGGCTCGCCCTCATCCGGGACGGCGGCGTGCTGATCAATACCTCGCGCGGCGCCCTGGTCGACCCCGAGGCGCTCACCGACGAGCTGGTCTCCGGCCGGCTCCACGCCATCCTCGATGTCACGGAACCCGAGCCGCTGCCGGCCGGATCCCCGCTGTACCGACTGCCCAACGTGTTTCTCACGCCGCACATCGCCGGGTCGCTCGGGAACGAGTTGGAGCGGCTGGGGCGGATTGTGGTGGAGGAGATGGAGCGGGTGGTTGTGAGGGATGCGTTGGTGCATGAGGTGCGGGTGGGGGATTTGGGGCGGGTGGCTTGAGGGTGGGGGGCCTTGCGGGGGGCGGTGCTTTGGTGCCGAGGAGTCTCGCGGGCGGCGGTGCATTGGGGCCGAGATGCCCTGCAGGCGGCGGTGCGTTGATGCCGAAAAGCCTTGCAGGCGGCGGTGCGTTCACGCTGAGAGGCTCTGCAGGCGACACGTTCACGCCGAAAAGCCCTGCAGCTGGCGTGCCGAATATCTGGCTCGGTCGCCTCCGGGGGCGCTCACTGCCGGTGTCGAGACGGCGATCGTGCTCGACGCTTCGCGCCTCCGCGCGTTCGCCGTCTCGACACCGGCGCGCCCCCTGCGGCTCCCTCGCGGCCGGCGCGTTGGACCAGTGGAGGTTGGTGGGCCCTTGCCCGGGGTTGGGCGCTGGCTCGCTGGGCCAGAGTAGGCATGGGATACGGTTTCTGTACCGGCGTCTGGCAGGTGCTGGGCGTGGGTGGGACGGGGTTATGACGGTGAAGGAGCCGCAGGGGTGAGTCAGCGCAGGGCGTCTGCCGACGTCGGTCGGGCCACCATCCGGGACGTGGCGGAGCGTGCGGGTGTTTCGGTCGCGAGTGTGTCGCGCGTGCTGTCCGGCAACTACCCGGTGTCCGAGGATCTGCGTCGGCGTGTGATGAAGGTGGTCCGGGATCTGGACTACGTCACCAACGCCCATGCCCGTTCGCTGGCCGGCGGCGGTACGCCGACGGTGGCCATCCTGATCGACAACATCACCGGTGCCGCGTTCGCCCACGTGGCCAAGGGAGTCGAGGGCGCGGCCACTCTGCGCGGCTGGCTCTCGCTGGTCGGCACCACAGGGAACGACCCCGAGCGGGAACTTGCCCTGGTCAACCTCATGCGCCAGCAGGGCGTCGCCGCGGTGGTCCTGCTCGGCGGTGCCTACGATCACGACGAGTACCAGCTGCGCATGGCCCGTTTCGCCCGCTCCCTCGACGCGGCCGGCTCCCACCTCGTCCTGGTGGGCCGACCGTCCCTGGAGGGCGACGTGCCGGCGACGACGGTCGACTACGACAACGAGGGCGGCGCCTATGCGATGGCGAGCCATCTGCTGTCGGCCGGTCACCGCAAGGTCCTCGTCCTGCCCGGCGACGCCGAGTTCAGCACCGCCCGGGGACGGTTGAGGGGGGCCCAGCGCGCCTTTGAGTCGTACGGCGTGCCCTTCGACCCGGGCATGGTGCGGCACGGCCCGTACGACTACCAGCACGGGTACGGGGCCGTGGAGGCAAGCCTGCGGGAAGGACTGGACTTCACGGCCGTGCTCGCCGGGACCGATGTGGTCGCCGCGGGCGCGATGCAGGCCCTGCGCGCGGCCGGGCTCAGGGTTCCCGAGGACGTGTCTATCGTCGGCTACGACGACATCCCGCTCGCCTCCCAGCTCACACCCCAGCTGACCACCGTGCACGTGCCGTACGAGGAGATGGGCCGCGTCGCGCTACGGGCGGTGGCCGACCGGCGCGAGGGCAACGCGAGCCGCGGCAAGGGCAGCGACGGCGACCATCTGGTGCTGGGCACCCATGTCGTCGTACGCAACTCCGTACAGCCGCCTGCCCGGCGCGACTGACAGACGTTACGTAAACGTTTTCCGTAGCTTTTGCCGAGTCGTGTCCGGGGCCTCGAAAACGCTCTCAATGGTCGCCCCAGGGCGGGGCTTAGTGCCTCTGAGCTGGACGGATGTCCTCTTGTCCGCGATCACCCCGCGCGCGTCCAGGCATAACTTCCCGGACCAACCGGCGTAACAAAATTGCCGCACCCCTCTTGCTATGTGCGCAGGCGTCGGCCTACCGTCCCTGCAACCGCTTACTACAGCTTCCGCTTGGCCGACCCCCCGCAACCGCGAGCCGCTGGTTTCCGGCCGCCGTTCCTGGCCAGCCCCACCGAGCCGCCGCCGTTCTGCAAGAACGCCCTCATCCGAAGGATCACGGTCAGATGAACTTCACCATCCCCCGGAGAAGGTTCGCCTCCGCCGCCGTCGCGGGAATCGCCCTCACAGGTCTGCTCGCCGCCTGCGGCGGGTCCGGCTCCGGGGAGGACTCCTCGGACTCCTCCGGTCCGGTCACCCTCGACTTCTGGGGCTGGGCCAACGGCCAGGAGGCCATGGTCAAGGCGTTCAACGCCAGTCACAAGGACGTCCAGCTCAAGTACACCAAGGTCACCGACCAGCTGACCATGCAGAAGCAGCTGACCAACGCGGTCAAGGCGGGCAACGCGCCCTGTCTGGTGCAGAACACCGGTGAGTACGTGACGAGCTGGGTGTCCCAGGGCGCGCTCGCCGACATCACGGAGTACGTCGAGGGCGAGAAGGACAAGTTCAATCCTGGGTCCTGGACGACCGCGCAGGTGCAGGGCAAGTTCTACGGCGTCCCCACCAGCTCCTCGCCGAACTTCACGATCTACCGGACCGACATCTTCGAGAAGTACGGCATCGAGCCCCCGGCGACCTGGGACGACTTCATCGCCGCGGGCAAGGAGCTGAAGAAGCACAACGTCAAGATCACCAACTACGCCGGTGAGGACCCGAGCACCCTGGAGGTGCTGGCCATGCAGGCCGGGGCGCACTGGTACTCGATCGACGGCGACGCCTGGAAGGTGGACTTCCAGGACGAGGGCACGCTCAAGGCCGCGAAGGTGATCCAGGAGGTCATCGACAACGACCTCAACTCGAAGCTGTCGTTCGCCGACTACGCGGCCGTGCAGCGCAATTACGACAATGGCGGCACCGCCACCCGGCAGATCTCGACGTGGCAGATGGCCGGCATGGTGCAGAACTTCACCAAGTCGTTCGGTGACTGGGCGCTCTCGCCGTGGCCGACGTTCAAGGGCGAGGCGGCCAAGACCCCGGCGGGCACCAACCTGACCGCCAGCGTGACCCTGGTGACCGAGGACTGCAAGAGCCGCCAGCAGGCCGCGGAGGCGGCGCTGTGGATGTCCACCGACACCACCGCGGTCAAGACGATGGCGAGCCCGGAGACCGGCAACGGCGTGATGCCGGCGCTGGCCGACAGTGACACGTACGTTCCCGAAGCGATCTCCGAGAAGCTGCTCGGCAAGAACTACGAGCCTGCGCAGACGGTCGTCAAGGACAGCCTGGGCGCCGTCACCACCGACTGGACCTTCGGCCCGAACTGGACCGCCATGTTCACGGAGATGCAGGCCGGCTGGGCCAAGGTCGTCAGCAAGGAGCAGAAGGTCACCGACCTGCTCGCGCACATGCAGGAGTGGACGGTCAACGACCTGAAGTCCCGCGGTATCAGCGTCAAGGGCTGAGGCACTTCCACATGATTCGCTCCCAGCGCTGGAAGGGTGCCGCGTTCACGGTGCCCTTCCAGCTCGGCTTCGTCTTCCTGTACCTGCTCCCCATCGGTTACGCCGTCTACCAGTCGCTCTATCGCGAGCAGCAGTCCGGGCTCGGACTCGGCGGCGCCACCGAGCAGTTCGCCGGCTTCGACAACTACCGGCAGGGTCTGACCGACTCGGCGTTCATGGGATCCGTCCTGCGGGTGGTGCTGTTCGCCTGCGTACAGATCCCGGTGATGCTGCTGATCAGCCTGGTGCTGGCGCTGCTTCTGGACGCGCTCACCTCGAAGGTGGCCGGCCGGTTCCGGATCGTGCTGCTCGTGCCGTACATGATCCCCGGCGTGGTCGCGGCCATCGTCTGGATCAACCTCTACAGCCCCGAGGTCGGCCCGCTGACCCCGCTCGGCGAACTCTTCGGCTTCGACTGGAACTTCTTCGCCCCGTCGATGGTCTGGCCGGCCATCGGCAACCTGCTGACCTGGCACGGCATCGGCTACAACATGGTGATCATCTACTCGGCGCTCCAGGGCGTGCCCCGTGAACTGTTCGAGGCGGCGCGGCTCGACGGCGCCTCCGAGTGGCGGATCGCGAGCAGCATCAAGATCCCGTTCGTGCGGGGCGCGCTGGTCCTGACCGGCATGCTGTCGATCATCCAGATGCTGCAGATCTTCAACGAGCCCGCGCTGTTCCGGAACGTCACCCCGCAGACGGTGAGCGACACCTTCACCCCGATCATGATCATCTACAACCAGGCGTTCAACGCCGGTAACTACCACTACGCCGCGACGCTGTCGGTGCTGCTCGCCCTGATCCTCGGTGTCGCCTCCTTCCTCTTCTACAAGCTCACTTCGAGGGAGGTGGACTGATGGTGCTGACTGACAAGGCCACGAAGGACACGAAGGAGTCGACGGGCCGTCCCGTCCGGCGCCTGAACCGCCCGGACTCCGCCGCCCGCACCCGCGGCGGCCAGCGGTTCCTGCTCGTCGGGCTGATCATGGCCAGCATGTACAGCCTGTTCCCGGTGTGGTGGCTGATCGTCGCCTCGACGAAGGACCGCACGGGCCTGTACCAGTCGAACGGCCTGTGGTTCTCGGGCTGGCACCTGTGGGACAACCTGGAGCAGCTGTTCACCTACGAGGATGGCATCTTCCTGCGCTGGACGGCCAACTCGTTCCTGTACGCGGGCCTCGGCTCGCTCGGCGGCACGCTGCTCGCCCTGGCGACGGGCTACGGGCTGGCCCGCTTCGAGTTCCCCGGGCGCAATCTGGTGTTCGCGGCGGTGGTCGGCTCGTTCCTGATCCCGATCGCCCTGCTCACCCTGCCGCTGTACCTGCTGTTCTCGGAGATCGGGCTGGTCGACACGCCCTGGGCGATGCTGATCCCCTGCCTGATCAACCCCTTCAGCGTCTATCTGGCCAAGGTGTACACCGAAGCGACCATCCCGTACGAACTCCTCGAAGCCGCCCGCATCGACGGCGCCGGCGAGCTGCGGATCTTCTTCAGCATCGTGCTGCGCATGATGACGACGGGCGGGGCCACGGTGTTCCTGCTCGCCTTCGTGAACACCTGGAACGCCTTCTTCCTCCCCCTCACCGTGCTGCGCGGCGAGGAGAACTGGACCCTCAACCTGGGCCTGTACAACTGGTCCGGGAAACGCCTGGAGTCCGGCGTCGACCTGACCAGCCTGGTGCTGACCGGCGCGCTGCTGTCCATCGTTCCGATGGCGATCATGATGGTCGCGATGCGCCGCTACTGGCGGACCGGCGTCACCTTGGGAGCCCTCAAGTGACCCTGCTGCACAACCCGGTGATCCGCGGTTTCGCTCCCGACCCGTCACTTGTGCGCGTCGGCGACTGGTACTACGTGGCCACCAGTTCCTTCGAATGGTTCCCGACCATCCCCCTCCACCGCTCCCGGGACCTGGCGCACTGGCAGTACGCGGGCCATGTCCGGGGCGCGGTCCCCGGCGACTCACTGGCCGGGGTGCCCGACTCGGGCGGCGTCTGGGCGCCGTCCCTGAGCTGGGACGGGGAACGGTTCTGGATGACGTATGCGATCGTCCGGTCGGTCGGGACGCCCTACTTCGACCTGGACACGTACATCACCACGGCCGCGGAGATCGGCGGCCCGTGGACGGCACCGCGCCGGGTGGCGAGCCACGGTTTCGATCCGGCGCTCTTCCATGACGAGGGGCGGCTGTGGCTGCTCAACCTGCAGAGTGACCATCGCCCCGGCGGCAGGCGCTTCGCGGGCATCGTCCTGACCGAGCTGGACCGGGACACCCTGGCGCCCGTCGGCGGTACACATCTGCTGCTCCAGCACGAACGGCTGGTCGAGGGGCCGAAGTTGCTCAGGCGCGACGGCTGGTACTACCTCGTGCTCGCCGAGGGCGGCACCGGGTTCGAGCACGGGGTGCTGGTGGCGCGCAGCCGTTCCGTGACCGGGCCGTACGAGCTGGACGACCGGCCGCTGCTGACGTCACGGGACGATCCGTCGCTGCCGTTGCAGAAGGCCGGACATGGGGAGCTGGTGCAAACGCCGGGCGGGGACTGGGTGTTGAGCCATCTCGCCGCGCGTCCGTTGCGGACGCCGGACGGGCTGCGCTGTCCCCTCGGCCGCGAGACGGCGATCCAGCCGGTGACGTGGGACGCGAAAGGCTGGCCGAGGCTGCGGCACGGGGGGCATCATCCGGCGGTCGAGGTCGATGTGCCGACACTCGCGGACGAGGCCGAACCCTCCGTGCCCGCGCAGCCGGTCCTCGATCCCCAACTCGCCGCTGGCGACGAGCCGTTGGGCTGGCCCTGGAGCTCTCCGCGTGGATACCCCGATCCGTCCTGGGCCGACACCGCCGTACGCCCCGGCTGGATCCGGCTGCGCGGACGGCATGGTCCCGAGTCGCGGTGGGCGCACAGCCTGCTGGCCCAGCGGGTCACCGAGCACCGCGCGGAGGCCGAAGTCACGCTGGAGGCACGGCCGTCGAGTTTCACGCAGGGCGCCGGGCTGGTGCTCTGGTACGACGCCGAGGCCTATGTCGCCCTCGACCTGACCTGGGCGGAACCGGAGGGTGAGGGGCAGCACGGCCAGCAGTGGCGGGACGGGGGCCGGACGGTCCTGCGTCTGGTGGAGCGGGATGAGGACGGTATCGAGCAGAAGGCCGTTGTCGACGCGACGACGCCCGTCACTCTGGGAGTGACCGTCGAGGGAGCCGAGGCCCGCTTCTGGTACGCACGCGACGGCAACCGCATTCCGATCGGGCCGCCACTGGACTTCGGCAAGCTCTCCGACGATCACGGTGCGCGGCTGCGTTTCACCGGCGTGATGGCCGGGATCCACGCGTGGGACCTCGTGGACGCGGAGTTCACCGCCGACTTCACGGGTTTCCGACTGGCCTGCACGCCCGACTGACCCCTCGCTGCCCTCCGTTCGAAGTTTCGAAAGCCCTTGCCCTCAGATCCCGCCGAAGTCCGGCCTCTTCCCGCAGAACTGTGGTGAACCTAGGGTAGGAAGCGCTTACTGTTTCGCGCTGACTGTTTCTGCGCTGGTCGAAACTTTCATGGCCCGCGGGCGGGCCGGAGAGGCGGATCCCGATGGGCCGTACAGGGAGTGCGAGCGTGGCGGCCGGGCCGACGCTGGCCGTGGTCGCCCGGGAGGCGGGCGTGTCCGTGCCGACCGCTTCCAAGGTCGTCAACGGCCGGGAGGACGTGGCACCCGAGACCCGCCGCCGGGTCACCGAGGCGCTGGACCGGCTCGGTTATGTGCGCAGACCGAGGTTCGACACGGCGAGGGTGTCCGGGATGGTCGACCTGGTGCTGCACTCGCTGGAGAGTTCCTGGTCGGGTGCGGTGCTGCACGGGGTGGAGGCGGCGGCCCACGACGCCGGTCTGGAGGTGGTCGTGTCGGCCGGTCCGAACCGGACACGCGGCGGCCGTCCGGAGCGCGGCTGGCTGGACAAGCTCACCGCACGCGGTTCGTCGGGAGTGCTGTTCAACCTGGCCGAGCTGACGCCGTCCCAGCACGCGTGGCTGGAGCAGCACCGCATCCCGTATGTGCTGATCGACCCGGTCCTCGATCCGCCGCCCGGCGTGGTGTCGGTGGGCGCGGCGAACTGGCACGGCGGGGTGACGGCGACCGAGCATCTGCTGTCGCTGGGTCACGAGCGCATCGCCGTGGTCGCCGGCAGCACGCACACGATGTGCAGCAGCGCGCGGATCGCCGGCTATCGCTCGGCGCTCGTGACGGCGGGGATACGGCAGCGGCCCGAGTACGTCCGGCACGCCGGCTTCGACCAGGGCGCGGCCCGCCGCCGCATGCTGGAACTCCTCGACCTGCCCGAGCCGCCCACCGCGGTCTTCGTCTGCTCGGACCGGATGGCCCTGGGCGTCTACGAGGCCCTGGCCGAGCGGGGGTTGAGCGTGCCGTACGACCTGAGCGTCGTCGGTTTCGACGACCTGCCCGAGGCCCGCTGGACCACTCCGGCCCTCACCACGGTTCGCCAGCCGCTGTCGGAGATGGCGGCGACGGCCCTGCGGCTGCTGGTCCGCATGATGGAGGGCGACCGGCCGGAGAGCACCCGCACGGAGCTGTCCACACGGTTGGTGCAGCGGGCGAGCACGGCCCCGGTCCGGTGAGTCAACCATCACGGTTGTTGCATCGGAACGGCCTCTGCGCACACCTACCGACCGCGACAATGCGTTTATGGCCGATGACTGGCAGCAACGTATCGACGCCCTCCAGGAGGAGTTGGTCCGTCGTGACGACCCCGCCGCCTGGGTGCGGGAGGCCGACGCGATGGAGGCCACGGTGCGGTATCCCCGCATCGCCCTGCGCGGGCCGGTGTTCGGGATCGCGGCGCAGGACCCGGCGGTGGGGCCCCAGTGGCGGGTGGTGAAGCCGGTGGTGGACGGGATGCCGCAGGTGGCGCGGGACGGGCTGCAGTCGCATCTGTTCTTCACCGCGAAGGACGACACCGACGATCCGGCCGTACGGCGTGAACTGCTGGCGGCAGTGGAGGTGTTGGAGCGGGAGCCGGCGGACGAGGTGACGGCCTGCGGGGTGCGGTACCGGGTGGTGCGCGGTGACGAGTTCGCGCGGATGGGGGACGACGGTCTGGAGCCGCCCCGGCCCACCGACCGGGAGCCGGTGGAGCGGTCGTGGGATCGGCAGACCCGCCACGCGCCCCTGGACGTGGAGTTCGTACTCGATCCGGAGCACCTGGACGGGCCGTCCGCGGGCGCGCTGACACTGGGGCTGCGGGACTTCGCGTACCGGGGCTCCCGCTTCCCCGCCGACGTGCGCGCGGATTCCGAGCGGGCGGTCGCCACGCATCCCGAACTCGTGCTGCTGCCCACCGGTTTCGGTGTGGTCGAGCGCGGCGGTGACGGCTGGCGTCCGCGCAGTACGCTCCAGCCCACGCCGCATGATGCCCGGCGCGTGCTCTATGACGGGATGGCCGAGATCTGGGCCATGCTGTACCAGTTCGACGACACCAAGAAGGCCCGGTACGCACGGGCGGCCGAGGAGTACCGGGCGCTCGGCCACGCCGACGAGTTCGAGGTGGACGGCCAGGTCTTCCGGATCTGCCGGGTAGAGCGTCTGCTCCGCACGGGGCCCGACGGGCCGGAGACGCCGCGGCCCTCGGACGTCGATGAGTACGGGCCGATGAAGATGCACCCGAGGATGGACCCCTTGGACGGCAGCCTCACCCATGAGTGACATTCAGAACGCAGGTGTCCGATTCCTTCAAGACCCACCGCCGCTGCGCTGCCTACGGTGGCCGCATGACTCCACGATTCGATGCGATCGGCCTGATCGTCGCCGACATGGCCGCCTCTGTCGCCTTCTACCGCCGAGTCGGCTTCGCCTTCCCCGAGGGGGCCGAGAACGAACCGCACGCCGAGGCCCAACTGCCCGGCGGACTACGCCTGATGCTGGACACCGAGGAGATGGTCCGCTCGATCGTCGCCGGGTGGCAGCCTCCGGCCGGTGGCGGCCGGCATTCACTGGCGCTGCTCTGCGACAGCCCGGGTGAGGTGGACCGGGTGTACGAGGACCTGGTAGCCGCCGGATACCAGGGCGGACACAAGCCGTGGGACGCCGAATGGGGCCAGCGGTATGCGGTGGTGCATGACCCGGACGGCCACGGGGTGGATCTGTTCGCCCCGATAGGCGGCCCTGGTGAAGTGAGCTGACTTCAACGCGCCCCAAAGGGGCGCGGGGAACTGCGCGACCAGCCACAACGCACCCGCAGACAATGCACCGGGCTTCCAGCAGAGCGCTTAACGTCCCAGTAGCTCCGTAAGCCGCATGCCCGCCAACTCCCGTACATCCCGCGCGAGATGTGCCTGGTCGGCAAAGCCCGCCCGTACCGCCGTCTCAGAGAGGGGCAGGCCATCGCGCGCCAGCGCCAAGGCGCGTTGCAGGCGCAGGACCCGGGCAAGCGTCTTGGGGCCGTAGCCGAAGGCGACCAAAGCGCGGCGGTGCAACTGGCGGGCGCCGAGCCCGAGTTCGTCCGCCGTGGCGGCGACCGGGCGGCCCGTGTCGAGTGCCGCGACGACCCGCAGCAGCAAGGGGTCGGGCGGCTCGGTGTCGGCGGCCCGCTCCAGCGCCACGTCCTCCAGCGCGGTCACAGGGTCCGCGGCCGCCTCGATACGGCCGCGCAGGCGTCGTACCTCCGCGGCGGGCCACAGATCGGCCAACTCCACGCGCCGGTCGCGCAGTTCGTGTGCGGGTACGCCGAGGAACGCGGGCGCGGTGCCGGGATAGAAGCGGACGCCCGCCCAGTGGCGCGGGCCGCCCTGGGGAACGTATGCCTGGGTGTCGGGTCCCGCGACGAGCAGCCGGCCCTCGTTCCAGAGCAGGTCCATGCAGCCGTCGGGCAGTACGGGCCGGACGACGGGGTCGTCGATGGTCCGGCGCCACACGACCGCGCCCGGCAGCCTGGACGCCCGCTCGGTGTACACGTACGAAAGGCTACGACGGCGCCCGCGGCAAGGGCACTCGCGTCGTCCTACCCCACCCGCGTCCGATGCTCCTGCGGACTGACGCCGTACACCCGCTTGAAGGCGCTGGACAGGGCGAACGCGCTGCCGTAGCCGACGTGGCGGGCGATGGCGGCGATGGTGTCGTCGGTGGTGCGGAGGCGGTCGGCGGCGAGGGCGAGGCGCCAGCCGGTGAGGTAGGACATCGGGGGCTCGCCCACGAGGTCGGTGAAGCGGCGGGCGAGGGCGGCCCGGGAGACGCCGGCCTTGGCGGCGAGGGAGGCGACCGTCCAGGGGTGGGCCGGGTCGTCCTGGACGAGACGCAGGACGCGGCCGACGACGGGGTCGGCCAGGGCCCGGTACCAGGCGGGGGCCTCCGCGTCGGGGCGGGCGAACCAGGCCCGCAGCGCGGCGATGACCAGCAGGTCGAGAAGCCGGTCCAGGACGACCTCCTGGCCCGGTTCGTCGCGGACGATCTCCTCCATGAGCAGCGGAGTGAGCGGGCACTGCCACACGTCGGAGGTGAGGGTGATCAGCGGCGGCAGCGCGTCCAGCAACCGGCCGCTGATCTCGCCCTGCATCGGGTAGGTGCCGATCAGCATCACCGCGGAGCCGTCGAGCCGGTCGCCCCAGGTGCGGACGCCGAGGTCCATCGAGCCGTTCAGCGCGCGGCCGTCGGGGTAGCGGCACTCCTGGCCCGGCAGGATGAGAGCCTGCGGGGCGGTGCCGGGGTCGTCGGCGCAGGTGTAGGGGTCCGGGCCGCGGGCGATCGCCAGGTCGCCGGGCGTCAGCCGCAGCCTCTCCCCCGTGTCCGGCAGGATCCAGGCGGCGCCGCGGACCATCAGCATCACCGTGAGCGGGGCGCGGTCCTCGATGCGAATCGCCCACGGCGGCTCGAAGCACGCACGGATCATGAAGGCGCCACGCGCGCGTGGACCCTCGAGAAGGCCTGCGAGAGCGTCCATGGGGCCAGCGTAGACGCGCTCGTATGGGAATGAGCCGTTCAGCGATGGGCTGTTGGGGCGCGCGGCCGTTGACTGGAGGCATGACGGAGAACACGCGGAACATGACGGTTGTGGTGACCGGCGCCTCCGGGCGGACCGGCAGCCGGGTCGCCGACTCCCTGCGGGGCGCCGGCCTGAGCGTGCGCGCGGCCTCGCGCGCCCGGGGTTTCGACTGGGAGGACCCGACGACGTGGGCGGACACCCTGCGCGACGCCGACGCGGCGTATCTGATGTACCCGTCCGACGTCGGCTCCCCGGCGGCGGCCGAGGGCATCGGCGCGCTCGCCCGGGAGGCGGTGGGGCTCGGCGTACGGCACCTGGTGCTGCTGTCGGCGCGCGGCGAGGATCAGGCACGGGCGACCGAGGAGGCGCTGACGTCGTCCGGGGCGGACTGGACGATCCTGCGGTGCACGTGGTTCGCGCAGAACTTCAGCGAGGGGCTGCTCGCGGAGGGGCTGGTGCAGACGGGCGAGTTTGTCTTCCCGGCCGGTGAGGTGCCCGAGCCTTTCCTGGACGTGCGGGACATCGGGGACGTGGTCGCGGCCGTGCTGACGTCCGGGGAGCGGTATGTGGGGCGGACGCTGGAGCTGACCGGGCCGCGGCTGCTGAGCTTCCGGGAGGCGGTGGCGGAGATCGCCGCGGCCACCGGGATCGAGCTGAGGTACACGCCGGTTCCGGCGCGGGCGTACGGGGAGTTCCTGACCGGCTTCGGTGTCCCGGCCGAGGAGGCGGACTTCCTGGTGGAGGTCTTCGAGGGGCTGCTGGACGGGCGCAACGCCCATGTCACGGACGGGGTGCGGCAGGTGCTGGGGCGGGAGCCGCGGGACTTCGCGGAGTTCGTACGGGAATCAGCGGCGGCCGGGGCCTGGAAACGCTGACCGGGGCCGAGAGGACCTCAGCGGACCTCACTGCCCCTCCGGCGTCCCCGCCTCCTCCCCCTTCGGCGCGCTCTTCGCGTGGGTGCGCAGGCGTGATGTGACGTCTTCCGGGGGGAGGAAGCGGGACCAGCGTTCGGGGAACTCGGACGGCATGTCCGGGTCGTCGGGGTCGGTGTCGCCGCGGTGGGCGGCGGCGCGGGCGACGTACTCGGCGACCTGGGCCTCGCGCATCCGCTCGTTGGCGGCGCGGGCCGCGGCGGTGGCGGCGGCCGGCCAGACCCGGTCGATGGCGGCGTTGACGGCGGCCCCGACGAGGACGGCGAAGGCGGACACGCCGATCCACAGCATCACGGCGACGGCGGCGGCCAGCGAGCCGTAGATGGTGGCGCCCTCGACCGTGTTGGTGAGGTAGATCCGCAGCAGGAAGCTGCCCAGCACCCACATCCCGAGGGCCACCAGGGCGCCCGGCACGTCCTCGATCCACGGCGAGCGCACCGGCACGGACACGTGGTACAGCGTCGTCAGGAACGCGATGGACAGCACCATGACGACGGGCCAGTACAGCACCTGCACAAGGGTCTCCGACCACGGCAGGATGTTCAGCACCGCGTCCGGCCCCGCCACCATCAGCGGCAGCGCGACCGAGCCGATCACCAGGGCCACCAGGAAGAGCACGAAGGCGACCAGCCGTGTCTTGACGATGCCGCGGACGCCGTCGAGGCCGTACATCACGGTGATCGTGTCTATGAAGACGTTGACCGCGCGCGATCCCGACCACAGCGCGAACAGGAACCCTATGGAGATGACGTCGGGTCGGCCGCCCTTCATCACGTCGTCCAGGATCGGCTGGGCGATCTCCGAGACCCCCTTGTCCGACAGGACCGTGCGGGAGGCCTCCAGGAGGTTCGTCTCCAGGCTGCTGATGGTGTCGGTACCGGTCCAGTCGTCGACGTAGCCGAGCAGTCCGATCATGCTCAGCAGCAGCGGGGGGACGGAAAGCAGCGTGAAGAACGCCGCCTCCGCCGCGAGACCCAGGATCCGGTACTCGATGCACGAGTTGACGGTGTCCTTGAGCAACAGCCAGGCGGTCCGGCGCTTGGAGACGTTCCGGTAGAGGGCACGAGCCCGGTGGAGACGGCCTGAGGGGGGCGTCTCGGGGGATTCACTTGCTGGCTGCACGAACTAAAGGTATCCGCCGCGGGAGGCTCGGCTCATCCCCCGGTGGCGCGGCCGGGTCACCGCTTCCGTCCCATGTGAGGCGTGGCGTGCCAGTGTGGTGACCTGCGCCGTACCGAGGGGTAGGTTCGCAGACATGTCCGGCAATACCCATACCGTGACCAACCAGACCCCACCGCTGGTCGGATACGACGTCTACAGCGCCGACAGGGCCCTGACCGAGGCCGTCGAACGGCACCTCGACCCCGCCCTCCTCGACGAGGTCCGCGGCGAGCTGGCGGCGCTCGGCCGCACCTCCGGCTCGGCGCAGGTGCAGGAGTGGGGCGTCCAGGCGAACGAGTATCCGCCCCGGCTGCGCACCCATGACCGCTACGGCCGTCGAATCGACGAGGTCGACTTCCATCCCGCCTGGCACCGGCTGCTCGGCAAGGGCGTCTCGGCGGGCCTGACCGCGGCCTGGGGCCGGCCCGGCGGACATCTGCGGCGGGCGGCGGCGTTCCTCGTGTGGACGCAGGTCGACGCCGGCAACTGCTGCCCGCTGTCCATGACCCACGCGGCGGTGCCCGCACTGCGCACCGACCCGGCACTGGCCGCCGAGTGGGAGCCGCGGCTGACGTCCATGATCTACGACCGTGAGCTGCGCCCGGCGCCGTTGAAGGCCGGGGCGCTGTTCGGGATGGGCATGACGGAGAAGCAGGGCGGCAGCGACGTACGCGCGAACACGACGTCCGCCGTGCCGCTGGCCGAGGACGGGACGTATGCGCTGACCGGGCACAAGTGGTTCTGCTCGGCACCGATGTCCGACGGTTTCCTGGTGCTGGCGCAGGCCCCGGAGGGCCTGACCTGCTTCCTCGTACCCCGCGTGCTGGAAGACGGCACCCGCAATGTGTTTCTCCTCCAGCGCCTCAAGGACAAGCTGGGCAACCGGTCGAACGCCTCCAGCGAGGTCGAGTTCGACGGGACCTGGGCACGCCGGGTCGGCGACGAGGGGCGCGGAGTGCGCACCATCATCGACATGGTGGCCGCGACCCGGCTCGACTGCGTGCTCGGCTCGGCGGGCCTGATGCGGCAGGCCGTCGTACAGGCGGTGCATCACTGCACCCACCGCGAGGCGTTCGGCGGGAAGCTCCTCGACAAGCCGCTCATGCGCAACGTACTGGCCGATCTTGCCCTGGAGTCGGAGGCGGCGACCACCCTCGCGCTCCGGCTCGCAGCCGCCTACGACGACGGCGGCGAACAGGAGCAGGCACTGCTGCGGTTGGCGGTGCCTGCCGCCAAGTACTGGGTGACGAAACGCTGTACGCCGGTGACGGTGGAGGCTGCCGAGTGCCTGGGCGGAAACGGTTACGTCGAGGAATCGGGCCTGCCGCGGCTGGTACGCGAGTCACCCCTCAACTCGATCTGGGAGGGCGCCGGCAACGTCCAGGCCCTCGACGTCCTCCGCGCCCTGCGCCGCGAGCCCCACGCCCTCAACGCCTACCTCCAGGAGGTCGGCCAAGCACGCGGAGCCGACCACCGCCTGGACGCAGCGATCAAAGACCTCCTGACCGACCTGGCCGACATGGGCGGCATCGAGGCAAGGGCCCGCCGCCTCACCGAACGCCTGGCCCTGGTCCTCCAGGGCTCCCTGCTGGTCCGCTACGCCCCACCGGAAGTCGCGGACGCCTTCTGCGCGTCCCGCCTGGGCACAGACGGCGGAGCGGCTTTCGGCACACTGCCGCCAACCTTGGACCTGGCGTCAGTCGTCGAGCGAGCCCGCCCGGCCTGACCTCGCAGGCCGGGCGCTCACTCCGGAAGGCCCGGTCCGCGTGGACCGGGCCTTCGGGGTGAGCGGTTGTGCCGGGTCAGTCGGTGATCGCTGCCTTCAGGGTCGACGTCGTGCCGCTGGGCCGTTTGAAGGTGCCGGTGGCGTAGTACTCGGTGGTGCCGACGGGGTTGGGCGTGGTCCGGGTCACCGTCGCGGAGTAGGCGCTCGTCCGCTTGGTGCACGACGGGTCGCAGAGATCGAGGGTCTTGGACGTGCTGACGCCGTCGATGATGGATCCGATCTTGATCGACCGCGGGATTATGTAGCCGCCGCTGGCCGGCGTGTAGGTGAGGCGGCTGCGCTCCTGGTGGATCTCGCGGTAGCCGCGTGACTGGTACTGCACGCACACCTTGCCGGCCGCGTACGTGGCGCACTTCTCGGCCCCCGTGCTCCACCTGCTCCAGGAGGCGTGGAGGTCCCAGACACTGCCGTCGT
This sequence comes from Streptomyces sp. NPDC050211, assembly GCF_040656035.1. Taxonomy (NCBI): domain Bacteria; kingdom Bacillati; phylum Actinomycetota; class Actinomycetes; order Kitasatosporales; family Streptomycetaceae; genus Streptomyces; species Streptomyces sp. NPDC050211. Next base: position 188,892 of record NZ_JBFALC010000005.1, read on the forward strand.
TGAACTCGCCCCGTACCTTGTACGGCCCGGAGTTGAGGGTCTGGACAGGGGACCAGGCGGAGGTCCACGCGGCGGTCTTCATGGTGCAGCCGCCCGCGCAGACCTGGGCGAGGGGCTCGCCGGTGGACCAGTGATAGGTGGTCGGCTTCATCCCATAGCCGTTGAGGGGAGAGAGGATCACCCTTCCCCTCCAGCCGGTGACCGAGCCGGAGTCGGTGACGCGCTTCTGCACCTCGGCGCAGATCTGCCCCTTCTGAGTAACGCCGTCGAGGGCGGTGTACGACTTGCAGACCTTGTCCATCGCCTGCCAGGTGGTGGCGGCCGAGGCGCTGGAGGCGCCGGCGACGGTCCCCGCGCCGACGAGAGCGGCGGTCACGGCGAAGGCCGCCAGGTTCTTCCTGGTCCTTCGCGTTGTGGCGATGATGCGCACAGATTCCCCGATTCATCTCTGTGGTTACCGAGGCAACTGTGTGACGACAGCCGACTCGTGTGGCGACATGGCCGGTGTCAGCCCTGCACGACGGGCACAGTAGCCCGGCCCGGTCACTGAGTGTGCCGGTCGTTTGCCCCACACCTTGAACCCCGGCCTGACCTCGCCGGCCGCGCTGTCCCACCTAAGGGGCGCGGGGCTGTATCTATATGCGGCTCCGCCGCGTGGGCGCGACCAGCCACAACGAACCCGCAGACGCCAACGCACAGCAGGCCCACCCGCCGCCGCGAAACCCGGCCCAACCGCCGGAGGCGGGGGTGGTGCTGCGCCGACACGGCACCACCCCCGCCATTGGCCCATTCGAGGCCACGAACGCCGCCCGAAAGCGACGCGCTGCTCAAGTTTCAGTCAGGCCGCGCGCAGACCACCAGGGTTGCAAGGGGTTGCAACTTGTTGGCGTCTGTGTGCGGAGGGTGTCCCTCCGCTCGCCGCGAACGGCACTATAAAGACGAACATTCAACAAGGGACCGGAGGCGAACTCGCCGATGAACGTGACGCAACTCGCCGCCGTCGACGCGGCGCAGGCGGCGCGGGTACTCAGCGAGGTCCGGGACGCGACCCTCGCCGGGCAGCGCACCCGTCTGCCTCCGCGCCCGGTGATCGGGGAGTCGTGGGGACGCATGCTGCGCAGCGGTGTCGACCCGGACCACGACTTCAGGTCCGGGCTGCTGAACACCGAGGAGATCCAGCGGCGCCGGGAGGACTCGCCGCTCAGACATGTGCTGCCGGTGCTGCGGGAAGGGCTGTTGTCGGTCGCGGACGTCGCGCACCACATCATGGTGGTCGCGGACGCCGAGGGCAGGGTGCTGTGGCGCGAGGGGTCTTCGCCGGTGCTCCGCAAGGCCGACGGGCTCGGCTTCGAACTCGGCGCCGACTGGCGCGAGGACGTCGTCGGCACCAACGGCGTGGGCACAGCGGCGGTGGTGCGCCGGCCCGTACAGGTCTTCGCCGCGGAGCACTTCGTACGGTCCCACGCCTCCTGGACGTGCACGGGCGCCCCGATCACCGACCCCAGGGACGGCCGCCCGATCGGAGTCGTCGACCTGAGCGGCCCCTTGGAGACCATGCATCCGGCCACGCTCGCCTGGGTCGACTCGGTGGCCAAGCTCGCCGAGGCCAGGCTGCGCGAACTGCACCTGGTGTCACTGGAGCGGCTGCGCGCGGTCGGGGCGCCGGCGCTGGCCCGGATCGCCGGCCGGGCCCTGGTGGTGGACCGGGACGGCTGGACGGCGGCGGTGACGGGGATGCCGTACACGGACCGGATCGCGCTGCCCAAGTCCCTGTCGCCGGGCCGCCGGTGGATGCCCGCGCTGGGCTTCTGCTCGGTGGAGCCGCTGGCCGAGGGCTGGCTGGTGCGGGCCGACGACGAGCCGGTGGCGCACGGCGGCGCTCGGATCGCGCTGGATCTGACGCAGCCGCGCCGCTGGTCGGTGACGGTGACGGCGTCGGGCGGCGCGGGCTCCTGGACCCATGAACTGAGCCCCCGGCATGCCGAGTTGCTCTACCTGCTGGCCCTGCACCGCACCGGCCGCAGCGCGGCCGGGCTGGCCGAGGACCTGTTCGGCGATCCGGGCCGCACGGTGACGGTGCGCGCCGAGATGTCGCGGGTACGCCGCTATCTCGGCGGATTCCTGGAGCACCGCCCCTACCGCTTCCGCGAGGACGCCGAGGTCGACATCGTGCTGCCGGACGACCCGCATGCGGTGCTGCCGCACTCCACGGCTCCGGCGGTGGCCAAGGGACGGATGTCGATTCATGTGCCCTGAGGGGGACAAGAGGTGGCATCTTCCGCATAATTGCAGGGTCTTCATCATGGGCGGCCACGGACTGCCGTAGCATCCCTGTACGGGCCACACCCCACCTGCTCCTCGGTCAACGCAAGGACCAACAGGCGCAGTTGGCTCGCGTCTGGAGGTTGGATGATGAGTCGCGGCCGACACCGCCGACGCAATCGGGGCAGGGCGCTGCGCGCCGCCCTCGCCGGAACCGCCCTCGCGCTGACCGCGGCCGCCACCATTGTCAGCGCCTCGCAGGCCAACGTCGGCAAGGAGACCGGAGCGCTGAAGCCGCTCGCCTCCGCCGCGGACATCGACCCGCTCCGGCTCCAGGAAGACCTCGTGCCCGCGCGCACGCTCGACCGGCTCGCCGACGAGATGGGCAAGCCCGTCGGTGTCGGAACCGTCCTCGACAGCGCCGACCACACCCTGCGCACGGCCTCGGGCTGCACGGCCGCCGAGCGCACGGCACTGCCCGTCGAACCGACGGCCACGCGCGCGTACTGCTGGGACGAGGCCGACACCCTGGGCTGGCAGCCCGGTGCGGTCACCTCCTCCGGGGACGCCGACGACGACGGCTGGTGGGGCGGGAACCGGGCGATCCTCTCCGGCTGGAGCGGATCCGACGCCTCAGGCGCGAGCGCGGCCGGCGCCCAGGGTCTCGCCCGGGTCGCCTTCGTCGACGCGAACGACCTCGGCCGGCTCAGTTACACCTGGGCGCTGCTCGCCGTGCCGGTCGACGACGGACGTGACTACCGCGCCCTCGGCTCGCGGGTGTCCGGCATGGTCTGGTACCAGGACAAGCTGCTGGTCACCGCGGACGGCGGGGACGGCACCGCGCTGTATGTGTACGACATGGACCGCGTCCAGCGCGCCACCGTCACCAGTGCCGCGGTCGGCCGGGTGCGCGGCGGCTCGTCGGCGCACGGCAACCCGTGGGTGCTGCCCGCCGTCGCCTCGTACCGCCTGACCGGCGGGGCCTGCGACCCGGCCTCGGACACCGGCGTGCCCTGCCTCGGCGGCATCTCCCTCGACCGCAGCTCCACGCCCGACAGCCTGGCCGTGAGCGAACGGGCCGGCCCGGACGGCGACCGGCCCACCCGCCTGTGGCGCTACTCCTTCAGCACCGACCCCGACCGCACCGGCCTGCTCGCCACCGACCCGGCCGGGCGCGTACGCGCGGACGAGGCGTACCGGACGAAGACGCCCGGCATAGGGGGCGTCCTCTCCCACCAGGAGGTCGGCGCCACCCGCGCCGACTGGTACCTGGCCGGTACGGGAGCCGGGCGCGGCACGCTGTGGCGACAGAACGGCGAAGACGCCCGGGCCACGGAGTGCGGGACCGACGAGACCCACCGCTGCTGGAGCGCGAGCACCGCGTCCCTCTCCTACTGGGAGGCACTGGGGGAAGTCTGGTCGCAATCGGGCCGGGTACTGTTCGCACTGCCGCTGGCCTCGGTGGACAGATCGCTAGGCTGAAGCGCCTCCTTCTGAGGCGCCCCAGCTGAAGCGCCCCGAAGGGGCGCGGGGAACTGCGCGACCAGCCACAACGAACCCGCAGCCGATCGACAGACCCCTCACCCGGATGATTCCCTGGCGGTCATGACGAACATCCCCGTGACCACCTGGTCCCTGGAGCAGACCGACCCGGCCGACCTCCTCCCCGCCGCCGCGCCCGAGGGCGACATGAAAGTCGTCCGCGCCGAAGTCCCCTCCCCCGAGTTCAGCCGCTTCCTGTACACGTCCGTCGGCGGGGACATCCGCTGGACCGACCTGCTCAGCTGGACGTACGCGCAGTGGCAGGAGCACCTGGACCGGCCGGGTGTGGAGACCTGGGTCGCCTACGACCGGGGCACGCCGGCGGGGTACGTGGAGCTGATCCCGCAGGACGACGGGGTCGTCGAGATCGAGCACTTCGGGCTGCTCCCGGCCTTCCGCGGACGGCGGATCGGCGGGTATCTGCTGTCGTACGGCACCGCCCGCGCGTGGGATCTCGCGGACCGCTGGCCCGGGCGGGCGCCGACGAAGCGGGTGTGGCTGCACACTTGCAGCAAGGACGGCGAGTTCGCGATGGACAACTATCAGCGCCGGGGCTTCAAGCTCTTCGACACCAAGGTCGAGGAGGAGCCGAAGGTGGCCGCACCGGGCCCCTGGCCTGGGGCGCACCCCGCCTGAGGGCTTCGGCTTACCCTGTCTGGCCTGGGCAGACACCGGCTGTTTCGGGCCATGTGACCGACGACACCCTTGTCCCACGATGCGGGACAAGGGCGTCCGCATGATGGACGAAGCTGGACTGTGTCCAGATCGCCGTGACACGCTTCCGTCATGTCTGGAACTGGAATTGCCTTGGTGAGTCGGCGGCACGTCGACCTCGGCCGCATGTCCAGCGCCATCTGTCCGGCCCGCTGAGAGCCCAGCCGCGCCGACATCCCCCAGTTCCATCCGATTTTCCGCGCAATGTCGCGCACGTATGCCCATGCGCCGTACGCGCAGGTCAGAGCCGCTTCCCGCCTGTCCCGAAGGACGAACCACCATGGCCGCCACCCCGGAGAACCCTGCCGCCGCGACTCCCCGCCGCAAGGTGAGCCGTCACCGCGGTGAGGGCCAGTGGGCCGCGGGGCACTTCACCCCGCTCAACGGCAACGAACAGTTCAAGAAGGACGACGACGGTCTCAATGTGCGGACACGCATTGAGACGATCTACTCCAAGCGCGGCTTCGACTCGATCGACCCCAACGACCTGCGCGGCCGGATGCGCTGGTGGGGCCTGTACACCCAGCGCAAGCCCGGGATCGACGGCGGCAAGACCGCGATCCTGGAGCCGGAGGAGCTGGACGACGAGTACTTCATGCTGCGCGTCCGCATCGACGGCGGCCGGCTCACCACCGAGCAGCTGCGGGTGGTCGGTGAGATCTCGCAGGAGTTCGCGCGGGGCACCGCCGACATCACCGACCGGCAGAACGTCCAGTACCACTGGATCCGGATCGAGGACGTGCCGGAGATCTGGGAGCGGCTGGAGTCGGTCGGCCTGTCCACCACCGAGGCCTGCGGTGACACGCCCCGTGTGATCCTCGGTTCGCCCGTCGCCGGTATCGCCGAGGACGAGATCATCGACGGCACCCCGGCGATCGAGGAGATCCACCGCCGGATCGTCGGCAACAAGGACTTCTCGAACCTGCCCCGCAAGTTCAAGTCCGCGGTCTCCGGCTCGCCGCTCCTCGACGTGGCGCACGAGATCAACGACATCGCCTTCGTCGGCGTCAACCACCCCGAACACGGCCCCGGCTTCGACGTCTGGGTCGGCGGCGGGCTGTCCACCAACCCGAAGATCGGCCAGCGCCTCGGCGCCTGGGTCCCGCTCGACGAGGTCCCGGACGTCTACGAGGGCGTCGTCTCGATCTTCCGCGACTACGGCTACCGGCGGCTGCGCACCCGCGCCCGGCTGAAGTTCCTGCTCGCCGACTGGGGCGTGGAGAAGTTCCGCCAGGTCCTGGAGGACGAGTACCTGAAGCGCAAGCTGATCGACGGCCCGGCGCCCGCCCAGCCCGTGGAGCGCTGGCGCGACCACGTCGGTGTGCACCGGCAGAAGGACGGCCGTTTCTACGTCGGTTTCGCCCCGCGCGTGGGCCGCGTGGACGGCACCACCCTCACGAAGATCGCCGAGCTGGCCGAGGCCCACGGCTCGGGCCGGGTGCGGACCACCGCCGAGCAGAAGATGCTCGTCCTCGATGTCGCCGAGGAGCAGGTCGAGTCGCTGGTCGAGGGCCTGCAGGCGCTGGACCTCACGGTGAAGCCCTCGCCGTTCCGGCGCGGCACCATGGCCTGCACCGGCATCGAGTACTGCAAGCTCGCCATCGTCGAGACCAAGGCGCGCGGCTCCGCGCTGATCGACGAACTGGAGCGCCGTATCCCGGACTTCGACGAGCCGATCACCATCAACATCAACGGCTGCCCGAACGCCTGCGCCCGTATCCAGGTGGCGGACATCGGTCTCAAGGGGCAGCTGGTCCTCAACGACCAGGGTGAGCAGGTCGAGGGCTTCCAGGTGCACTTGGGCGGCGCGCTCGGTCTGGAGGCCGGCTTCGGCCGCAAGGTGCGCGGTCTGAAGGTGACGTCGGACGAGCTGCCGGACTACGTGGAGCGTGTGCTCAAGCGTTTCGAGGCGGAGCGCGAGGAGGGCGAGCGGTTCGCCGCCTGGGCCTCGCGGGCCAGTGAGGAGTCCCTCTCATGAGCGAGCGCGCGGCCCCCTTCTACTGCCCCTACTGCGGCGACGAGGACCTTCGGCCGAGTGAAGCCTCGGAAGGCAGTCACGGCGCGTGGGAATGCGCGGCGTGCAACCGCGCATTCCAGTTGAAGTTCCTCGGGCTGCTGACCCGGGGTCTTCGACCGACCGACGCAGGGGGCAAACAGATATGAACACCGTTCAGGAAGAGCGCACGACCGACGATCTCAAGGCGCTCGCCGAGCAGGCGGGCCGTGACCTGGAGGACGCCTCGGCGCTGGAGATTCTCCAGTGGGCCGCCCGCACCTTCGGGAACCGTTTCTGCGTTACCTCTTCCATGGAGGACGCGGTCGTCGCGCACCTCGCCTCCCGTGCATTGCCCGGTGTTGACGTGGTGTTCCTCGACACCGGCTATCACTTCCCGGAGACGATCGGGACCAGGGACGCGGTGGAGGCGGTGATGGACGTCAACGTCATCACGCTGACCCCGCGTCAGACGGTCGCGGAGCAGGACGCCCAGTACGGCCCGAAGCTGCACGACCGCGACCCCGACCTGTGCTGCAAGCTGCGCAAGGTCCAGCCGCTGGAGGAAGGCCTCAAGGACTACGCGGCCTGGGCGACCGGACTGCGCCGCGACGAGTCCGAGAGCCGCGCCGACACCCCCGTCGTCGGCTGGGACGAGAAGCGCCAGAAGGTCAAGATCTCGCCGATCGCCCGCTGGAGTCAGGACGACGTCGACGCCTATGTCGCCGAACACGGCGTTCTGACCAACCCGCTGCTGATGGACGGCTACTCCTCCGTCGGCTGCGCCCCCTGCACCCGCCGCGTTCTGGAGGGCGAGGACGCACGCGCCGGCCGCTGGGCGGGCCGCGCCAAGACCGAGTGCGGGCTGCACCTGTGACCATCAACCCGACCCTGGAGATGCAAGTGACGACCGGAGCCACCGTCTGGCTCACGGGTCTGCCGAGCGCCGGCAAGACCACGATCGCGTACGAGCTGGCCGGCCGGCTGCGCGAGGAGGGCCACCGTGTCGAGGTGCTCGACGGCGACGAGATCCGCGAGTTCATCTCGGCCGGCCTCGGCTTCTCCCGCGAGGACCGGCACACCAATGTGCAGCGCATCGGCTTCCTCGCCGAACTGCTGGCCCGCAACGGCGTCAAGGCCCTGGTCCCGGTGATCGCGCCGTACGCCGACAGCCGCGAGGCGGTGCGCAAGCGCCACCAGGACAGCGGGGCGCCGTACCTGGAGGTGCATGTGGCCACCCCGGTCGAGGTGTGCTCCGTACGCGATGTGAAGGGTCTGTACGCCAAGCAGGCGGCGGGCGAGCTGACCGGGCTGACCGGGGTCGACGACCCGTACGAGGAGCCCGAGTCGCCCGACCTGCGGATCGAGTCGCACAACCAGACCGTGCAGGAGTCCGCGGCCGCGCTTTACGGCCTGCTCACCGAAAGGGGACTGGCATGACGACGACCGTGGTCACGGCGCAGGAGGGTACGGACACCCCGTACGCCCTGTCCCACCTCGACGCCCTGGAGTCCGAGGGCGTGCACATCTTCCGTGAGGTGGCGGGTGAGTTCGAGCGGCCGGTGATCCTCTTCTCCGGCGGCAAGGACTCCATCGTCATGCTGCACTTGGCGCTGAAGGCGTTCGCCCCCGCGGCGATCCCCTTCTCGCTGCTGCACGTGGACACCGGGCACAACTTCCCCGAGGTGCTGGAGTACCGGGACCGTACGGTCGCCCAGCACGGCCTGCGGCTGCATGTCGCGTCCGTGCAGGACTACATCGACCGCGGTGTCCTCAAGGATCGCCCGGACGGGACGCGGAATCCGCTGCAGACACTGCCGCTGACCGAGAAGATCCAGGCGGAGAAGTTCGATGCCGTCTTCGGCGGCGGGCGGCGGGACGAGGAGAAGGCCCGCGCCAAGGAGCGGGTGTTCTCGCTGCGGGACGAGTTCTCGCAGTGGGACCCGCGCCGCCAGCGCCCCGAGCTGTGGAACCTCTACAACGGCCGCCACGCACCCGGCGAACACGTGCGCGTCTTCCCGCTGTCCAACTGGACCGAGCTGGACGTGTGGCAGTACATCGCCCGCGAGGAGATCGAGCTGCCAGAGATCTACTTCGCGCACGAGCGGGAGGTGTTCCAGCGGGCCGGCATGTGGCTGACCGCCGGCGAGTGGGGCGGGCCGAAGGCGACAGAGACGGTGGAGAAGCGGCAAGTGCGCTACCGCACCGTCGGCGACATGTCCTGCACCGGCGCCGTCGACTCCGACGCGACGACTCTGGAGGCCGTGATCGCCGAGATCGCCGCGTCCCGGCTCACCGAGCGCGGCGCCACCCGCGCCGACGACAAGATGTCCGAGGCCGCGATGGAAGACCGTAAGCGCGAGGGGTACTTCTAACGATGACCAGCACCACGGAACCCACCGAGCCGCTGTCGGTCGAGCAGTTGTCGGAGACCACCCTGCTGCGTTTCGCGACGGCGGGCTCGGTCGACGACGGCAAGTCCACGCTCGTCGGACGGCTGCTGCACGACTCCAAGTCGATCCTCACGGACCAGCTGGAGGCCGTCGAGCACGCCTCCCGCAACCGCGGCCAGGACGCCCCCGACCTCGCCCTCCTCACCGACGGTCTGCGCGCCGAGCGCGAGCAGGGCATCACCATCGACGTCGCCTACCGCTACTTCGCCACCCCCAAGCGCCGCTTCATCCTCGCCGACACCCCCGGCCATGTGCAGTACACCCGCAACATGGTCACCGGCGCCTCCACCGCCGAGCTGACGGTCATCCTGATCGACGCGCGCAACGGCGTCGTCGAGCAGACCCGCCGGCACGCGGCGCTGGCCGCGCTGCTGCGCGTCCCGCACGTGGTCCTCGCCGTCAACAAGATGGACCTCGTCGACTACAAGGAAGCCGTGTTCGCCGCGATCGCCGAGGAGTTCACGGCGTACGCGACCGAGCTGGGCGTCCCCGAGGTCACCGCGATCCCGATCTCGGCGCTCGCGGGCGACAACGTGGTGGAGCCGTCCGCGGTCATGGACTGGTACGGCGGCCCGACGGTGCTGGAGCACCTGGAGACGGTGCCCGTCGCCCACGACCTGAGCCACTGCCACGCCCGGCTGCCCGTGCAGTACGTGATCCGGCCGCAGACCGCCGAGCACCCGGACTACCGGGGCTACGCGGGCCAGATCGCCGCCGGTTCGTTCCGCGTCGGCGAGCAGGTCTCGGTGCTGCCGTCCGGCCGCTCGACGAAGATCAGCGGTATCGACCTGCTCGGCAAGCCCGTCGACGTCGCCTGGACCACCCAGTCGGTGACGCTCCTGCTCGAGGACGACATCGACATCTCGCGCGGCGACCTCATCGTGCCCAGCAAGGACGCGCCGCCCACCACGCAGGACATCGAGGCGACCGTCTGCCATGTCGCGGACGCCCCGCTGACCGTCGGCCACCGGGTGCTGCTCAAGCACGGCACCCGCACGGTCAAGGCGATCGTCAAGGACATCCCGTCCCGGCTCACGCTCGCCGACCTGTCCCTGCACCCGCACCCGGGACAGCTCGTCGCCAACGACATCGGCCGGGTGAAGATCCGCACCGCCGAGCCGCTGCCGGTCGACTCCTACGCCGACTCGCGCCGCACCGGCTCGTTCATCCTGATCGACCCGAACGACGGCACCACGCTCACCGCGGGCATGGTCGGCGAGTCGTTCGCCTCCCCGGAGCCGGTCCGGGACGAGGGCGACGACGACGGGTGGGACTTCTGACCATGGACTCTCCCGATGTCTACTCCACGTTCGCGAAGGAGGGCGGCCGCGTCGGCAGCGGCGCCCTCGGCAGCGGGCAGGGCGGAGTGGCGCGATGTGCGTGCTGACGTACGCGCACCGCTCGCGCGCCCTCACCCCCCACCGCCGTAGACGAAAACCTGCCGACCTCCCGGCCACGACCTGAGAGACCGTGACCGCCGGGCCTCCGAGAGGAACCCCTCCCGTGCCTGCCACATTCGCCGTACGTCGCACCCTCGCGGTCATCGCCGCGCTCCCCCTCCTCACCCTCGCCGCCTGCGGCTACGGCTCTCAGGCCGAGGACGACGACACCGCCAAGGTGGCCGCGGGGGCGGAGAAGACCGACGGTCTCGACTCCGTCCGGATCGGCTACTTCGGGAACCTGACCCACGGCACCGCTCTCGTGGGGGCGAACAAGGGCTACTTCCAGAAGGCGCTCGGCGCGACCAAGGCCCAGTACCAGATCTTCAACGCCGGTCCCTCCGAGATCGAGGCGCTGAACTCCGACTCCATCGACATCGGCTGGATCGGCCCCTCCCCGGCGATCAACGGCTACACCGCGTCCGGCGGCAAGAATCTGCGCATCATCGGCGGTTCGGCGTCCGGCGGTGTGAAGCTCGTCGTCAACCCGGACAAGATCAAGTCCCTGAAGGACGTCAAGGGCAAGAAGATCGCGACCCCGCAGCTGGGCAACACGCAGGACGTGGCGTTCCTCAACTGGATCTCGGAGCAGGGCTGGAAGGTCGACGCGGAGAGCGGCAAGGGCGACGTCTCGGTGGTCCGCACCGACAACAAGGTGACCCCGGACGCCTACAAGTCGGGTTCCGTCGACGGCGCCTGGGTGCCGGAGCCGACCGCGTCCAAGCTCGTCGCCGAGGGCGGCAAGGTGCTGCTGGACGAGGCGGACCTGTGGCCGGACAAGAAGTTCGTGATCACGAACATCATCGTGCGACAGGAATTCCTCAAGGAGCACCCGAAGGCCGTCGAGGCGGTGCTGAAGGCCTCGGTCGAGGCCAACAAGTGGATCAACGCCAACCCGGACGAGGCCAAGGCGGCGGCGAACAAGCAGCTCGAGGCGGACTCGGGCAAGGCGCTGCCCGCCGATGTCCTCGACCCGGCCTGGTCGTCGATCCAGTTCACCGACGACCCGCTGGCCGCCACCCTGAACACCGAGGCGGAGCACGCGGTCAAGGCCGGCCTGCTGGAGAAGCCGGACCTGACCGGCATCTACGACCTCACGCTGCTCAACAAGGTCCTCAAGGCCGAGGGCGAGAGCACCGTCGACGACGCCGGTCTCGGCGCGAGCTGACCGAACGACCCGATGAGTTCCCAGGAGGTGACGACCATGGCCACGACCACGACCCTCGCCAAGGCCGCCGACGGCGCCGCGACGGACGAACACGCCGCCCGGATCGAGCACGTCTCGAAGTCGTTCGCGGGCCCCGCCGGACAGCAGCTCGTGCTGGACGACATCAGCATCGATGTCGCGCCCGGCGAGTTCGTCACGCTCCTGGGGGCCTCGGGCTGCGGCAAGTCCACGCTGCTGAACCTGGTGGCGGGGCTCGACGCGCCCACCGCCGGGTCCATCACGACGGACGGGCGCCCGGCCCTGATGTTCCAGGAGCACGCCCTCTTCCCGTGGCTGACCGCGGGCAAGAACATCGAACTCGCCCTCAAGCTCAGGGGGGTCGCGAAGAACGAGCGGCGCGACAAGGCCGAGGAACTGCTCGAACTCGTACGGCTCAAGGGCGCGCACGGCAAGCGGGTGCACGAGCTGTCCGGCGGTATGCGCCAGCGTGTCGCCCTCGCCCGCGCGCTCGCGCAGGAGAGCCGGCTGCTGCTGATGGACGAGCCGTTCGCGGCGCTGGACGCCATCACGCGGGACGTGCTGCACGACGAGCTGACGCGGATCTGGGCGGAGACCGGGGTGTCCGTTCTCTTCGTCACGCACAACGTGCGCGAGGCGGTGCGGCTGGCGCAGCGCGTCATCCTGCTGTCGTCCCGGCCCGGCCGGATCGCCCGCGAGTGGACGGTCGGCATCCCGCAGCCCCGCCGCATCGAGGACGCCCCGGTCGCCGAACTGTCCCTTGAGATCACCGATGTACTGCGTGGGGAGATCCGCCGTCATGGCCAGCACTGACACGAAGACGACGGAGGACCCCGGGAGCATCGAGGCGGGCCTCGACGCGCTGGAGACCTCGGTCAGCGGCCGGCCGCCCTTCCGGCAGACCCTCCGCGAGAAGATCCTGCCGCCCATCATCGCGATCGCCGTGGTCCTCGTCGTCTGGCAGGGACTGATCTCCCTGAAGATCGTCGACGACCCCGCGAAGCTGCCCTCCCCCGGTGCCGTGTGGGCCGAGGTCGAGGACGCGTGGCTGAAGGGCACGCTGCTCGACTACATCTGGACGAGCGTCTCGCGGGGCCTGTTCGGCTTCGCGCTCGCCCTCGTCATCGGCACACCGCTCGGCCTGCTCGTGGCCCGGGTGAAGTTCGTGCGCGCGGCCATCGGCCCGATCCTGTCCGGTCTGCAGTCGCTGCCGTCGGTGGCGTGGGTGCCGGCCGCCGTGATCTGGCTGGGCCTGAAGCCCGAGATGATGTACGCGGTGATCCTGCTCGGCGCGGTGCCGTCGATCGCCAACGGTCTGGTGTCCGGCGTCGACCAGGTGCCGCCGCTGATCCTGCGCGCGGGGCGGACGCTGGGGGCGACCGGACTGCGCGGTACCTGGCACATCGTGATGCCCGCGGCGCTGCCCGGCTATGTGGCGGGGCTGAAGCAGGGGTGGGCCTTCTCCTGGCGCTCGCTGATGGCCGCGGAGATCATCGCGCAGGCCCCGGACCTGGGCGTGGGCCTCGGCCAGCTGCTGGAGGTGGGCCGCACCAACAGCAGCATGGCGACGGTCTTCCTCGCCATCCTGCTCATCCTGTTCGTCGGTATCGCCATCGATCTGCTGATCTTCAGCCCGCTGGAGCGGTGGGTACTGCGCACCCGCGGTCTGCTGGTGAAGAGCTGAGTCCCATGAACAAGAAGCCGGTCCTTCTCGTCATCGCCCACGGCAGCCGCGACCCGCGGCACGCCGCGACCGTCCATGCCCTGGTGCGCCGGGTACGGTCGCGGCGGCCGGGGCTGCGCGTGGAGACCGGCTTCCTGGACTTCAACGTCCCGTCCGTACAGGGCGTGCTGGAGTCCCTGGCGGCGGAGGGCGTCCAGGACGTCGTAGCCCTGCCGCTGCTGCTGACCCGCGCCTTCCACGCGAAGGCCGACATCCCCGCCGTACTGCGAGACGCCCCGCCGCGGCTGCGGATCCGCCAGGCGGAGGTGCTGGGCCCGTCCCCGCTGCTCCTCCAGGCCCTTGAACGGCGGTTGTACGAGGCGGGACTGACGCCCGCCGACAAGTCCTCGACCGGGGTCGTGCTGGCCTCGGCGGGGTCCACCGACCCGGAGGCGATCGCGGTGATCGCCGACATCGCGCGGGAGTGGTGGCACACCGGTTGGTGCGCCGTGCGACCCGCGTTCGCCTCCGCGGCCCTGCCCCGCACCGAGGACGCGGTGCGGGAGCTCAGGTCCCTGGGCTGCTCGAAGATCGCCGTCGCCCCGTACGTCCTGGCCCCCGGCTTCCTGCCGGACCGCATCGCCCGCGGCGCGGCCGAGGCGGACGTACTGGCCGATGTGCTGGGCCCGGCACCGGAGGTGGCGCGGGTACTGCTGGAGCGCTACGACGCGGCACGCACGCCGATGCTGACGGCGGTCGGCGCCTGACGGACCCGACGGGGGTTGACTTTGCCCCTGGGGCAGAGCCAAGTGTCCGGGCATGGACATCCACCTGAAGCAGACGGTGTACAGCGACCCGGGTGACCTCGACACGAGCGGGCTGCCGCGTGATCCCGGTGAACTCGCCCGCGTCGTACGGGATCTGATCATCCATCGGGGCGAGGGAGAGCAGTTCGGATACGTCGTCCCCGAGCGGCGGCTGCACGACGATGCCGAGGCGCGGTACGTCACCGAACTCCTGCAGATTCTGCGTGAGCGCGGGGACACGCCGCTGACCGAGCCCCGGGAGCCGGCGCGACGGTTCGTGGGGACGTGCCGGGACTTCGCGTTGCTGCACTGCTCGCTGCTGCGGGCGACAGGGACGGCGGCGCGGATCCGGTGCGGCTTCGCCACGTACTTCGACGAGGGCTTCCACTCCGACCACTGGGTCACCGAGTACCGCCTTCCGGACGGGAGTTGGCGGCTGGCCGACCCGCAGGTCCACCACGAGCACGACGTTCCCTTCGACCCCCTCGACGTGCCCCGCGATCAGTTCGTGGTGGCCGCGGACGCCTGGCGGGCGTGTCGCGAGGGGCGGGCGGACCCGCAGGGCTTCGGTCTGATCGACCTCAATGGGATCGAGGGGCTGTCGTACACGGGTCTGTGGTTCGTACGGGCCAACGTCCGCCGCGATCTGGCCGCGCTGAACGGCGTGGAACTCCTCCCCTGGGACAGCTGGGGCCCCGAGATCGAGAACGACGCGCTGCTCACCGATGAGGACCTCGCGCTGACCGACGCGGTGGCCGCGGCCCGGTCGGAGGAGGAACTGCGCCGGCTGTACGCGAGCCCGCCGCTGACGGTGCCGGACGAGATCACCTCGTACACCACCTACAACGGCGTACGGAAGGTCACTCTGCGTCGGAGGTGAACGGCGTGGCCTGGTGGAAGTAGAGGAGCCAGCCCCTGTGGGTGAGCCGCCACAGGGAACTGCGGTGTGCGCGGCGGCCGTTGTTGTCCGTGTCGAAGGTGAGGTGGACGAGGTCGGGCGCGAGCTGGACGCCCTTCATACGAGAGGTGCCGATCGGCCGGGCACCGGGCTCGGTCGTCGCGGCCAGCGAGGCGATGATCGAGGCCCGGTCCCAGACCCGGCCGGAAGCGCCGATCTCATGGAAGTCGGGGTGCAGCAGCGCCCCGAGCAGCTCGGGCGAGCGGCGGACCTCGGGGGTGAGCAGCCTCAACTCGCCCTCGATGGCTGCCTTCACGGCGGAATCGTCCTCAGTCACCGGTCATTTCCACGAGCTTGACGACCGTGTTCCAGTTGCGGGACGTGGCGATCACGCCCTTGTTCAGCCGGGGCTTGGAGAGGTGCTCGGCGAGCTTGGAGCGGCCCAGGCCGTTCGGCGCGTACAGGTACAGCGCGCGGTCGCCGAGGCGGAACTCCTCGGGAAGGTATGCGGCCTGGTCGATCTCGGCGAAGCGGTCGGGGTCGACCGGCGCGGAGAAGTAGATGACGTGCAGTTGCTTGGCCTCGAGGTCGGCGGCCGGGAACGGACAGGCCTCGGCGATCGCCTTCAGATAGGCGTGGTCGCGCACGATCACGTCGACGCCGAAGCCGAAGTGCTTCTCGATCGCCCGTGTCAGCTCCGCGGCGAGGGATTCCGCGTCGCCGTGGCCGCTGGAGAACACGGCCTGGCCGCTCTGCAGATAGGTGCGTACGCCGTCGTGGCCGAGGCCCTCCATGAGCGTGCGCAGCTCGGCCATCGGGACCTTCCTGCTGCCGCCCACGTTGATTCCGCGCAGCAGCGCCGCATACATCGTCATCAGCCCAGCTTATGCGCACCCTGGTCCCCGCCCCCGAGGACTCCGAGTAGATGTAAGGGACCACGGTCCTCCCCAGTGGTGAGACCTCGGTACCCGAAGGGATGACTCGCGGCCAGGGCACCTCACCGGGCAGCACGACGAGATGGCTTTATCCGGCCCATACCTTCGAAACTAAAGGTGACGGCAGGGGGCCGGCACCGTTGACGAGGGGGCAAGCCCGTCATGGGGAACGGAGATATACGGGTGCGGGGCATCGCCGCCCGGGCCGGCGGCTGGAGCGCCCGGCACCGATGGGCTGCCGTCGGTATCTGGGTGCTGTTCGTCGTCCTGGCGATGGGGCTCGGGTCGGCCGCGGGCCGGGTCGACGTCAAGGACAGCGATCAGCTCAAGGGCGAGACACACACCGCCGCCAGGATCATCGAGGACGCCGGGATCGACGAGCCGGCCGGTGAGACCGTCCTGATCCAGTCGAAGGACGGCGGCGTCAAGGCCACGGACGCCGACTTCCGGGCCGCGGTCGAGTCCGTGGTCAAGGCGGTCGAGGGGACCGGTGAGGTCACGGACGTGACGTCGCCGTACGAGAGCGACACGATCTCGAAGGACGGCCGCAGCGCGCTCGTGCAGTTCGACATCCGCGGGGACGCGGAGACCGCGGGCGAGCGGGTCGAGCCGGTCCTCAAGGCCGTCGAGGACGTGCAGAAGGACCATGGGGCGCTGCGGATCGAGGAGATCGGCTCCGCCAGCATGATGAAGACGTTCGACGACGCGTTCGGGGACGACTTCCAGAAGGCCGAGTTCTCGGCGGTGCCGGTGGCCCTCGGCATTCTGCTGATCGCCTTCGGCGCGCTGGTCGCGGCGCTGCTGCCGGTGCTGCTGGCGATCACCGCGATCATGGCGACGATGGGTCTGATGGGCATCGTCAGCCATGTGATGCCGATGAGTGAGACCGCGAACTCCGTGATGCTGCTGGTCGGTCTGGCCGTCGGCGTCGACTACTGCCTGTTCTATCTGCGCCGCGAGCGCGAGGAGCGGGAGGCCGGCCGGGATGCGCAGACCGCTCTGCGGATCGCCGCCGCCACCAGTGGGCGCGCGATCATCGTCTCGGGTGTCACGGTGTGCGTGGCGATGGCGGGCATGCTGTTCACCGGGCTCGCCGAGTTCGAGGCGATGGGCCTGGCCTCGCTGATGGTCGTGGCCGTCGCCATGGTCGGCTCCGTGACCGTCCTGCCCGCGCTCCTTTCGCTGCTCGGCGGGCGGGTGGAGAAGGGGCGGATTCTGTTCCTGCGCCGCCGTCAGCGCAAGGGTGGCGGCTCGGACAGCCGGTTCTGGACCGCCGTCCTCAAGGGCGTGCTCGCGAAGCCCCTCGCCTCCGTCGTCGTGGCGGCCGGCGTGCTGCTGGCGATCGCGGCTCCGGCGGTGGGCATGAAGACGCAGAACCTCACGCTGGACCAGGAGTTCGGCGACTCGCTGCCGATCGTGCAGACGTACAACCGCGTCAACGACGCCTTCCCCGGCGGCTCCGAGCCGGCCGAGGTGGTCGTCAAGGCCGACGACATCAACGCTCCCCAGGTGCAGGCCGCGCTCACGGACTTCCGTGAGCAGGCGATCAGTTCGGGTGCCTCGCGCGGCCCGGTGGACATCAAGCTGCACGACGCGCAGAACGTCGCCTTCGTCTACGTCCCGCTGGTCGGCGGCTCCGACCTGGACAAAGCGGGCGCGAGCCTGGACAAGCTGCGCGACGAGGTACGGCCGGCCACGCTCGGCAAGGTCGACGGCGTCGACGCGCCGATCACCGGGCAGGTCGCCGGCTCGAAGGACTTCAACGACCAGCTGGCCGGAGCGGTCGTCCCGGTCTTCGCGTTCGTCGTGGTCTTCGCCTTCCTGCTGATGCTGCTGTGCTTCCGCTCGCTGACCATCGCGATCACCTCGATCGTGCTGAACCTGCTGTCGGTGGGAGCGGCGTACGGCATCCTCGTCGCCGTCTTCCAGCACGGCTGGGGCGCGTCCCTGGTGGGCGCGGAGGGCGTCGGCGCCATCATCACCTGGCTGCCGCTGTTCCTCTTCGTGATCCTGTTCGGCCTGTCGATGGACTACCACGTGTTCGTGGTCTCGCGGATCCGCGAGGCGCGACTGCGCGGCCGGACGACGAAGGACGCGATCGCCCACGGTGTGGTCACCACGGCCGGTGTCGTCACCAGCGCCGCGGTCATCATGGTCGCCGTGTTCGCGATCTTCGGAACGCTGTCGATGCAGTCCATGAAGCAGATGGGCGTGGGCCTCGCGGCCGCGGTGCTCATCGACGCGACGATCATCCGGGGCGTGCTGCTCCCGGCGGTGATGGCGCTGCTGGGCGAGCGCAACTGGTATCTGCCGAAGTGGCTGAACCGGATGCCGGACCTCACGCACGACGAGGCGCCCAAGGCCGTGACGCGGGAAACGCAGTCGCGGGACGACGAGGGTGAGCCGGTGAGGGTCTGACCTCACCCCCGAACGGAGGGCCCGTTGGCTACAGGGGAGCCAACGGGCCCTCTCCTGCTCACACCTTCCGGGGCAGTTCCGCCTCGATGAGGTCCGCCGCCCGCTGCGTGCCGCCCTCCTGGGCCATCTCGGCCCGGAGGCCCCGCAGCCGCCGGGCGACCTCGGGATCGTCGACGAGCGCGAGGGCGGCGGTGCGCAGCGCCTCGGCGGTCGCCTCCTCCATCGGAAGGTGACGGGCCACACCGAGCGCCTGGAGCATGTCCGCGTTGCCGAACTGGTCCACCATCTGCGGTACGGCGATCATCGGCGTGGCCGTCGCCATTCCCTCCTGGCTGCCGCCCGCCCCGGCGTGCGTGACGAACAGATCGGCCTGCTTGAGGACCGCCAACTGCGGGATCCAGGACCGTACTTCGACGTTGTCCGGTACGGCACCCAGCTCGGCGGGGTCCACGTGCCTGCCGATCTGCAGGACCAGGTGCCAGCCCGGCAGCTCGCCGAACGCCTTGACGCACTCGCGGTAGAACCCGGGCTGCTTGGTGAAGGACGATCCCAGCGACACCAGGGCCACCTTCTGGGCGCCGGCCGGCCGCTGCCAGTCGCCCTCGTGCGAGCGGTCGCCCTGGCAGGCGCCGACGAAGGTGTACACGCTCTCGTCGACCCGGTCGGCGTTGGGCTGGAGGGCCTTCGGGATGAGGACCAGGGAGCGGGCGGGGCGGCCGACGAAGGGGTCGGGGTGCTGGGTGATCCCGTTCTCCCGCAGCCAGTTGTGGAACTTGGCGTAGTAGGCACGCCCGCGATCGGTCTTCTTCGGCTCCTCCCACATGGGCTCGGCGACCTCCTGCTCATAGCCCTCCCAGGCGACCATGGTCGGGGAGAGCGAGATCGCGGGCACGCCCCAGCGGTGGGCCAGGACGCGGGCCGGGTAGGCGGTGATGTCCTGGAGCACGAGGTCCGGCTCGTCGCCCTCGTACGCGGCGATCAACTGGGGCAGCGCCTGGATCGCGTCGTCGAGGAACGGCTCGACATGGTCCAGCAGGGTGCTCCCCCACTCCTCCGGGTCGTCGTCGGGCGAGGGCAGCGTCGAGTTCCACGGCTTGGGCTCGGCGCCGGTCTCGGCGACCTTCTCCGCGAACACCGGAGGGATCGCGTACGTCACCCGGTGCCCGCGCGCGACGAGCTCGCGGATCACTTCGAGGCTGGGGTTCACGTGGCCGTGGGCGGCGATGGAGAACATGGCGATGTGGGCGGGGGCGGTCATGCGAGCGACAGTATTCGAGACGAGACGTCTCGTGCAAACGGAATGGTGGGCCGTCAGCGTTGGTAGCGCGCCAGCACCAGATTGCCGTCCTCCTCCAGGCGTCTGCGCAGGTCGTCGATGTCGATCGCCCCGCTGTAGTACTCCTGGAACGCCGGGGTGGCCACCTTGTCCTTCCACTCGGGATAGCCGCGGACGGACTGCGCGGGTGCCGAGCGCAGCTGGGCGGCGAGGGCGGTGCCGGTGACCCAGTCGTGCTCGGCGGTGTGCAGGGCGGGGTCTTTCAGTGCCTGTGTGCCGGTGGGGAGCATCCAGTCGCCCAGGGCCAGCCGGACCATGTTCTCCGGCCGGAGCAGGAAGTCGATGAACTCGGCGGCCTCCTTCTTGTGCGGGCTGTCCTCGGCGATGGACAGCGTCTGCGGGCTGACTCCCTGGGCGAGCCCGTCGGCTCCGGCGGGGGCGGGCAGCACCTGCCAGTCGAAGCCCTTGGGAGCCTGCTGCACGATCTGCTGGCGGTACGAGAAGCCGAGCGGGACCATCGCGTACTTCCCGCCGAAGAAGCCCGGCAGGGTGTCCGAGCCGCCACTGCCGAGGGTGGTGGGCGAGGCGCTGCGGTCGGTGTTGACCTGGTCGTGGATGGTGTCCGGCACCACCTGGTCGGCCGCCCCGAAGCGGATGGCGACCTTGCCGTCCTGGTTCCGGTGGAACAGCTGTCCTCCGGTGGACAGGGACAGGTTGAGCGTGGCGGAGACGGGTTCCTTGAGCGGCCAGGCCACGCCGTACTTCCCCTCTCCGCTCAGCTCCTCGGTGACCTGCCGGAACTCGGTCCAGCTCCAGGGCTTTTCGGGCGTGGGGATCCGCACGCCGGACTGCCGCAGCCAGGTGGCGTTGGCGATGAGCACGCGAGGCTCCTGGAGGAACGGCACGCCGTAGATCCCGTCCCCGAAGGTCGTCGTGCGCCAACTGCGCTGCGGGATGTCGGACTTCAGCCGCTGCGGCAGCAGGTCCGTGAGGTCGGCCAGATAGCCGCCGTACGCGAAGTCCGCGAGGTCGTCCGAGGCGTCGTGGATGATGTCCGGCGCCTCACCGCCCTCGAAGGAGGTGAGCAGCTGGTCGTGGACGCTGTCCCAACTCCCCTGCACGTACTCGACTTTGACCTCGGGATGGGACACGTTCCACTGCGCCACCAGCTCCTTGTTGGCGACGACGGATTCCTCCTGCCAGGCGAGGGACTGGAAGCGCAGCGTGATACGGCCGTCCTGGGCCACGTCGTCGTTGGTGCAGCCGGTCAGCAGCATGGTGAGGGCCAGCGCCAGGGCCGGGATCCATCGGGGCCGCAGACCGCGCCAGATGATGCGCATCAGCTCTTCACCGCCCCGGCGAGCATGCCGCCCGTGATCCGTCGCTGGATGATCGCGAAGACGACCAGCGAGGGCAGGGTGGCGAGGAACGCGGCGGCGGCGAGCGGGCCGAGGTCGGCGACGCCCTCCGCCCCGATGAAGTGGGTGAGCACGACCGGCAGCGTCTGTTTCTCCGGTGTCTTGAGCAGCACCAGCGCGAAGAAGAACTCGTTCCACGCGGTGATGAACGCGAACAGCGCCGTCGCCACGATCCCCGGTGCGAGCAGCGGCGCGACCACCGAGACAAGGGTGCGCAGCCGCCCGGCACCGTCGACGGCCGCCGCCTCCTCCAACTCGGCCGGCACCGCGCGTACGTACCCCACGAGCATCCACAGCGCGAACGGCAGTGCCCACACCACGTACACCATGACCAGTCCGGGCACGGAGTTGATCAGCCGCAGGTTCTTCAGCACCAGGAACAGCGGGATGATCACCAGCACCAGCGGGAACGCCTGGCTGACGACCACCCAGCCGGTCGCGGCCCTCGCGAGCCGGGTGCGGTGCCGGGCCATGACGTACGCCATCGGTGTCGCGATCAGTACGGCGATCACCGCGGCCCCGAGCGCCGCGACGAGGGAGTTGAACGCGGCGTGCAGCAGCGGCTGTTCGTCGAAGGCCTGGTGGAAGTTGGCCAGGGTGGGGTTCTCCGGGATCCAGGTGGGGTGCAGGCTGCCCAGCTCGCGTGGCGGTTTGAACGCGGTGGAGATCAGCCAGAGGAAGGGAAAGGCGAGGAAGACGAGATACCCGAGCAGCGCCACGTACTGGCCCGCGCGGGCCGCCTGGCTGGTCCTCATGTGTCCTGTCCTCCCCTCAGACGGCCGGCGAGGAAGACGGCGAGGAGCACCGAGATCACCGCGACCATCACGCATCCCATCGCCGCCGCATAGCCGAACTGCCCGTAGCGGAAGGCCTCTTCGTAGGCGAACAGCATGGGCAGGCGGGTGCGGCCGCCGGGTCCGCCGCTGGTCAGCACATAGACCAGGGCGAACGAATTGAAGTTCCAAATAAAGTTGAGGGCGGTGATCGCCAGCGCGACCGGTCTGAGGGCGGGCCAGGTGACCGTACGGAACCGGCGCCAGGCGCCCGCGCCGTCCATGGCGGCCGCCTCGTGGAGTTCGCGCGGGGTGTTCTGCAGCCCGGCGAGCAGGGCGACGGTCGTCTGCGGCATGCCCGCCCAGACGCCGACGACGATCACCGCGGGCAGGGCGGTCGCCAGGCCGCTGAGCCAGTCCCGGCCGTCGCCGAGGCCGAGGTCGCGCAGGGTCTCGTTGAGGATGCCCGCGTCCGGGTTGTAGACGAGCCGCCACATCACGCCGACGACCACCTCGGGCATCGCCCACGGGATGATGGCCAGCGCACGGGCCAGCCATCTCAGGCGCAGCTCCTGGTTGAGCAGCAGGGCGAGACCGAGGGCGAGCAGGAACTGCGGCACGGTCACGCCGACGGCCCAGACCAACCCGATCCGGAACGACTCCCAGAACAGCGTGTCGTGCAGCAGATCCCGGAAGTTGAGCGTGCCGATCCACTCCGTGGGCTCGGTGCGGCCCGACTGGGCGTCGGTGAACGCCAGCAGGATCCCGTACAGCAGCGGTCCGACGCTCAGCAGCAGGATCGGGATCAGGGCGGGTAACACCAGGAACCAGGCGCCGTGGTCGGCGGCAGGGCGTTTCCGGCCGGTGCTCGGCGCGCGTTTCGCGGCGTCCTCCCCTCGCACCTCGGTCACCAATGTCACGGAATCAGCCCCTTTGCGCGGCTCGGACGGGCCCCGTCATGGTCGTGAAGGCGGTCGGTGTCGTCAAGACACCGCGCGCCCGGCGCGACCTGTGCGAATGCGACACTGACCGGCGGATGGCGGGAAGGTGACGCCCTACGCGGACGCACAGGGATCACTCAGGATCACTCGGAGGTGGACGATGGACGAGGCACGGGCGCGGGACGTGCTGGCCGCGGCAGGGGTGCTGCCGGGGCCGGTACGGGATGCGCGGTTGCTCGCCCTGGGTGAGAACGCCGTGTTCGCCGCCGGTGACCTGGTCGTCAAGGTGGGCCGCGACGCCGAACTGCTGGACCGTGCCCGGAGGGAGTTGGACATCGCGCTGTGGCTCGAGGCGGCGGGTGTGCCGGCGGTGCGTGCGGCCGAGCCGAAGGCACTCCTGGTCGAGGGGCATCCGGTGACCGTGTGGCATCGGATGCCCGATCCCGTACGGCCCGCGGAGCCACGGGATTTGGCCGAACTGCTACGGGTCGTCCACGCACTGCCCTCCCCCTCCTTCGAACTGCCGCCCCGCGATCTGCTGGGCGGTGTGGAACGCTGGCTGCGGCTTGCGGGTGACGCGATCTCTCCGGCCGACGCGGACTATCTGCGTGAGCGGCGGGACGGATTCGCGACGGCCGCGGCTGCCCTGGTTCCTCATCTGGCGCCCGGGCCGATCCATGGCGACGCGCTGCCCCGCAATGTGCATGTCGGGCCGGACGGGCCGGTGTTGGTCGATCTGGAGACGTTCTCGGCGGATCTGCGTGAGCACGATCTGGTGGTCATGGCGCTCTCCCGCGACCGTTACGGGCTTCCTGCGGCGGCGTATGACTCCTTCACCGACGCGTATGGCTGGGATGTGCGGGAGTGGGACGGGTGTTCTGTGCTGCGCGGTGCCCGGGAGACCGCCAGTTGCGCGTGGGTCGCGCAGCATGCGCCGAGCAATCCTGCTGCGTTGACCGAGTTTCAGCGACGGGTGGGGTCTTTGCGGGACGGGGATGAGACGGTGCGGTGGTTTTCGTTCTGAGGGGCGTTGCGGTGACCGGTGCTGACTTCGTACCCGGCGCTGGTGCGGGGCGGGGGCGTCGCGCAGCCCGGCGCTGACGGGTGCCGCCCGCGCCCACCCGTGCCGCCCCAGGCGGCACGACTGCCCGCGGCTTGGGCATACTGCCCCCGGCTGTCATCCGCGACGAGACGTCAGACCGGCTCGTCCGCCGGTTCCCGTAGGGGCCATGTTCCGTCGATCACCGCGTCCGCCTCGCCCTTGCTGCGCAGGAAGTTTTGGAAGTCGGCGGCTCTTTCGGCGTACCACTCGATTTGGCGGCGGTGGAGTTCGGCGGGGCCGAGGGAGGCGATCTTGGGGTGGCGGGTGGCTATGGCGCAGGCCAGTTCCGCTGCGGCGAGGGCGTCGGAGGTGGCGTCGTGGGCGGAGTCGAGGGCGACGCCGTATTCGGCGCAGACCGCTTCGAGGTTGCGCTTGCCGCGGCGGTAGCGGTCGACGGACCGGTCGATGGTGTACGGGTCGATGACCGGGGCGGGGTCGACGCCGCCCAGGCGGTCACGCAGCGACGGAAGGCCGTGCCGCCGTAGCTCCGCCGCCAGCAGGGTCAGGTCGAAGGCCGCGTTGTAGGCGACGACCGGGACGCCCGTCTTCCAGTACGTCGCCAGGACGTCCGCGATGGCGTCGGCGACTTGGTCGGCCGGCCTGCCCTCGGCGGTGGCGCGCTCATTGCTGATGCCGTGTACCGCCACCGCGTCCGCCGGGATCTCCACCCCGGGATCGGCCAGCCACTCCCGGCGCCCTATGGGCTGCCCGGCCCTGACCTCGATCACGGCCCCCGTGACGATCCGCGCCTTGCGCGGGTCCGTGCCCGTCGTCTCCAGGTCGAAGCCGATCAGCAGCTCTCGGTGCCAGCCCATGCCTGGCCCCCCTTCTCGGTGGTGCTTTCCCCCAGTGGTCTCCACCTTCCCATGAGCCACTGACAATCAGAGGACCGCATTCCGCTTACCCGGCGGGGGACTTGTCAGGACACCGGCCGCGAATCGGCCCAAGCCTGCTCGAACTCCTCGCGGTACGTCGGAAACAGCCCGCTCTCATCGACTTCGCCCGGCTTGACCACCTTGCTGCCGTTGCGCAGCACTAGCACCGGCGCCTCCATGCCCCGCGCCCGCCGCAGATAGGACTGCACGACGGCGATCCCGTCCGAGCCGTCGCCGTCGACGAGGTAGGCGGTGAAGCGCGGCGTCTCGTCGTAGACCTGGATCTCGAAGGCGCCCGGGTCGCGCAGCCTGGACCGCACCCGCCGCATGTGCAGGATGTTCATCTCGACCGCGCGGCTCAACTCCCCGCGTTTGATGCCCAGTTCGCGTTCGCGGCGCTTGACCGCGCTGGAGGCCGGGTTGAGGAACAGCAGCCGTACCCGGCAGCCCGACTCGGCCAGCCGGACCAGCCGTCGTCCGGAGAAGTTCTGCACGAGCAGGTTGAGGCCGATACCGATGGCGTCGAGCCGACGGGCGCCGCCGAAGATGTCCTCGGCGGGGAACTGCCGCAGCAGCCGCACCCGGTCGGGGTGCACGGCGACCACGTCCGCGTACCGTTCGCCGACGAGGTCCTCGACCGCGTCGACGGGCAGCCGGCGCGCGGACGGTACGTCGCCGCCCGTGCCGAGGATGTCGAGGAGGCGGGCGGAGGCCCGCTCGGCCTGATTGAGGACCGCTTCCGAGAGGGCCCGGTTGCGGGAGACGACATTCCGCGTGACTTCCAGCTCGTCCAGGGCGAGCTCGACGTCCCGGCGCTCGTCGAAATAGGGCTCGAAGCAGGGCCAGTGCTGCACCATCAGCTCGCGCAGCTGCGGCAGGGTGAGGAAGCTGAGCACGTTGTCGTCGGCCGGGTCGAGCAAGTAGCCCTTGCGGCGGCTGACTTCGCGTACCGCGACCGCGCGCTGCACCCACTCCTGCCCGGCGGGTCCGGCCGCGGCGACCACCCATTCGTCGCCGTGGACGGGTTCGTAGATGGGACGCAGAACAGCGGCCACGACCGCGCGCAGCCGCTGTTCGACGAGATTCAGCCAGATGTAGGCCCGGCCGGCTCGCTGGGCGCGCGTACGTACCTCGCGCCAGGCGTCGGCGTCCCAGTCCAGCTCCGGTCCAATGGAACCCGTGTCCATCGGACGGGCCAAGGACACCGTGCCGGGCGGGACGTCTGCGGAGTTCCCCTCGTGACCCTCGTCACCAGGGGGCAACTCCAGCCCTCCCGAGCCCACCCGCGCACCGCCTTCCGCTCCCCCGAGCACTCCCCGTGTCAACGATCAAGGAAGGGTACTCCGGTAGCGGCCCGAGGTGCAGCCGGATGGACGGACCGTTTCTCAACTACCGTCCATGGGATTGCCGTTCTGATCGGCCAGCTCAGCCGGAGTGAGCGGATTCATGGCGGTGACATCGCGCGGGGCGATGGAGAATCCCTGCCAGTGGACCGGCATGGGCTGCTGGTCCTCGTCCCGGGCTATGTGGTGGAAGCCCACATTGACCCAGGCCACGGGGTGCGTGAGGGTCTGTCCGCCTACCCACTTGTCGACGGACTTGGGGTGGGAGCCCGCACAGCCCGGATTGTTGCTGGCGAAGAGCTCGCACTTGTTGTACTGGGTGAAGTACATGTCGTGCTTGGTGAAACTGCGGCCCGGGTACTTGGTGCTCGGGCCGGGGACGAACTCGTACGAGCGCGCGTGGCCGTCCTTGTTCTTGCCGGTCGCGCTGACCATCCGCCACCAGCGATAGCCCTTGGCGTCGCCCGCGAGTTCCTTGGTGACCTTGGTGCTGGTGGTCTTGGTCGTCGGGGCGAACTGCTGGCCGCGGGGCGGGGAGACGGTCGAGTCGTACTGCTCGACCCGGTTCTTGGTGGAGCCGTCGAGGGCGAAGTCGAGCCGCCAGAAGGCGTTGTGGCTGTGGCTGGTGGCCTTGGCCTTGGGACCCTTGCCGATGGGCCAGCCGCGTCCGTCACCCGCGTCGTAGTCGACCGGGGAGAGGCTGCCGGTGGCGCCGACGTTCATGTTGATCGTGCCGTCGTCCTGGAAACGCCATTCGGTCATGTACTCGTACCAGCCGACCTGGTTGACCGTGTAGACGAGCAGGTCCTTGCCCTGGGCCTGGTAGACCTTGTTCGCGGTGTCGCCCTGCATCCGATAGGCGTGGCCCCGCGCGCGGGTGGTGGTGCACAGGCCCTTGACGTTCGGGTTCTCGCCCTCGTGCGGGTCCGGGATCTTGACGGTCTTGATGGTGCCGCCGGGGCACTCGCCGGGCGCCAGGGGCATCAGGTCCTTGGCGAAGTCCTGGCCCGTCAGGTCGTCGTACTCCGCGCCTCCGTCGTCGTACGGGACGTGGATCTGGCCGAGCCGGCCGCTGTTCAGGACCTTGATCGGCTTGGCCTCGCCCTTGGGCTGGTAGGAGACGTCGTCCAGGACGAGACCGGCCTTGCTGTGGTAGTGCCAGCACATCCGCCAGGTCGTACCGCCGGCGAGCTTCTGCTCGATGCGGTAGGCGGCGCTGCAGTCGGCGGCGGCCGCGGCGGCGGTCTTCGGCTGGGCGGCGGCCGGTCCGGTCCCGGTCGTCAGACCGGTGGCCAGCGCGGCCACGGCGACACCGAGGGCCGCCGTCCGGCGGTGGGCACGGCTGATTCTGTTGTGCACGCGCATGAAGAAGTGACTCCCTGCAGGAGGTGCGGGTTGGAAAAGTGGACGGAGGTCCGGCTCAGCCGTCGAGGTCGGCGACCTTGCGGGTACTCAGGTCGATCACCAGGGACATGGTGTCGATCCACGACCCGTTCTTGACCTTGGTGAACAGCCGTACGCAGCGGTGCTCGCCGCACTTGTCCAGTACGGCGGGCTGGGCGCCCGGCGTGGCCCGGTAGATGCCTCCGCTCAGCCGCAGCTGGTCCGGTGAGGTGAGTTCCTTGCCGGTCGCGTCCTTGTAGTCCGCCTTGAGGTCCGCGCCCAGCGGGTCGGCGATCAGCAGGCTCGCCGCCTCGATGCTCTCGGCGCGGCTGGGCGGCGGCTGGACGCCCTGCCGGTTGGTGGTCTCCACGACCTTGCCGGTGTCGAGGTCGACGGTCCTGGTGACGAGGGTGTCGTCCCGGTAGTCGTAGAACGTCACGTCGGCACGCCGGGGCCCGTCCGCGCCGGCGCCGGAGTCGGCCTCCGGCTCGGCCAGGTCGATGCTCACGCGCTGCGGGCCGCGTTCACCCTCGACGTCCTCGCTGGCGTTGAACAACTGCCGGTTGACCGCGAGCTGTTCGGCCCGCTTCATCTCGTCGTCGGTCAGCGGGTCATTGCCCTTGCCCTTCTCGCCCTCGGCCGGTGCCTCCTCGACGACACCGGGTGCGACGGCCTCGCCCTGCCCCGGTACCGCCTGCTGTCCGGCCCCGCCGGCCTTCTGCCGGCCATCCGATTCGTCGGCCCCCGCCGACCCCGGCAGGGTGACGGCGACCATCACGGCGGTCGAAGCCACCGCGATGGCGGCCCCGGCCACCACCTTGCCGAGATGACGGTGCACTGCACTGCGCACGTTGTTGCCCCCTACTCCCCCAACAACCCTGGGAGTACCTGTTGCCCCACTGGTTCGGCATACCGTGTGTATGCACTGGTCGTGAGGTAAGAGGGACGTAAGTCATAGGAGGTTCCCTCACTTTCGGGGAGACTCGGGGCCAAGGCGCCCCCAGCGGCGAGGCACACCTGAAAGAGTCGTATCCATGCAGGTCTGGCCTGGAGAGGCGTATCCACTCGGTGCCACGTACGACGGCGCCGGGACCAACTTCGCGGTCTTCACGGAGGCCGCGGACCGAGTAGAGCTGTGTCTGCTGCACGACGACGGCTCGGAGACGGCGGTGGAACTGCGGGAGAGCGACGCGTTCGTGCGGCACGCGTACCTGCCCGGCGTCATGCCGGGCCAGCGGTACGGCTTCCGGGCGCACGGCCCGTACGCCCCCGAGCGCGGCCTGCGCTGCAACTCCGCGAAGCTGTTGCTCGACCCGTACGCGCGCGCGATCAGCGGTTCCATCGAGTGGGGCGAGGAGGTGTACGGCTATCACTTCGGCGCGCCCGACGGGCGCAACGACCTCGACTCCGCCCCGCACACGATGACGTCGGTCGTGGTCAACCCGTACTTCGACTGGGGCGACGACCGGCGCCCGCGCACCGAGTACCACCACACGGTCATCTACGAGGCGCATGTCAAGGGCCTCACGATGCGGCACCCGGGGCTGCCGGAGGAGCTGCGCGGCACCTACGCGGCCCTGGCGCATCCGGCGATCATCGAGCACCTCACCGAGCTGGGCGTCACCGCGCTGGAGCTGATGCCGGTCCACCAGTTCGTGAACGACCACCGGCTGGTGGACATGGGCCTGAACAACTACTGGGGCTACAACACCATCGGTTTCTTCGCCCCGCACAACGCGTACGCCTCCTGGGGCGACCGCGGCCAGCAGGTCCTGGAGTTCAAGTCGGCGGTGCGGGCGCTGCACGAGGCCGGTATCGAGGTCATCCTGGACGTGGTCTACAACCACACGGCCGAGGGCAACCATCTGGGCCCCACGCTGTCCTTCCGGGGCCTGGACAATCCGCAGTACTACCGGCTGGCGAGCGACCCGCGCTACTACATGGACACCACGGGCACCGGCAACTCCCTGCTGATGCGGTCCCCGCACGTCCTTCAGCTGATCATGGACTCGCTGCGCTACTGGGTCACCGAGATGCATGTCGACGGCTTCCGCTTCGACCTCGCGGCGACGCTGGCCCGGCAGTTCCACGAGGTGGACCGGCTGTCGTCGTTCTTCGACCTGGTCCAGCAGGACCCGGTGGTCTCGCAGGTGAAGCTGATCGCCGAGCCGTGGGACGTGGGCGAGGGCGGCTACCAGGTGGGCAACTTCCCGCCGCTGTGGACCGAGTGGAACGGCAAGTACCGCGACACGGTACGGGACGTGTGGCGGGGCGAACCGCGCACGCTGGCGGAGTTCGCCTCCCGGCTCACGGGCTCCTCGGACCTGTACCAGGACGACGGCCGGCGTCCGCTCGCCTCGATCAACTTCGTGACCTGTCACGACGGGTTCACGATGCACGACCTGGTGTCGTACAACGACAAGCACAACCATGCCAACGGCGAGGACAACCGGGACGGCGAGAGCCACAACCGGTCGTGGAACTGCGGGGCCGAGGGCGAGACCGACGATCCAGCCGTGCTGGAGCTGCGGCAGCGGCAGATGCGCAACTTCATCGCGACGTTGATGCTGTCCCAGGGTGTGCCGATGATCAGCCACGGGGATGAGTTCGCGCGCACGCAGGGCGGCAACAACAACGCCTACTGCCAGGACAACGAGCTGGCCTGGGTGCCCTGGCCCGAGAATCCCGAGGACGGCGGTGAGCTGCTCGCGTTCACGCGCGCGATGGTGTGGCTGCGCAAGGACCATCCGGTCTTCCGCAGGCGCCGCTTCTTCCACGGCCGGCCCGTGGAGGGCACCCACGACGAGCTGTCGGACATCGCCTGGTTCACCCCCGAGGGCAAGGAGATGGTCCAGCGGGACTGGGACTCGGCGCAGGCGTCGGCGCTGACGGCGTTCCTCAACGGGAACGCGATCTCGGAGCCCGGCTCGCGCGGCGAGCGCATCAGCGACGACTCGTTCCTGCTGATGTTCAACGCCTCGCACAAGTCACTGGACTTCGTGGTGCCGGTCAATCACGGCCGCCAGTGGGAGGTGGTCGTCGACACCGCCCGCGCGGACGGCGTCCCGCCGGGCACGGGAGCGAAGGTGCAGGCCGGGGACCGGCTGACGCTGGTGGACCGGAGCATGACGGTGTTGCAGCGGCCCGTCTAGGAGGACGGACTCGTCCAGGGGAGTCGATGACACGAAAGGGTGCAGGGCGGGTACGTAGGTTTCCATGACACCTGAGCGTCCTGACCCGGTGGTGCCGACGGCCACCTACCGGCTGCAGCTGCAGCCCGACTTTCCGTTCGAGGCCGCCGCGAGGGCCGTGCCGTACCTGGCGTCGCTCGGCGTCTCGCATCTGCATCTGTCCCCCGTCCTGGAGGCCGTCCCGGGCTCCGCGCACGGCTACGACGTCGTGGACCACGCGCGCGTGCGCGGCGAGCTGGGCGGCGAGGAGGGGCTGCGCCTGCTGGCGCGCACCGCGCGGGAGCACGGTCTCGGTCTGATCGCCGACATCGTCCCCAACCACATGGCGATGGCCCCGCGCCACAACCGCGCCCTGTGGGAGGTGCTCCGGGAGGGCCCCAAGTCGCCGTACGCGCGCTGGTTCGACATCGACTGGGAGGCGCAGGGCGGCCGGCTGCTGCTGCCGGTGCTCGGGCATCGCGTCGGCGCGGAGATGGACGCCCTGGCGGTCGACGGCGACGTCCTGCGCTACTACGACCATGTGTTCCCGTTGCGTGAGGGCACCGAGGAGCTGCCGCTGCCGCGGCTCCTGGACGCGCAGTGGTATCGCCCGGTGTGGTGGCGGCTGGCCCGTACGGAGCTGAACTACCGGCGGTTCTTCAGCATCTCGGAGCTCATCGGGGTGCGGGTGGAGGACCCGGAGGTCTTCGAGGCCACGCACGCCAAGATCCTGCAGCTGCTGCACGAGGGCGTGTTCGACGGGCTGCGGATCGACCACCCCGACGGACTCGCCGACCCGGACGCGTATCTGCGGCGCCTCCACGAGGCCACCGGCGGCCGCTGGACGGTGGTGGAGAAGATCCTGTCGGACGGTGAGCACCTGCCGGCCTCCTGGCCGGTCGCGGGCACCACTGGGTACGACGCCCTGCGGCACGTGGACGGCCTCTTCACGGATCCGGCGGGGTGCGGGGAACTCCTCGGCCAGTACCGGCGTTTCGCGGCCCCGCAGACCGACCGTGGCGGGCAGTGGGAGGCGACCGTACGGCGGGCGGCGTACAAGGTGCTCACGCATGAGCTGGCCACCGAGGTCGAGCGGCTGACCCGGGTCGCGAGCCGTCTGTGCGACACGTCGCCGGACCCCGCGCTGCGCGACCGGGCACCCTGGGCGCTGCGCACCGCCCTGCAAGAACTCCTGGTCCGTCTGGAGGTCTACCGGCCGTACGAGTCCGGGGACGCCGCCGCGGTCGTCACCGAGGAGGCCGCGGCCGAGTCCCGGCAGGCCTTCGTCGTCCCCGAGGAGGCCGGTGCCGTCGACGTCGTACGCGACCTGGTACTCGGGCGGGCCGGTGACGGGCCCGGCCACGCGGAGTTCCGGGCCCGGTTCGCCCAGACCGCGTCCGCGCTGCGCGCCAAGTCCGTGGAGGACACCGCGTTCTACCGCTATGTGCCGCTGCTGTCGGCCACCGAGGTGGGCGGCAACCCGGGCAGCCCGGCGGTCTCTCCGGAGGACTTTCACGCGTACTGCGCGCGCGTGCAGCGCGACTGGCCGGCGACCGGGACGGTCGCCTCGACGCACGACACCAAACGCAGCGCCGACGTACGGGCCGCGCTGGCCGTGCTCACCGAGTCTCCGCAGCGCTGGGCGGACGTCCTGGCCGAGGTGACCCGCACCGGCGAGGGCGTCCCGGACGCGCAGATGGCGTGGGCGGCCTGGCAGACCGTGTTCGGGCTCGGCGCGGCGGACGCGGACCGGGTGCAGGGGGCGCTGCTGAAGCATGTGCGCGAGGCCGGGCTGTACACGAGCTGGACGGAACAGGAGCCTCCGTACGAGGACGCGGTGGCCGCGTTCGTCGCGGCGGGGCCGTGCGGGGCCCCTGGCGGACACGTGACCGAGTTCCGCGCCACCCTGGAGCCCCACATCCGGGCGAACGTGCTGGGCACCGCCCTGGTCCAGCTGACGATGCCGGGCGTGCCCGATCTCTACCAGGGCACGGAGGGCGAGTACCGGGCGCTGGTGGACCCGGACAACCGGCGGCCCGTGTCCTTCCCTCCGGAGGATCCCGGCGACAAGGGCGCGGTGACCGCGGCGGCCCTGCGGCTGCGCAGGCGACGCGCCGACGTCTTCGGTGACTCGGCGACGTACGCGCCGCTGGCCGCGGAGGGTCCGGGCGCCGCGCACTGTGTGGCGTTCGTGCGGTCGGGCGAGGTGGTGACCGTCGTGACACGGCTGTCCCTGCGGCTCGCCGAGGCGGGCGGCTGGCACGACACGCTGCTGCCGCTGCCGCCGGGGCGGTGGGCCGATGTGCTGGCTCCGGAACGGGAGTTCACCGGGCACGCGCGCGTGGACGAGCTGTTTGAGCGGCTGCCGGTGGCGCTGCTGGAGCGGGTGGGCTAGCGCATCGGCGAGCGATGGACGAGTCGCTCCATCAGGGGCGCGCGTGTCCGGTCGTCCACGCCGTGGTGCACGCCGTATGAGCGGGGAGCTGGTCGTCCGTGCCCGGCGCACGGATGGTTGCCGTGCCCAAGCGGCCACCGTGCCCGCCCAGCGGCAGTCCCATACACCCATTCGGGTGATTTCGAGGTGAGCGCGGAGAGCGCCGGGACCATGCATCGGCGGCGTACGGGACCCGGCAACCCTGCTGGCACCAACGGCCGTTCCGGGTGCCGGTAAATGCATCTGGGCGCCCCCTGGAGCCTCCCCCGCCACCGCCTTGACACTGCACGGCGACCGTGGGGTACTGCGGATTGCGAAGCCGGGCGGATGTGACGGGGGTGAGTCTCCTGCCGGAGCTGCGCTACCCCACCGTTTCCGAACTTGTCTCCTCCGCCCGGACGTTGGCCGCTCACCGGCCCGGTCTCTGTGCCCTCAGACAAGTGGGGGTCTCCCGCGCGGGCAGACCCCTCCACCTGCTGTCGATGGGCCACGCCCGCCGCGCCGTCCTGGTCGTCGCCGGCGCCCACGCCAATGAACCGACCGGGGGCTCGACGACCCTCGCCCTCGCGGAACGGGTGCTGCACGAGCGGCAGTTGCGGGCCGACACCTCCTGGCACTTCCTGCTGTGCGCCGACCCCGACGGGGCGAGCCTGCATGTGACCCCGGCGCCGCGCAGCCTCCACGACTACCACCGCGGCTTCTTCCGGCCCGCCGCACCCGAGCAGCCGGAATGGGCGCCGTCCGCACTGCCGCCGGACCGGCTGCCGCCGGAGACCCGCGCCCTGACCCGCGTCATCGACGAGCTGCGCCCCTTCCTCCAGGTGACCCTGCACGGCACCGACCTGGGCGGCAGCTGGGTGCAGCTGACGAAGGACATCCCCGGTCTCGCCGAGCCGTTCGCCAAGTCCGCGGCGGAGCTGCACATCCCGGTGGAGACCGGCGCCTCCGACGCCGCGGGCTGGCCCGCCTCCGGACCCGGCGTGCATGTGATGCCCGGCCCCGGCGCGGGCGCCGCGTACCCGAGCATGCCGGACGACGCGCGGCACAGCACCTGGTACCACGTGCACCGGTACGGCGGCCTGACCGCGGTCGTCGAGGTGCCGATGTGGGCGAGCGACCTGGTGGACGACCCGGCGCCGCATCCGGCGCCGGCGGCCGAGATACGGCGGCTGGCGGAGCGGCTGCTGCGCGACTCGCTGGAAGTGGAGCGGGTGCTCACCGAGGCGCTGCCGCGGCTCACCGACGTCGACGGGCCCCTGCTGCGCGCGGCCAGATGGGCGCTGGAGCTGGTTCCGGGGCTGGCCGAGGACTGGATGCGGACACAGCCCGCCGACGATTCCATGGCGTACGTCGGCAGCGTGGACGCGTTCGCGCGCCGGCTGCCGTTGCGGGCGGCGGCCATGCTGATGCGGGTCCTGCAAGAGAACGGCGACCGTGCGGCGCCCCGGCTGGAGCGCCTCGTCGCGACCTGGAGCGACGCGTTCGCGGAACGCTTCCGCGCCCGCTGGGTGCCGCTGGAGCACCAGGTGGAGCACCAGTCCCGCACGGTCGTCGCGGCGGTACGGCACGCACGCGACCGGGCGGCGTGACGCACCGAGTGACTCGCTGAGCGTTCACGCGCGCGTGCCGGTGATTCCGCTGATTCCGTCACGCGCGCGTACCGGCCGGGCCCGCCCGACGGTCAGGTGGGACGCGCGAACACCGATCCCGTGGACGCCGCCATCACGCACCGGTTCGAGAACGTCTTCGTGTACGTGACCGGCCGTCCGTTCCACTCCCCGCGCGCGTGTACGGTAACCGGCGCGTAGATCATCGTGCAGAAGGTGTCCTTCTGCACGATGCCGTCGATGTCGCCGCCCGCGGCCTCCAGTTCCGCGCAGGCCTCGGCCGCGCGCGCGGGCCCCTGGGGCGGGTCGCACAGGAGCAGTTTGCCGGGCGTCTCGCCGGCCCGGGCGTCGCCCTGGGTGACGGTGAGGTAGAGCCAGTTGTCCGGGGGAGCCTGCCGGGGCGCCGCCTGCGCCGGGGTCGCGGAGGCGACGAGGAGGGCGACCGCCGCGAGCAGGCCGCCCCGTACCGCTTTCGCTGTGGTGAAGTACGTCATTCCCGATGCATCGGCACGGCGGCCTGTGAGCCCCACCCCGACTCACCCGAACGGGAGGGCACCGGCCCGTGCCGTCCGGCCAGTTCGAAGGCGGCGAGCACCACCCGAGCCTGGTACTCCACCTGGCGGGCGACCGGGATCCAGCGAGCCCCGCAGCCGTCGCGGTAGTCCGCGCACCACGCGTCGACCAACCGGTCCAGTTCCGGCAGCACCCCGGCCGGGTCTCCGCCCGCGCCCGCGACGAGCTGGTGCAGCAGTCCCGCCGTGCGCAGCGCGAGCCGGCGTCCGGCGATGCGCAGGGTGGCCAGGTGGGCGGTGCTGAGCGGGGGCAGCGGGCGCGCGCCGCCAGGGCCCTCGATGTCCGGGTCCCATGCGTCGGCGAGGCCGGGGCAGACCAGTAAATAGTCGTCGACCGGGGCGAGCAGGCGCGCCGCGTCCGGTGCGCCCGCGTGGTGGAGCCGGATCCGCGCCAGCAGCCGCTGCAGGGCCTCGGTGTCGTGGCGCAGCGTGTGGCTGACGGTCCGCAGCACTCCGGCCGGGTCGGCGGGCTCGGTGGCGTCCTCCACGGCGGCCACGCTCCACATGGGCGCCTCGACGACCGCGGTCACGGTGCCGTACGGGTGCGGGTGGAACCACGTCGACTCGACGGCGGCCTCGGTGATGGCGGCGGCCAGGTCGCCCCGCCGCGGCGGCGGTATCCGGTAGACGGCGGGTCCCAGGCCGGGCCAGTACAGGGTGTCGTACGGGCCGAGTTCGCGCGGTATGCCGAGGCGGGCCGCGGTGTGCGCGACGCGTCCGGCGAGGCCGGGGAGGTCGCGGGTGAGTTCGACGAAGCCGCCGCCCACGTCGACGCCGTGCAGGGAGCACTGGAGGAACGGCCGCAGTTCGTCCTGGAGGTCGAGCAGGGCGCGGGTCTCCGGCAGTACGGCGGCTGCCGCGCCGTCGGGCAGCCATTCGGGCTGCTCGAGGAAGCCGGGCCGAAAGAAGTGCCGGAAGTAGTGGCCCAGGGTGTACGGGCCGTGCAGCCAGCCCTCGTTGCGGCGCAGGCCGTCGGGGTCGAGGCAGAGCAGCAGGTTCCAGGTGGCGTCGGCTCCTTCGGTGAGCCGGGGGTCGGCGAGCGCCCGCTCGGCGAGGCGCAGGGCGGTGGCGCCGCCCACGGGTTCGTTGGCGTGCGGGCCGGCGACGACGAGGGCCTGGCGGCTGCCGTGGCCGACGGACAGCAGCCACAGGGGTGTGCCCGCGCGGGAGCTTCCGACACGGCGCAGCCGGGCGTCCCGGGGATGCCGGGCGACAAGCGTCGCCGCCCGGGCGTGCAGCTCGTCGACGGTCGGATAGCGGAGGAGTGGCGGCAGGGCACACCTCCACAATGTGGTGCCGTCGGTTCACCTGGTGTGCATGGTGTACGCACAGTCAGTCACGAGATGACGGGTACGTCAACACTGTGAGAGGCAAAGGCATTTCGGCCACCGGGGCGCGATCCCGACCGGGGCCGGACTCAGTTCGAGGCGAGCCGGAACGACATCCGCCCGAAGCCGACCTGATCCCCGTCACGGACGACGGCGGCACCGATGACACGTCGCCCGTTGACCGTCGTCCCGTTGGTCGAGCCGAGGTCCCGCAGGACCCACATGCCGCCCTGCCGGCTGAGTTCGGCGTGCACCCGGGACACCGTCTCGTGGGTCAGCCGGAGCCCGTTGGCGGGGTCGCGCCCTATGCGCAGCGCATGGCTGCTCCCCGGGTGGGGCAGCAGCAGCTTGGGCAGCCGCTCCGCCTGCCAGGCCCTGCGCAGCCGTACCGTGAAGCCGGAGACGGCCTCGACGGTGCCGAACACCAGCCGCGACAGCCGGCTCTGAGTGGGCAGGTCGGCGGTGAGGAGCGCGAGGTCCTCGGACCGGCGGGCGGTCAGGGCCAGCTCCATGCGCCGGATGAATGTGTCGTGCGACAGGCGGCCCATGGCGACGCCGTCCCGGAGCACCTTCAGCGCCCTGTCGCGCTCCGCGTCGGAGAGCCGCGCGGGGTACGTGTTGAACTCGAAAAACGGCGTCACGCTCGTGATTGTCGGGCAGTGAACGCCGGGTGTCCAGAAAAGGTGAGAACAGCCGCCACGCGCGCGTACTTCCGACGACACCCGCCGCAAAGGGGAAGATTCAAAAGCGGATTGATCTCGTTTGAAGCACCATGGACGGGCTACATCACGGTGAGCAGACGAAGGGGAACCGTCCGTGCAGTTCGAGGTGTGGGCACCGCAGGCAGACCGTGTGACGCTCCAGTGCGAGGGCGCCACGCGCGCGTTGGAGCGCGATCCTGAGCGAGCGGGCTGGTGGAAGGGGGAGGCTGATGCGGACGACGGCTCGCGGTACGGGTTCGCGCTGGACGACGGCCCCGTGCTGCCCGACCCGTGCTCGCGCCGGCAACCGGACGGCCCGGACGGGCTGAGCGCGGTCGTCGACCACGAGCGGTACACGTGGCGCAGTGAGTGGGCCGGGCGACCGCTGCCCGGCGCGGTCCTGTACGAGCTGCATGTGGGCACGTACACCCGCGAGGGCACCCTGGACGCGGCCGCCGAGCGGCTCGGGCATCTCGTCGAACTGGGCGTCACGCACGTCGAGTTGATGCCGGTGTGCCCGTTTCCCGGGCGGCACGGCTGGGGGTACGAGGGGGTGTCGCTGTGGGCGGTGCACGAGCCGTACGGCGGCCCCGAGGCGCTGAAACGGTTCGTCGACCGGGCGCACGAACTGGGCCTGGGCGTGGTCCTCGACGTGGTGCACAACCACCTGGGTCCGTCCGGGAACTACCTGCCTCAGTTCGGCCCGTACTTCACCGACACGCACCACACGCCCTGGGGTTCCGCCGTCAACCTGGACGCGCCCGGTTCGGACGAGGTGCGCGCGTATCTGCTGGGCAGCTCGCTGGCGTGGCTGCGGGACTACCGGATCGACGGGCTGCGCCTGGACGCGGTGCACGCGCTGGCCGACACGCGCGCGTGCCACTTCCTGGAGGAGCTGTCGACGGCCGTGGACGCGCTGACCACCGACCTGGGCCGGCCGCTCTTCCTCGTCGCCGAGGCCGATCTGAACGACCCCCGGCTGGTCACCCCGCGCCAGGAGGGCGGCCTGGGCGTGCACGCGCAGTGGAACGACGACTTCCACCACGCCCTGCACACGGCGCTCACCGGCGAGTCCCAGGGCTACTACGCCGACTTCGCGCGTGCCCCGTTCGCGGCGCTCGCCAAGACGCTCACGGGCGGCTACTTCCACGACGGCACGTACTCGAGCTTCCGGGGCCGGTCCCACGGCCGGCCCCTGGACCGTACGCGCGTGGCCGCGCACCGGCTCCTCGGCTACGCCCAGACCCACGACCAGGTGGGCAACCGCGCCCTGGGAGACCGGCTTTCGGCGTCCCTCTCCCCTGGGCTGCTGGCCTGCGCGGCGACACTGACGCTGACCGCGCCGTTCACGCCCATGCTGTTCATGGGCGAGGAGTGGGCCGCGGGCACGCCCTGGCAGTTCTTCACCGACCACACCGACCCCGAGCTCGCCGAGTCCGTACGGCGGGGCAGACGGCGGGAGTTCGCCGCACACGGGTGGGCCGAGGAGGACGTGCCCGACCCGCAGGACCCGGCGACCCGCGACCGTTCCTGCCTCGACTGGTCCGAGCCGGAGAACGAGCCCCACGCGCGCGTGCTGGCCTGGTACCGCCGCCTCATCGCCCTGCGCCACGAGCAGGCCGACCTCACCGACCCCGACATCGCCGACACCAAGGTGGCCTACGACGAGGTGGGGCGCTGGCTCGCCTTCCGGCGCGGGGACGTCCGCGTGGCCGTCAACCTCGCCAAGGAGCCGGCGGCGATCCCCCTGGGCCCGCGTCCGGCGCAGGTGCTCGCCGCGTGGGAGCCGGTCGAAGCGCCGGGCGCGGACGGGATGCTGCATCTGCCCGGGGAGTCGTGCGTGGTGCTGTTGCAGGACTGAGCGGTGGTCCCGTGAACCCTTGAGCGTCGGCCAGGACCGGCCCCGCTCTATGACTCCTCGTCCCGCAACTCCGTCACCCGTTCCAGCAGGATCGCCTCCCAGGCCCGCTCCAGTTGCTCCCGCAGCAGGTGCAGGGGGCTGCCGCCCCGGCCTTCGAGGCGTTCGGCGAGGCGGATCAGGGTGTCGCAGCGGGCGAGCCAGAGGCCGCGCAGGCAGGGGCGGGCGCCGTAGCCGGCGAGGGTGGCGGCGCGGACGGCGGCGGGGGATCCGACGGCGAGCGCGAGGCCGGCGATGTCCTCGGCGGGGTCGCCGAGGACCGCGTCGGCCCAGCCGAGGACGCCGCGTACCCGGCCGTCGGCGCTGACCACGAGGTGCTCGCCGGTGAGTGCGTGGTGGACGAGGACCGCGGTGCCGGGCTGGGCGGCGAGCTGGACCGCTGCGGGTGCGGTGAGCTGGTGGAGGCGTACGGCGTCGAACTCGTCGGCGGCGGCGAGGCGCCCTGCGGCGTGTTCGGCGGACCGTCGCAGGGCCTCAAGGGAACGGGGTGCGGCGCGCGGGACGCCGAGGGTCTCGGCCTGCCGTACGGGCACCTCGCGCAGCCCGGTGAGCACCCCGGCCAGGTCGGCCTCCCCGACGGCGGACACGTCGTGCTCCTCGGCCGAGCCGCCGGGCACCTTGGTGTCCAGCGTGTAGGTCAGCCCGGGAGCCCACTCGCCGTGCGCCACGCTCGTCGGCACGGCGACCGGGAGGTGCGGGCGGACGAGGTCGCGCAGGCGCAGTTCGCGGCGCTGGCGGACGGTGGCGTCGCGGTCGGGGGCGAGACGCAGGACATGGCGGGTGCCGACCCACCAGGTGGCCTGCCCGCCGCCCTCCGCGACCGGCCGGACGTCCGGTCCTGCGGCGCTCTTCCCTGCGTAGGCGCCGTCCTTGAGCAGGGAACGGACCAGTCGGCGGACGGTGTCCGCGGTGGGTGTCGGTGCCTGGGTCATGGTCGCGCCGTCGCTCGAAGTCGTCGTGGGAGGCTCCTGATCTCGGTCAGTTCACTATGACCAGCTCTCGGGTGGTGTCGTTGAGGCGGCGGGCGCCGTCCTCGGTGACCGTGACGATGTCCTCGATGCGGACGCCGAAGCGGCCGGGCAGATAGACGCCGGGCTCGACGGAGAAGCACATGCCGGGTACGAGGGGCTGCTGCTCGCCCTCGATCATGTACGGCGGCTCGTGCGTGGTGACGCCGATGCCGTGTCCGGTGCGGTGGATGAAGTACTCGCCGTATCCGGCGTCGGCGATGACCGCGCGGGCGGCCCGGTCCACCTCCTGGCAGGCCACCCCGGGCCGTACGGCTCTGAAGCCCGCCTCCTGGGCCTCGCGGACGAGGTCGTGGACCCGGCGCTCCTCGTCGGTCGGTTCGCCGACGTGGACCGTGCGGGAGGTGTCGGAGCCGTAGCCGTCCTTCAGGCCGCCGAAGTCGAGGACGACCATGTCGCCGTGCTCGATGACCCTGTCGCCGACTTCGTGGTGCGGATTGGCCCCGTTCGGGCCGGAGGCGACGATGGTGAAGTCGACCTGGGAGTGCCCGAAGCGGCGCAGCAGATGGGCGAGGTCGGCGGCGACGTCGGACTCCTTGCGGTCGGCGAAGGGAACCTTCCGGATCTCCTCGAACGTTGCGTCTGCGGCCGCGCCGGCGGCCGCCAAGAGTCTCAGTTCCGCGGCGTCCTTGACGGCACGGAGCATCGGCAGGGCGTCGGTGAGGGAGGCGTAGGAGGTGCTGGGCAGCGCCTTCTGCAGGCCCAGCAGATGCATGGCCCAGGCGTTGTCGCTGATGCCGAACCGCCCGGTGGAGTCGAGGAGCGCGGCGGTGGCGGCGTAGGGGTCCTTGCCGTCGGTCCAGTCGCGCAGCGTCAGCGCGGGCGCGCCGGCCGCCTTGGCCGCGTCCGGGGCCTCCAGGGTGGGCACGACGAGTACGGGGTCGTGTCCGGGGGTGAGCACCAGCAGGGTGAGCCGTTCGGTGACCGCGGGGGGTGCGTAACCGGTCAGCCACACGAGGTCCGGCCCCGGAGCCACGAGCAGTCCGGCGAGCCCCGCGTCGGCGGCCGCCCGTGCCGCGCGCTCCATCCGGGCCCGGTAGTCGTCGGCGCCGAAGGGCGCGGGCGCGGTGCCGGTCATCCTGGCCTCCTGTGCGGCTGAAAGGACTACGGGCAGCATCCTGCCCGTATGCCGGGGGCCGCGCGAGCCGATTTGCCTGACTTTTCGACGCGCCGCCGACCTCCACCACCCCTAATGGGCGAGCGGGCCGCGCGTGTGCGTGACCGGTCGGCCGCGCTGCCGCAGCGGCGGACGGAGATCGCCGGGCTGGTCACCGGGCACGCGCACACGCCCGCCGCAGGGTGAGCAGGTGGCGGAGTCATGTGACGACGCCCGGAACCACCGTCAACTGCTGGTAGCCACCGCTCTCATGACGCACCGTCAAGGTGACCGCCGCTCCAGGTCGGGTATCGGCGACGGCTCGCGCGAGGTCGGCGGCCGAGTCGATCCGGGTCGTGTCGAAGGCGAGGAGTACGTCGCCCCTGACCAGGCCCGCCGTGTAGCCCGGGCCGGGGACATGGACGCCGACGACCAGCGCTCCGGACTTCTCGGCGTCCACGGCCTCCACGCCGAGCGTCGCACCCGCGGGCGCCGGTGACGGGGTGGGCGTGGCGGGCGGTGGGGTGGGTCCGGGGAGCGCCGAGGCGGACGGGTTCGCGGGGGCCGCGCCCTGGCCCGGTCGGCCCGAACTCCCGGCCTGGCCTTGCAGATCGGCCAGCTTGCTCATGCCGATCACGGTGGCGCCCACCGTCCCGAGGCCGACGCCGGACAGGACCAGGACCGTCCCGACGCACAGGCCGAACAGCAGGGTGGTGAGCCGTCGGCGACGCCGGCGGGCGGCGTGCGGGCGCCGGACAGGGCCGGGCGTGGGGTTGCCGCCGGGCTCCTGACCGGGCATCGGCTTGGGTCGCAACGCTGTCTGTTCCATGTCTCGCCTCCGGCTGAGAACTACCCGGAGCGCCGGCGCGCGACGAGCCACGAACGAGTGAGACTGACCCATGGTCAAGAACGGGAAGCCATAGAGACTCACGCCCATTGGGTCAGCGCGCCCGGCACCGCCGACGCGACACTCGGCGAGCTCCCGGAGTACGAACGGTGTCCGGGAGCTCGCCGAGGTGACCGCGGAGCGGGTGCGGGGCGTCGGCCGGTGGCCGCTGACGTCAGCCG
Source organism: Streptomyces sp. NPDC050211 (assembly GCF_040656035.1). NCBI lineage: Bacteria > Bacillati > Actinomycetota > Actinomycetes > Kitasatosporales > Streptomycetaceae > Streptomyces > Streptomyces sp. NPDC050211. The sequence continues at coordinate 231,234 of NZ_JBFALC010000005.1, forward strand.
ACGGGCAGGGCCGGTGGGCGGTCCGGGAGGAAGCCGTGGGCGCGGCGGGCCAGCCAGTCGGCCTTGTAGCGGTCGACCTTCCGGTGCCAGTTCAGGATGCCCGCCATCCAGTTCTGCAGGTCGGTGACATAGCCCTGCATGATCGCGCGGGCCTCGTCGGAGAGATCGAAGTCCTCGTAGACGACGGGCAGTTCATGGGCGGCGACGTGCTGGAACTGCTGCATGCGCTGGGTCATCAGGTCATGGACGACGCCGACCGCAGCCGGGTAGTCGCAGCCGAAGAAGTTCTGGACGACAAGGACGGCGTTGTGGATCTCACCCTCGTACTCGATCTCCTTCTGGTAGGAGAACACGTCGTTCACCAGGCAGGCGTAGTCGACGGCCGCGTTCTCCAGGGAGCGGACGGGGCCGCTGCGGTACACCTCCGCGGGGACGGCGGGACCGTGACCCATCCGGCACAGGCTCATCGTGAGGTCGGCGCCGAAGGTGGCACGCCGCATCTCCAGGTAGTCGACCGGGTCCGGGACGCGGTTCTGGAGCTGGTTGGACAGCTCCCACACCCAGCTCTCGGTCATGACGTCCACCGTGGCCTTCACGGTGCGCCGTTGCTCGGCGGTCATCTCCGCCGTCGTGCGGGCCCACAGATCGATCAGTCCGCGTTCCATCGCGTTCGCGGGGGCGGGGACCTCCTCGCCGTCGACGGGCATGCAGGCGGACAGGCGTGCCGTGGTCAGGCGGGCGGCGGCCAGGTCGCGGCGGTGGCCGTAGACGAGCGGGTAGTAGTCGTCGCCGTAGGTCCCCCAGGCGAGCCACTGGGCGCTGAGGTCGAGGGCCTCGGGGGTGGCGTCGGGGTCGAGGCCCGCCGAGCACAGCGCGAGGTCGTAGGCGCGGAGTTTGTCCTCGTCCCAGACACCCTCCTGGAGGATGCCCATGCGCTGCGCCCAGCCGGTGAGGTGGTGGCGGGCGTCGTCGAGGTGCGGGCTGAGTTCCACCTGGAAGGGCATGTGGAAGTCGGGCAGCAGGGACGGGCCGACCTTCTGGAACGGCACATGGGTGTAGGCGCGCAGGCGCTCGGCGCCGGCCGTGGCGAGGAGCGCGCCGACGTCGGCGGCGGAGGTGCCGGGGCCGGTGAGTCCGTGCCAGGGCGAGGTGGTACGGGCGCGCTCGTTCATGTACCGGCTGGAGCGCATGTGCCATTCGTGGCCGCCGGACTGCCAGTCCTGAAGTCCCTTGGTGTACGCGGCGATCGCGGCGAGTTCCCCGGGTGCGAGCCCCTTCTCCAGGGCCAGTGCGGGCACTTCGGTGAGGGCGGTGTGCTCGAACTGGTGCAGCCGGGAGGTCAGGATGTCGTTGACCGTGTCGGCGGCCTCCTGGGTGGTGCAGCCGAAGAAGGTCTCCAGGACGAGTACGCCGTTGCTGAGTTCGCCCTCGTCCTCGACCTCCCGCTGATAGGAGAAGAGGTCGTTGCGCAGGTGCACCGCGTCGGAGAACGTCTCCATCAGGACCCTGAGCGGCCTCGACCCGGCGACGGCCGCGGGCACTTCGGCGGTCGCGTACTCCACGAGCCCCGACGACCAGGGGGCGCCGCCCACCTTGCGGCGCATCTCGATGTATTCGACGGGGTTGGCGATCCGCCCCTCGTTGATGTTGGACAGCTCCCACAGGGACTCGTTGAGCAGATGCTCGGTGGCGACCGAGAAGCGTTGGCGCCAGTCGGCGGACATGGCGGGCACCGTGCGTGCCCACAGGTCGGCGAGGCCGGCCTCGACCGGGTTCTGCGGCTCGGGCACCTCGGCGGACAGGTCCATCGGCATGAACAGCGGCAGCCGGTCCAGGTAGGCCTTGCCGCCGGCGCGGTCCTGGGTGCGCTTGAAGATCTCCAGGAAGTGGTCGTCGAAGAAGAAGACCCACACGTACCAGTCGGTGATGAGGGAGAGGGCGGGTCCGTCGCAGTCGGGATGGGTGTAGGCGCAGAGCAGGCCGTAGTCATGCGCGTCGAGGTCGGACTGTTCCCAGATCCCGGACCCCTCCAGCATGCCCATCTCGCGCGCCCACGCGGTCGAGTGGGCACGGGCCTCGTCGACGTGCGGGTTCAGCCGCGCGGGATACGGCATGTAGAAGTGCGGGAGTTCGAAGGGCTGCTGCGTCATGGCCGGGCCCTACCCACGCGTTTCGGGCGGCATCCGCGGCCCCGGACATGATCACACCATCGCGTGAATCGGCGGTGAATCCGGGAGTTCTCGACGGGACTTGTGGCGTTCATCTCTACGCGCGCAGACTACGGAAATTCATGTGCCTCTCCGTAAGGGAGTTCCGATGAACCAGCCCAGATCCCTCTCCCGCCGCACGACGCTCGCCGCACTCGCCGGGGCGGCGCTGGCCGGCACCTCGGCCGTGCCCGCGGCGGCATCGGACCGCCATGGTCGTACGGTGCGCTTCGCCACGTTCAACGCCTCCCTGAACCGCGGCACTCAGGGCGCGCTCGTGGCCGATCTGTCCACGCCGGACAACACCCAGGCGAAGAACGTCGCCGAGACGATCCAGCGGGTCGACCCGGATGTGCTGCTGATCAACGAGTTCGACTACGTCGAGTCCGGTGCGGCGGTCCGCCTCTTCCTGCGCAACTACCTCGCCATAGGCCAGAACGGCGCGAAGCCGGTCCGCTACGGGTACCACTTCACCGCCCCGGTGAACACGGGCGTGGCCTCGGGTCTGGACCTCGACGGGCGCAACGGCGCGGTGACGACGCCCGGTTCGGATGCGTACGGCCAGGACGCGTACGGATACGGCTGGTTCCCCGGGCAGTACGGCATGGCCGTGCTCTCCAAGTACCCGATCGACACCCGCGCGGTGCGCACCTTCCAGCGTTTCCTGTGGCGGGACATGCCCGGCAACATCATGCCGACCGACTACTACAGCGCCGAGGCGCAGGCGGTGCTGCGGCTCTCCTCCAAGAGCCACTGGGACGTGCCGGTGTGCGTCGGTCACGACACCGTGCACTTCCTGGTGTCGCACCCCACGCCGCCCACCTTCGACGGCCCCGAGGACCGCAACGGCCGGCGCAACCACGACGAGATCCGCCTGTGGGCCGACTACATCGGCGGGCGCCGGCGCGGCTCGTATCTGTACGACGACAAGGGCAGGCGTGGCGGTCTGCGGCCGGGGGCGCGCTTCGTGCTGGCCGGCGATCAGAACGCCGATCCGTACGACGGCGACAGCTACGACCACGCCATCCGCCTGCTCCTCGACCACCCGGCGGTCAATCTGCCCAAGGTGCCGCCCACGAGCAAGGGCGCGGTCGAGGCGGCGCGGCTGCAGGGGGGTGCCAACACCTCGCACACCGGCGATCCCGCGTACGACACGGCGGACTTCGGCGACACCGCTCCGGGCAATCTGCGCGTCGACTACGTCCTGCCGTCCAGGGGGCTGATACCCGCGTCGAACGGCGTGTTCTGGCCGACGTCCGACGACCCGCTGTACCGGCTGGTGGGCGGCGGGGCGAACGTGCCGACCTCCGATCACCGGCTGGTGTGGCAGGACGTGCGCGTCGTCTGACCGTCCCCGTCAGGCCCCCCGCACCGCCCGGCCCACCTCGGTCCGCAGCGCCACGAACTCGGGCAGTCCCCGGGTGGTGATCTGGTCCCGCTTGCCGGGGAGTTCGACCGGCAGGTCACGTACGACGCGGGAGCCGGGGCCCGGCGAGAGGACGACGACGCGATCGCCGACGTAGACGCTCTCGTCGATGTCGTGGGTGACGAAGACGATGGTGGTGCCGTCGGTGCGGTGGACCTCGAGGAGGAGGTCTTCGAGGTCCTCGCGGGTCTGGGCGTCGAGGGAGCCGAAGGGCTCGTCCATGAGGAGGAGCGAGGGGCGGCAGACCAGGGCGCGGGCGATGGCGACGCGCTGCTGCATTCCGCCGGAGAGCTGCCAGGGGTGGCGGCGGGCGGCGCCGTCGAGGCCGACGCGTTCCAGGATCCGCTCGGCCTCACCGCGCCGCTCGGCCCGGCCGAGGCCGCGGCGGCGCAGCGGGAGGGCGACGTTGTCGCGGACGGTGAGCCAGGGGAAGAGGGAGCGGCCGTAGTCCTGGAAGACGACGGCGAGTTGGTCTGGCACTCCGGTGACCGGTGTGCCGTCGATCGTGACCGTGCCCTCGCGGGCGGGGAGCAGGCCCGCGATGGTGCGCAGCAGGGTGGACTTGCCGCAGCCGGACGGGCCGACGACGCACAGGAGCTGGCCGTCGGGGACGGTGAGGGTGATGTCGTGCAGGACGGGGTGGTCGCCGTAGTGCTGGGCGACTTCGTCTAGGCGGAGCATCCGGAAGCGTCACCTGGCCCAGGGTTCGTAGAGCGCGCCCTCGGTGTCGGCGACGCGGAGGTGGAGGAGGTGCGGGCCCGCGTCGTCGCCCGCGTTCAGGGCGCGGTCGAGGGCGGCGGGGAGGTCGTCGGGGTGGGCGGCGTACGAGGCGGGGCAGCCGAAGGATGCAGCGAGGGCGGCGAAGTCGATGCCCTCGATGTTTGTGCCGGGGACGGGAGAGATGCCGATCCGGCGGCCGAGGGCGCGGACGGCGCCGTAGCCGCGGTTGTCGAGGACGAGGTAAGTGACCGGTGCGCCGAGGCTCGCGGCGGTCCACAGCGCCTGCACCGAGTACAGCGCGGAGCCGTCGCCGATCACGCACACCACCCGGCGCCGGTCGGCGAGGGCCCGGCCGACCGCGAGGGGCAGCCCCCAGCCGAGGGCCCCGCTGCCGGTGGTCAGGAAGCCGCCGGGGAGGTCGACGGGCACGCGCGCGTGGAGCGCGTCGCGGTGGCTGGGGGCCTCCTCCACGAGGACGCGGTCGCGGGGCACGCGCTCGCGCAGAAGGTCGAAGACCAGCTCCGGGGTGATGTCGGGCGTGGCCGGCACGGGTTCGGGTGCCGGGCGGGGCGGGGGCGGTGCGCGGTCGGGGTCCTTCAGGAGCGCGGTGAGGTGGGCGAGGGCCGGTTTGAGGGTGGTGACGAGGCTGGTGCCCAGCGGCAGCCAGGCCGCCTGCGCCGGGTCGCAGTCCAGGTGGAACAGCTCGGTGCCGGGCGGCAGGAGCGGGCCGTCGTCGGCGACGTGGTACGTGAACAGGGGTGCGCCGAGGGCCACGACCACGTCGTACGGTGCCAGGCGCGCGGCGAGTGCGCCCGCGACCGGGGGCAGGAAGCCCTGGAAGAGCGGGTGGGTCTCGGGGAAGCCCGAGCGGCCGGACAGCGGGCTGATCCACACCGCCGCCCTGGTGCGCTCGGCCAGCGCACGCGCCTCGGACGACGCCTCCTCGTCGTCCACGCCGGGGCCGATCACCAGCGCGGGCCGGGCGCACGCGTCGAGCCGGGCGGCCAGGTCGGCGAGCGCCGAGGGGGAGGCCATGAAACCGCCGTCCACGGTCCGCGGCGCCACGGGCTCGGCGGGCCGGTCCCAGTCGTCCTCCGGTACGGAGACGAAGACCGGCCCGCGCGGATGGGTCATCGCGATCCGGTGGGCCTCGGCGAGGACGGCGGGCACGTCGGCGGCGCGTTCCGGCTGGCGGGCGAACTTCACGTACGGGCGCGGGAACTCGGCTGGCTGGTCCGCGCCGAGAAACGGGCGCAGCTGGATCAGCGAGCGTGCCTGCTGGCCCGCGACGATCACCAGGGGGACGCGGTCGCGGTAGGCGTTGAAGACGGCGCCGAGGCCGTGGCCGACGCCGCCGGCGGAGTGGAGGGAGACGAAGGCGGCGTGCCGGGTGCCGAGAGCGTGTCCGGCGGCCATGGCGACGGCCGTGGACTCCTGGAGGCCGAGGACGTAGGTGAAGTCGTCGGGCCAGTCGCGGAGCATGCGCAGTTCCGTGGAGCCGGGGTTGCCGAAGACGGTGGTCATGCCGGTGTCGCGCAGCAGCCGCACGACGGCGTCGAGGACGGTTCCGCTCATACGGGCCTCCCCTGTGCGCTCATACGGGCCTCCCCTTGCCGATCAGCCGTTTCTCGACCGCCAGCAGGCCGGTGTTGAGCAGGTATCCGAGGGCGCCGAGCAGGACCAGCGCCGCCCATACGGTGAGCAGGTCGGAACGGGACTGGGCGTCGGTGAGCGTGAAGCCGATGCCGTTCGCGGTGCCCGGCAGCAGTTCCGAGAACACCATGAGGATGAGGGAGAGCGAAAGGCTCAGGCGCAGGCCCGCGAAGATACGCGGCAGCGCGGAGGGAAGGAGGAGGAAGCGGAGCCTTTCAACGGCGTTCAGCCGCAGGACCGCGGCGACGTCGAGGCGCAGCGGATCGGTGTTGCGGGCCCCCTCCGCGGTGTTGATCAGCACCGGCCAGACCGCGCTGAAGGCGATCGACGCGACCTGCATCTGCGTACCGAAGTCGAGGACGACGACGAAGACGGGAACGAGGGCGGGGGGCGGTATGGCCCGCGCGAACTGGAGCACCGGGTTGCACAGCGCGTACGTCCGGCGCGAGCGGCCCACCGCCACGCCGAGCGCGATGCCGGCGACGGCGGCGATCACGAACCCGGCGGCCATCCGGCCGAGGCTGGGGCCGATGTTGTCGACGGCCGCGTCGGTGAGGAACACCTGCCGGACCGGGCCGGAGAACCACAACTCGTAGGCGTGGTCGGCGATACGGCCCGGTGGCGGGAAGTACACGCTGTCATGCGCCCGGGCGGCCACCTCCCAGCAACCGACGGCGACGGCGAGCACGACCCACCGCAGCAGCACCCCGCCCACCGCGACCCGGCCGACCTGCCGTACGCCACCGCCCCGCACCGCCACCGCACCGTCCCGACTCACACGCCCCTCCCCCGATAGGCCGCCGCCCGCTCCCGCTGCTCCGGCGTCCAAGGGAACAACCGCCGCTCGCCCCAGACGAGGACGCCGTTGATGACGAGACCCAGCGCGCCCGCCCACACCACCCCCGCGAGCACGTCCCGGGTGCCCTCCGTCGACAGGCTCGCCTGGGCGATGAAGATGCCGAGGCCCTCGCCGAAGCCCGCGAGGATCTCCGTGGCGACGGCGAGGATGAGCGCGACGGCGGCCGAGATGCGGATGCCGGCGGCGATGAAGGGGGCCGTGCCGGGGAGTTCGACGCGCAGCAGGACGGCGAGCCGCCCGAAGCCGAAGGCGCGCAGGGTGTCCTTGGCGAGGGGGTCGGTCTCGCCGAGGCCGTAGATGGTGTTGAAGAGGATCGGCCACACGCACGCGTAGGTGATCAGCGCGACCTTGGTCTCGGTGCCGGAGCCAAGCAGCAGGGAGACCAGCGGGATCAGCGCGACGGACGGCAGCGGCCGGAGAAACTCCACGATCGCGCGTACGGCGGCGTCGACGAGGGGCACGCTGCCCAGCAGCAGACCCAGCGGGACCGCGATCGCGCACGCGAGGCCGAGCCCGAGCACCCAGGCGCGCAGGGTGGCCCCGATGCCGTCCAGGAAAACGCTGTCACCCGCCAACTCCAGGGCCCGCGAGAGGACTTCGGAGGCGGGTGGCAGATAGCTGCGGCGCACGATCCCGGCCCGGCTCACCGCCTCGCACACCCCGAAGGCGAGGAGCACGCCGAGGAGACCGAGCCCCAGTTCCTGACGCCGTTTCACTTCACCACGAGGGTGGCCGGGTCGATCGGCTTCTTCAGCATCTCCTGTTTCTTCATCAGGTCGGTGAGCCGGGAGATCTGCTCGGCGTCCACGGTGGGCGGAAAGGTGGGCAGGTCGATCTGCTCCGCCTGTCCCTCGGTCACCTTCGTGTACGTCGGCACGATCTCCCGTACCGCCGACGAGTCCTTCCCGGCGATCTCCGCGGCGGCCTTGAGGGCCCGTTGGAAGGCGGCGAGGGTCTCCTCGTTCTCGCCCGCGAACTGGCTCGAGGTGAGGTAACCGCTGAGCGGAATGTCCTCGACGGGCGCGGCCGCCCCGTCCACCACGACCCTGGCCTGCAACTCGTCCTGGATCACGCTGTCGAAGGGCTCGACCACGTGGACCGCGTCGACCTGCCCCTTCTCCAGAGCGGCGCCCATCTGCGGGAAGGCGACCTGCCGGTAGACGGGCTTGCCGACGCCCTCCTTCTCCAGGATCTCGTTCAGGGTCAGCGACTGAACGTTGTTGAGAACGTTTACGGCGAGTTTCCGCCCCTCGAGGTCGGCGACAGTCTTGATGTCCGAGTCCTTCGGCACCAGTACGTCCATCATGTGCGGCGCGGCACGGATCGACTCGGCGACGATCCGGATGTCGAGGGTGCCCTGCTCATGGGCCTGGAAGTAGGTGACGTAGTTGGCGCTCGCCACCATGTCGACCTGCCCCTTCGACAGCGCGGGCAGCGCCTGGAGGCTCTGCTGGATCTGCTGGATCCGCACGTCCAGGCCCTCCTTTTCGAAGAGCCCGCGGTCCCGCGCGATGTAGAGCGCGGCGCAGTCGATCAGCGGCAGTGCGGCCACCGTGACGGTTTTCTTACCGCCGGACGAGGAGTCGGAGCCCCCCTCGTCGCCGCATGCCGTGAGGGCGAGGGTCAGGGCGGCCAGGGTCGCCGCGAGCTTCCGCGGTCCCGCAGGTAAGTGACATGACGTCATGCGCGATGAGTATCAGGGATTTGTCATGATCACCACAGTTTCACAGGTCATTCCGCGCTGCCGTGAACAGGTTGCGCACCCCTTGCCGAGCCCCCTCCGCCGGTTCACGGTAGTCGCATGACCTCCTTCACGCTCGGCGTCCACCAGGTGTTCGCGTGACGGTGTACGAGGCGCCGCCCGTCCCCGACGTCTTCGATCCGCGCCGGTACGCCTCCGGGGTGCCGTACGCCGCCTACCGTGTCCTGCGCGACCATCACCCCGTGGCCCGGCAGGAGGAGCCCGAGGTGCTGGGGTGGCCGGCGGGGCCCGGGTTCTGGGCGGTGACCCGGCACGCGGATGTCGTACGGGTGCTGCGCGACTCGACGACGTACTCCTCCTGCCTGGGCGCGACGCAGATCCGGGATCCCGACCCGGACGACCTGCCGTTCATCCGGCGCATGATGCTCAATCAGGATCCGCCGCAGCACGGCCGGTTGAGGCGTCTGGTCTCGCGCGCCTTCACTCCCGGGCGCATCGAACGCTTCACGGCCGTCGCCCGTGAGCGGGCCCGGTCGTTGTTCGCGCAGGCCCTTCGGGCGGCCCGCGCGGCGGACGGCACCGTCGACCTCGTCACCGCCGTCACCGACGACTACGCCCTGCTCAACCTGGCCGACCTGCTCGGCGTCCCCGAGCGGGACCGCGGGCTGCTGCTGCACTGGACCCGCCGGGTCATCGGCTACCAGGACCCGGACGAGGCCGGGCCGCCGGTGCTGGACGCGGCGGGCAAGCCGGTCAATCCGCGGTCGCCCGCGATGCTGAAGGACATGTTCGCGTACGCCCGGCAACTCGCCGCCTACAAACGGCGGTACCCGGACGACGACATCATGACCACCCTGGCGCACGACGCCGAACTCGCCGACGCCGAGCTGGAGATGTTCTTCTTCCTGCTCACGATCGCGGGCAACGACACCGTCCGCAGCGCCGCACCCGGCGGACTGCTGACGCTGGCCGAGCACCCGGCGGCGTACGAGCTGCTGCGCACGGAGAGAGTCGAACTCGCCTCCGCTGTCGACGAGTTGCTGCGCTGGCATCCGCCCGTGCTGACCTTCCGCCGTACCGCCGCGCAGGACACCGAGCTGGCGGGTCGGCGCATTCGCAGGGGCGAGAAGGTGGTCGTCTTCCACGCCGCCGCCAACCGCGACGAGCGGGTCTTCGCCGATCCGGACCGGCTGGATCTGTCCCGTACGCCGAACCCGCACGTGTCGTTCGGGGACGGGCCGCATGTCTGCCTGGGCGCGCACTTCGCCCGGCTGCAGCTGCGGGTGCTGTACCGGGAGGCGCTGGCGCTGCCCGGGTTGCGGCTCGCGGGGCGGCCGGAGCGACTGGTGTCGAACTTCATCAACGGGCTCAAGTCGCTGCCCGTGCAGGTGACTTGATCAGGCGCGGACCTGGATCAGCGCGTGCGTGCCGCCGGTCCGCCAGCGCTGTCCCTCCGCGGCGACCAGTGCGGCCTCCGTGGCGGTGTCGAGGCCGGTGATCACATCGGACTTCAGGGTGCGCAGCGCGGCGACCGGACCCGGGAAGTACGCGGTGACCTCGTCGAACGGCGTGGTCGGCGGCCACATCCGGTCGCCCACCAGGCGGCGGTAGTTGAGGTCGCCCTTCACCACGGTCAGCGTCGCCGAGGCGAACTCCGCCCGCAGGTCGTCGGGCATCTCGGCGTACGGCAGCGGGGCGCAGGAGAAGGGGTGGGCCCGTACCGTCAGGCGGCCGTCGGTCATCGCCGCCCACAGCTCACGCCCGTGCCCGGCGGCCACGCCCGGTACGGACGTGATGCGGCGCAGCGCGTCGAGGACGTCGGCGGTCGTGGCGTCGGAGACGTAGTACGGGTACGGCTTGATGTGCAGCACCGCCCGCCCGATGTGCCCGTGCGCGAGGAGGTGGGCGATCAGGAGCAGGTCGGGGATGAGTTCGCGGCCCGCGTTGTCGGCGACGAGACAGAGGGTGCCGGTGCCGGAGGGGGGCAGCAGCGACCAGAGGGTGTCGCTGTCGTCGGCGACCAGGGCGGGCGTGGCGGCGGGTGTTCCCGCGCCCTTGGCGGAGAGGCGGAAGCCGAGGTCCGCGCGGTTGCCCCACAGGGAGCCGTGCAGCAGGGCACGCGCCTGCTCGTCGGCCGGTTTCGCCTCCAGGTCGTCGAGCGCGGCGAGTTCCTCGTCCGTCTCCGGGGCGTCGAGTTCGGCGAGCTTGGAGGGGCGGAAGGGGTCGATGCCCTGCCAGGCGCCGGGGCCGAAGTAGCCGACCGCGTCGAGGAGCCGGCGGTAGAAGTAGCTCTCGGACCACAGCCAGGGGATGTCGAACCAGGACCGGCCGGCGTGGTCGCCCGCGCCCCAGGCCTGCCAGCGCTCCCGGTCGGGCGCGTCGGCGGGGAGCGGTTCGGCCACGCCCTTGGTGCAGCTGTCGAGGAGCGCGTCGAGTGCGTACTGCTGCTCGGGGCCGTACGGGAAGGACTCCCGGATCTGCCGCACGATCGCGGGGTGCCGCTCGGCGAGGACGCTGTGCGGGAACGAGCCGGGTTCATTGCCGAGGATGACGGGCGCGGACGGGGCGAAGGGCATGCGCGTCACCGTATCGCCCCAGCTGTGCGGTGCGCTCCGCTGGAAGGGTGCGCGATATGCCGTCGGCTTTCTGCGGCGCCGTCGTGGCTGGTCGCGCAGTTCCCCGCGCCCCTTCGGGGCGTGCCCGAACCGGCTCAGCCGGCCGTGATCTCCCGCTCCAGTCGGGTGGCGAGGCTGAGATAGCGGGCGCGGCGGGGGACGGGGACCAGGCCGCGGATCAGGACGTGCCACATCTCGGCCATGCGGCGGGGCTGCCGGGCGAGCGGGTCGAGGGAGCGGCCCACGACCCGGGTGCCGACGAAGAAGGAGACCAGGGCGTGGGCGACGGCTTCGATATCGATGTCGTGATGGACGTCGGCTTCCCTGACCGCGCCGCCGAGCTTGCGCGAGAAGAACTCCAGCCACTCGGTGAAGGGGTGCCGCAGTGGCGGCCGTACGGCGACCCCGGCGGTGGCGAGCCGGAGTCCGGCCCGGTGTATCGGGCCGTCCACGGACAGGCGGGCGATGCCGAACGTGGTGCGGATCAGCGCCTCGAGGGAAGTGCAGCCCCGGCTGTCCATTTCCTCCACCAGTTTTCGAGCCGCCGTGGACTGGATCTCCAGAATGGCGTGGGCCAGGTCCTCCTTGGCCGCGAAGTGGAAATACAGGGCGCCCTTGGTGACGCGGGCGTGCTCGACGATGTCGCTCAGACTGGTCGACTCGTAACCCTGGTGGTCGAACAGGTCGGCGGCCGCGGTGATGATGGTCGCGCGGGTCTGCTCGGCGCGTAACTGCCTCGCCATCGTGGGGACTCCTGAACAAAAAAGACGGCTCGCGCCGTTTGTTTCTGACTCCCCGTATAAGATAACTCACCGTACAGCGTGATCGACGAGCCGAAGTCGTCCCGCCGACTTTCACTCCATTCCCGCGACTAGCGGATTCACACCCTTCGCATCGTGTGGCGTCCGTGAAGGGTTGGCCGAAAAACAGGGTGGACGGTATCGAACGACGGCAAAAAAACGACGGGCCGACCGGTGCCCATCCGCACCGGTCGGCCCGTCCGCTTGTGGCCGTTCGTCAGTTCGTGACCGTCCGCTCGGCCGTTCGCTCGCGTTCGCTCAGAAGGTCAGCTTCCAGCTGTTGAGCCTTCCCGTGTCCTGCGCCGCCGTGTCCTGGACGCGCAGCTTCCAGGTGCCGTTCGCGGTCTCGCTCGACGCGTTCACCGTGTAGGTGGTGTTGACGTTGTCCGCGGAGTCCGACGAACTGGCCGACTTCAGGCGGTAGGTCGAACCGTCCGGCGCGACCAGGTCGATGACCAGGTCACCGCGGTAGGTGTGGGTGATGTCCACGCCGACCTGGAGGGCCGAGGGGGCGTTGCCGCTGCGGCCGCTGACCGCGATGGAGGACTCGACGGCCGCGCCGTTGTCCGGGACGGAGACGGCCGTGCCGCTGGTGAAGGTGGTGCCCCCCGTGGAGCCGCCGGAGCCGCTCACCGCCTGCACCGTCTTGGCCGCGTCCGCCAGGCCCGCGCCGCAGCCGCCCGAGCAAGCCCCGGGCAGGGCACGGGCGTTGGTCTTGATGGCCGACTCGATCTGGGCCGGGGTCAGCGCGGAGTTGACCGACTCCATCAGCGCGGCGAGGCCCGCGATGTGCGGGGTGGCCATGCTGGTGCCCTGGTAGTACTCGTAGTTCTCGGTCGACGGGGTCTTCGCGCCGGAGTTCAGCGTGGACAGGATGCCGTTCGCGGTGCCGGTGCTGGTCTGGCCGCCGGGCGCCGAGATGTCCACGAGGGAGCCGTAGTTGGAGTAGGACGCCTTGGCGCCAGTGCGGTTGGTGGCCGCGACCGAGATGACGTTGTTGCAGTTGCCCGGGTTGTGGTTGGCGACGTTGTCGCTCTCGTTGCCCGCGGCCACGACGACCGTCGTACCCCGGTTCACGGCCCCGTTGATCGCGCTCTGGGTGGCCGAGGAGCAGGCGCCGCTGCCGCCGAGGCTCATGTTGATGACCTTGGCGACGTTGGTGTTCGCCGGGACACCGGAGACCGTGCCGCCGGACGCCCAGGTGATGGCGTCGATGATGTCGGAGTCGTAGCCACCGCACTTGCCGAGGACGCGCACCGGGGAGATCTTCGCGCCGTACGCGATGCCCGCGATGCCCTTGCCGTTGTTGGTGGCCGCGGCGATGGTGCCCGCGACGTGCGTGCCGTGCCAGGAGGAGTCGCTGGCCGGGATGCCGGCGCCGCACTCGTTCGCGTTGTACCAGTCGCCCGGGTCGGCCGGGTTGCTGTCACGGCCGTTGCCGTCGACGGAGACGGCGGTGTCGGAGATGAAGTCGTAACCGCTTACGACGTTGGCCGCGAGATCGGAGTGCGTGACGTAACCGGTGTCGATGACGGCGACGGTGACACCGCTGCCGGTGGTGGTCGCCCAGGCACCCGGCACGTTCATGCCCGCGGTGGCCTCGAACAGGTCCCACTGCTTGGCGTACTCGGTGTCGTTCGGGTCGGCCTTGGCGGTGTTGAGGCGGTCCGGTACGACATAGGCGACCTGCGGGTCGGCCTCGTACTCGGCGACGACGTCGGCGACCTCGGTCCGCGTGAGGTTCTCACCGAGGTCGACCAGGGCGGCACCGGTGCCGAGGCGGCGCTGGAAGTCCAGGTCTTCGCCGGCCTCCTTGCCCTTGGCCACGGCGTCGGCGTCCGCGGCCCGGTTCGACTTGGCCTCGGTGGCACCGGACTTGTAGCCGACGATGAGGCGCTCGGCGACGGCGCCGGGGGCGGCCTCGGTCTGCGCGGCCGGGACGGCGGCGGCTTCCGGGGCGCCCGTTTCCTGGGCGACGGCGGCCGAGGCGGTGGCGGCGGTGATGAGTGCGGCGGAGACCGCCGCGACGGATATCAGCTTCCGTCTGAGCGAGGGGGAGGTACGCAAGGGCTTTGCCTTTCGTTGCCGGACTCCGGGCAGCGCGGAGCGGCGGTCGATTCGCTTCGTCCTCGAAGCGGCGGGGGGTGAGCCGAAAAGCGGTCGGGAGGAACCCGAAGTGCGTTGCGTGGCCGGCCGGGCGCGGATGCCGACCCGTCGAGGGGTTACCTGTGGGTCAGCTGAGGTCGAACGATAGGCAAAGGAATCACCATCCGGATACAGGGGAAACCCTCGATCCGGCCGGAAACCCACCCTAGGCCGCGGGCAGTTGACCGGTTACGACACCTTTCACCCCGGACGTCACGCGATGAACGCACCGGACGCGTAGTCCGTACTGCACACAACAGACCGTTCGCATGCCCGGCCGAGGAGACGTTCCGGATGCCCCGGATGACCGCATACCGCAGAGCCCTGGGGGCCGTAGCCGTGGGCCCGTTCCTACTTCCTCTCTGGGCGGCGGGACCGGCACAGGCGCACGGTGCGCCCACGGATCCGGTGAGCCGGGTGTACGCCTGCTCTCCCGAGGGCGGCGACGCGACTGGTTCGGCGGCCTGCGAGGCGGCCGTCGGTGCGAACGGCACTCCCTTCACCGCCTGGGACAACCTACGGATCGCGAACGTGAACGGCCGGGACCGGCAGACCATCCCCGACGGACAGCTGTGCAGCGGCGGCCTGCCCGCGTACCGGGGTCTCGACCTCGCCCGCTCCGACTGGCCGTCGACGAACCTGAAGCCGGGCGCGGCGCTGACGATGCGGTACGTCTCGACGATCCCGCACACCGGCACGTTCCGGCTCTATCTGACGAAGCAGGGATACGACCCGTCGAAGCCCCTCACCTGGTCCGACCTGCCGTCGCAACCCTTTGCCAAGGTGACGGACCCGGCCCTGACGGACGGCGCGTACCGGATCACCGGGACGCTGCCGTCCGACCGGACGGGACGGCATGTGCTGTACACGATCTGGCAGAACACCAGCACGGCGGACACGTACTACTCGTGCTCGGACGTGGTGTTCCCGGCGTCCGAGCGGGGTGGGAGCGCGGCGACGCCGAAAGCGCCGGGTTCGGCGTCGCCGGCTGACAAGTCGGCATCGGCCGGCGAGAAGAGCAAGGCCCCGTCGCCGAAGCCCACCCGAAGCAGCGCACCGCCGAGCCCGACGGCCCCCGCCACCCCGCAGACCCCGGACAGCACCCCGCTCGCCTCCACCCCCGACGCCGACTCGGACCCCTCGGCCCCGATGGTGGCGGGCGGCGCCGCGGCGGTGCTGATTCTCACCGGCGGCGCCGCCCTGGCCCTGCGTCAGCGCCGGCGCTGAACGCCGGGCTTACGAGGGTCAGTTGACGTAGACGAGTGCGCCCCCGTCGGTCACGGGGGCGTACTTGGCGGTGAAGTAGCCGTTGGCGAAGCAGAGCGAGGAGCCGGACGTCTTGGTGAACTGCTGGGAGGTGAAGGCGATGCTGTTGTCGGTGTTGTCCGCCTTGCCGGTCAGGCTGGGGGCCTGGTAGACGCAGGTGATGCTGCCCAGAAGGGTGCGCAGCACGACCGTGGTCTGGATGGCGGAGCCGCTCGCCGGGGTCACGGTGAGGGTGCCGTCGGAGGACACGGACGTCGTGTAGGGCAGGTTGTCGACGGAGATGCTGGTGACGCCGAGCACGCCGACGACGTTGGTGGTGCAGCTGCTGCTGTTGAAGGTGTGGCCCGTGACGGACTCCGTGGCCGTGCCGGGTGCGGTGGGGTTGTCGGTGACGGTCGCGGTGAACTGCGACGACGTGCACGAGATGCCGCTGGTGCCGGTCGCGCTGGAGTAGAGGGTGGCGGTGGTGCCACTGGCCAGCGGTGCGGTGAGGACATCGCCGACGGCGACGGGGGTGCCGGCGAGGCCGCCGGTGGTGAGGACCGGGGTGTCGGCCGCGGAGGCGGGGACGGCGGCCGGGAGGGTGAGGGCGGCGACGGCGGTGGCCAGGGTGAGCAGGGTTCGCGTACGCATGCGGGTGCCTCGATCCTGAGGTGAAGGGGTGAAGGGGTGAAGGTGGGGGGTGGGGGCGCGCGTGAGTGCCTGCCGTTGCCGGTCCGTGACGCCTTCTCCGTACGTGACGGACCGGCAACGACAGCCGGCCTGTGAGCGGCCGGGGAGGGGGCGGGAAAGGCCCGCCGGGGAGGACAAGAGGTCCGGGAGAACGCGGGCAGTGCCGCGGGGCGGATCCGGCGCCACGGATCCGGGGAGAGCAGTGCAAGTTGTAAACCTGAGGGTTGTTCAACGTCAAGGGTCCGCAAGGGAGTTGGGACACGAGCCGCGGTCTTTGCGGAAGCCCGGGAAGCCCTTGACTCACAGGCAGCACACAATCGGCACGCTTTTTCCACAACTCTCTTGACCCTCAAATGTAACCCCCGGTAACTTCCTCGGCGGCTACTGCCGCGTAACGAGAAAGCCCTTGCGACCGCCGGGAGTTGTGAGGAGGCGTGCGCGGCAGCCGCTGTCCGCGCCAGGACACCGTGCCGTGCACGATCCGACCGCATTCACCAGTCCCCTGGGAGCCGCCATGACCCCGCCCACGGACGTCTCGTCGTCCGCCGACCACACCCCCGAGAACCCCGAAAGCGGTTCCACCACCGCCGCCGAGCCGCACAGACGCGGCCGGGTCCGGCTGCGCCGGGCCGCGGTGATGGCGGTACCCGCCACGCTGGTCACGGCCGCGCTCGCGGTGCTCACCGCCGAAGGGGCGCTGGGCGTGCAGTTCGCGATCTCCGGCATGCCCTTCACCGTCACGGCGACCGAGCTCAACGGCACCGGTTTCGAGCAGTTCGGCGGCCTCGACAACATGGCGCCGGGCAGCCCGAACGCGGGCGACACCGGCGGACAGGTGCTGGTCGTCACGTCCGCGATCAAGGACGCGACGCTCACCAAGCTGTGTCAGAGCGTCGATCTCGGCGGTACGAATCTGCTGATCACGGCGGGCAGTGGCGCGGAGAAGGTGCGGGCGAAGGACCTGACCACCGACTCGACCGAGCTGTCCGGTGACGCCGCCTTCAAGAACATCGAGATCGGCAACGACGCGAGTACGTTGACCAAGGCGGGGGTGAAGGGGCCGATCGGGGTGTTCAGCCAGCAGGCCGACACCGTGCGCATCGCGAACCTGCGGCAGACCAACTACGCCACCACCGCAGGGGTGTTCAAGCTTCCCGGCCTGAAACTCGGCTTCAGCAGCAAGGGTTGCTGATGTCGGAGCGTCGAGGACTGCGGCCCGCCTTCCGGGGGTGGCGGGCCGGCCGGCCGTTCTGGGGCGGGTTGCTGCTCGTGCTGGGCGGGGTGTGGGTCCTGCTCACCATGAAGGCGTCGATGAAGGTCATGCTGCATGTGGGGATGCAGGGGGTGGCCGGGTATCTGCTGCCTGCGCTGATGGTGCTGCTGGGGTTGCTGGTGCTGTTCAATCCGGCGCAGCGGTTGTTCTATTCGATCACCGGGGTGCTGGTGTCGCTGGGCACGTGGATGACGTCGAACCTGGGTGGCTTCTTTATGGGGCTGCTGTTGGGTGTGGTGGGGAGTTGTCTTGTGTTCGGGTGGCTGCCGGATCAGGAACCTCGGCGGTTTCGGCGGAAGGTTGTGAAAGCGGTCTCGCCGTAGGGGTTTCGTTGGGTTTGGCGGGTGCGGGTCTGTGGGGGCTGGTCGCGCAGTTCCCCGCGCCCCTAGGGTCGCTGCCGTCAACTTCTTTATCAGGGAGGCCACTTGACCACCGACGGCATCGACACCGAGCATGCTCACTCCGCTCGGATCTACGACTACATCATCGGCGGGAACGACCACTATCCGGCCGACCGGGAAGCCGGTGATGCCATGGTTCGGGAGTGGCCTGCGTTGCCTGTTCATATGCGGGCCAACCGGGACTTCATGAACCGGGCGGTGCGGTATCTGGCTCAGGAGGCGGGGATACGGCAGTTCCTGGACATCGGGACGGGCATACCGACCTCGCCGAACATCCATGAGATCGCCCAGGCGGCGGCTCCCGGGGCGCGGGTGGTGTACGTCGACAACGATCCGCTCGTGCTCGCGCTGTCGGAGGGGATGGTGTCGGGTACGGCGGAGGGCAAGGTGTCGTACATCGAGGCGGACATGCGGGACCCGGCGGCCGTGCTCGACGCCCCGGCGTTCCGGGACACGCTCGATCTCGGTGAGCCGGTCGCGCTGACGGTGATCGCGATCGTGCACTTCCTGCTGGACGAGGACGACGCCGTCGGGATCGTACGGCGGCTGCTGGAACCGCTTCCCGCGGGCAGTTTTCTCGCGATGTCCATCGGTACCGCCGAGTTCGCACCGGATGAGGTCGGACGGGTGGCGCGGGAGTACGCGGCTCGCGGTATGCCGATGCGGCTGCGGACGCACGCCGAGGCCGAGGAGTTCTTCGCGGGCCTCGAACTCGTCGAGCCGGGCATCGTCCAGGTCCACAAGTGGCGTCCGGACGGCACGGGCACCGAGGTGGTCCGGGACGAGGACATCGCGATGTACGGGGCGGTGGCGCGCAAGCCGAGCTGACGGTTCGCCGGCGCGACCGGCACGGCGGCGCCGCGTGCTTCCGGCCAGCGCACATCACGATGTGGGAGCGACAACTCACGCCACGTGGTGGCGCACTTGACGACCGGTGGCCGTACACGATGTGATCCGCCCCAGCGAGAGTCACCCGTTCGGCGCACGCCTCGTGCGGCCCGGCAAGCGCTCTCCCGATCCTCCGGCTCGGCCGCACAGCGAGGTGCACGCACCCCATGAAGACTCCGCCTCCTTCCTCCCGTTCCCCACGTCCCGCTCGTGCCGCCGCCGTCCTGGCCGCCGCCTGTCTGCTGCTGGCCGGCTGCTCCGGGGTCGATGACGCCGACAGCCGGGCGGACACGGCAGCGGCGGGCGGGACCGGGATGAAGGTCGCTCTGATCACCCACGGCGCGGAGGGCGACGTCTTCTGGGAGCGGGTGCGGAAGGGGGCCGAGGCGGCGGCCGCCAAGGACGACGTCGACCTCACGTACGTCAGCGACCCCGACCCGGCGGGCCAGGCCGAGCTGATGCGGAACGCGATCCGGGACAAGGTCGACGGCATCGCGGTGACCCTGGCCAAGCCCGCGGCGATGACGGGGGCGGTCGGCGAGGCCAAGGCGGCCGGCATACCCGTGGTCGGACTCAACTCCGGTATCGACGCCTGGCAGTCGGCGGGGCTGCTGGAGTACTTCGGCCAGGACGAGAGCGTCGCGGGCCGGGCCGTCGGCGACAAACTGGACGACCTCAAGGCCAAGCACGCCCTGTGTGTCATCCACGAACGCGGCAATGTCGCCCTGGAGGCGCGCTGCGCCGGGGTGAAGAAGACGTTCGGCGGCGCGACGCAGATGCTCTATGTGGAGGGCACCGACATGGCCGCGACCTCCGCCGCGATCACGGCCGAGCTGCGCCAGGACCGGAGCATCGACGAAGTGGTCACCAATGGCGCGCGGTTCGCGCTCGCCGCGGTCGGTTCGGTGAAGGAGGCGGGCAGCGGCGCGAAGGTGGCGACGTTCGACCTCGACAACGACCTGGTCAAGGCCGTGGAGAACGGTTCCGTGCAGTTCGCCGTGGACCAGCAGCCGTATCTGCAGGGGTATCTCGCCGTGGACTCCCTGTGGCTGTACCGGACGAACGGCAACATCAGCGGCGGTGGTGTGGCCCCGGTGCTCACCGGCCCGGCGATCGTCTCCAGGGCGAACGTCGGCGCAGTGGCCGGGTTCGCCGCCAAGGGCACGCGCTGACCGGACAGTTCATGCGCCGCTGTCGCCACGGATTCGGCCCCTTACGACACGTGCGGTCACTTGTGCGGATAGCATCCTGCGCACCCCCGCCCACTCCCCCGCCGCCCCACTGATCGCCCTAGGACGACGATGTCTCCACGGACGCGTTCCCGGCGCCGCCTCGGCTCCATACGTCTCTCCCTGATCCTTCTGGCCCTGGTGCCCAGCGTCACCCTGGCCGCGATGTGGGGTGTGACGACGACGCAGATGTTCACGGAGGGGCTGCGGCTGCGCGGGCAGACCGAGTTGAGCCGGTCGACCGGCGCCATGGGCACCGAGGCCACCCTCGCCCTGCAGACGGAGCGCCGGTTGTCGGCGGCGTGGCTGGCCGCACCGAACGGCTCGCGTGCCGCCCTGGACGAGCAGCGGGCCAAGACTGACGAGTCGGTCGCGAAACTGGTCGGCCGGAACGACGAGATCGAGCGCGCCCCCGCCCGTATCTCGGACCGGCTGACCTCCGTCGTCGGATCGTTGAGCAGCCTCGAGTACTACCGCGGGCAGGTCGACAACCCGACCGACATCACCGCCCAGCAGGCGCTGGACCAGTACAGCGCGATCATCGACGAGCAGATCCACGCCTTCCAGGCGCTCTCCCAGGTCGACGACGGCGACCTCACCGCCCAGGCGGGCCCGCTCGTCGCGCTGGAGCACGCGGCCGAGCTGGCCTCCCAGGAGGACGCCCGGCTCACCCTGGCCTGGCCGTCCGGGTACCTGGACGAGGAGGCCTGGTCCCGGTTCGCGGAGTCGGTCAACACCCGCCGCTGGCTGGTCGAGGACCAGATCGTCCCCCAGATGAGCGGCAGCGCGAAGACGCAGACCGAGCGGATCCTGCAGAGCCGGGAGTGGCGGACGCTGGAGTCCCTCGAGGACCAGGTGCTGGCGGCCCGGGCGGACAGCGCGGGTGCCCGCAGGATCCCCCTGCCCGATGTGCGGAAGCAGTGGGAGACCGCGTTCGCGAAACTCGCCGACGAGTACGGGCTGCTGATCACCCGGCAGACGGCCGGACTGCTCGACCGGAGCGCCGACACGTCCGACAACCTGCTGATCACGGCCGGTTCGCTCAGCGCCGGTGGACTGCTCGCCCTGCTGGTGTGCGTGTGGATGTCCTGGCGCATCACCCGCTCCCTGTCCCGGCGGCTGCGCGGTCTGCGCGTGGCCACGCTCGGCCTGGCCCAGGAGCGGCTGCCCGATGTGGTCGCCCGACTGAACCGGGGCGAGAAGATCGACGTGGAGCAGGCGACCCCGCCGCTGGACTACGGCCACGACGAACTCGGCCAGGTGGCCACGGCGTTCAACACCGCGCAGCGCACGGCCGTGCACACCGCGGTCGAACTCGCGGACACCCGGCGCGGCTTCCAGAAGGTGATCCTGGGCATCGCCCGACAGAGCCAGAACCTGGTCAATCTGCAGCTGACCAAGCTGGACGCGCTGGAGCGCACGCACCAGGACCCCGAGATCCTCAAGGGCCTGTACGAACTGGACTCCACGGCCAGCCAGTTGCGCCGCTACGAGGAGAACCTCGTCATCATCAGCGGCGAGCGGCCCGGCCGCACCTGGACGCAGCCGGTCGCGCTGACCGACATCCTGCGCAGCGCGGTCGGCGAGGTCGCCGAGTACCAGCGGGTGGAGGTGCACACCGAGGAGGAGGTGGCGCTCGCGCCGCCCGCGGTCGCGGACGTGATCCATCTGCTGGCCGAGCTGATCGACAACGCGACCGTGTACTCCCCCGCGCCCAGCCCGGTCGGGGTGCGGGCCGCGCTGGTCGCCAAGGGCCTGGCCGTGGAGGTCGAGGACCGGGGCCTGGGCATGTCCGAGGAGGACTACGCCTCCCTCAACGCCCAGTTGGCCGAGCCACCGCAGTTCGACGTGGTGGCACTCGCCGACGACCTCCGGCTCGGCATGTTCGTGATCTCCCGGCTCGCACACCGCCACGGCATCGCCGTCACCCTGCGCTCCTCGCCGTACGGCGGGACCACGGCGATCGTGCTCATCCCGCACGAGGTCGTGGTGCGGGATGTGCCGGCCCCGGATACCGCGGCCCCGGATACCGACGCGGATGCGGTCACGGAAGCGGGTACGGACGCGGGCACGGACGCGGGCACGGACGCAGGCGCGGATACGGTTACGGCCGCGGACTCGGATGCAGACTCGGTCACGGACCCGGACGACATCGAGCACGCCGAAGCCGCCGAGCCCGAGGAGCCCGTACGGGAGCCCCGTCCCGTCGTCGCGGCCCGCACCGCCTCCGCCCGTACCGCCTCCGCCCCGGCCGCGGACGGCCGACCCACCCCCGCCGAGCGCACCGGCGGTCTCACCCCGCTGCCCCGCCGGGTTCCGCAGACCAGCCTCGCCGCCGAGCTGCGCGAGGAGGCCCCGGCCGCCGAAGGGAACGGTCACGCGGACGACTTCACCGCGGAGCAGGCCGCCTCCTCGCTCGCCGGCTTCCAGCGCGGCACGCTCCGGGCGCGTGAGGACGGCGCCGACGAGGAGCCGACCGCGGCCGACGCCCCCCAGTCTTCGACTCCACCCGTTGAGACTCCGCCCGCCGACCGCTCATGAAGGACACCGCCATGACACGCCCCACACCCGCCACCCACACCCAGCTCGACCAGCTGCTCACCGGACTCGTGGAGCGGGTCGCCGAGGTGAACCACGCCGTCGTGCTCTCCGAGGACGGGCTGGTCGTCAGCAAGTCCACCGGGTTTCTGCGCGACGACGCCGAACGGCTGGCGGCGACGGCGTCGGGCCTGATGAGCCTCAGCAAGGGCGTCAGCATGGACTTCCGCGGCGGCCCGGTGCGTCAGGCGCTGATCGAGATGGCGCACAGCTATCTGATCCTCACCTCCGCGGGCCCGGGCGCCCATCTCGTCGTCCTCACCAGCCAGGGCGCGGACGTCGGTGTGGTGGCGTACCAGATGAACATGCTGGTGAAGAAGATCGGCGAGCACCTGAGCGCGGCGCCGCGGGCCAATGTCGGTCCTGGCGCGTGAGGTGGCCGGAGAAGACTCGACGGGCCGGCTGGTACGGCTCTTCGCCCTGACCGGCGGACGGACGCGGCCCAGCCGCGGCGACTTCACGCTGATCACGACGGTCACCGCGGTGGATCCGCCGCCGGCGCGGGCGCCCCGCCCGCAGCCGGAGCAGGCCCGGATCCTGCGCCGGTGCGGGAAGCCGATCGCCGTGGCGGAGCTGGCGGCCCATCTCGACCTGCCGGTGAGCGTCGTCGTCATCATGCTGTGCGATCTGCTGGAGGCGGGCCTGATCACCGCCCACCCGCCGCACCCCGTCTCCCCCCGTTCCCCGGACCTGGACCTGCTGAAGAAAGTGAGGAACGGCCTTGGCCGGCTCTGAGCCCGCCGCCACGGCGACAGCGCCACCCGACACGGTCAAGATCCTGATCGCCGGGGGCTTCGGCGTCGGCAAGACCACCATGGTGGGGTCGGTCAGCGAGATCGTCCCGCTGCGCACCGAGGAACCGCTGACCGTGACGGGCCTGGGCATCGACGACCTCGACGGCATCGAGGAGAAGCGGGCCACCACCGTGGCCCTGGACTTCGGCCGGATCACCATCAGCCGGGAGCTGGTGCTGTATCTGTTCGGTACGCCCGGCCAGCAGCGGTTCTGGTTCATGTGGAACGACCTCGCCATCGGCGCCCTGGGCGCGGTGGTCCTGATCGACGTCCGCCGTCCCGAGTCCAGCTTCGCCGCGATCGACTTCTTCGAGCGCCGCGGCATCCCCTTCGTCGTGGGAGTGAACGGCTTCTACGGCGCACACCCCTACCCGCCCGAGGACATCCGGGACGCCCTGGCACTGCCGGAGCACGTCCGCGTGCTGCTGTGCGACGCGCGGGAGCGGGAGTCGTGCCGGGACGTACTGATCGCGCTGATCGACCAGTTGATCGCCGACGCCGTCGAGGCCGACTAGGGCAGCGGTCTCACTCGTCGGGACCCGTGAGCGGCTGGTCGGAGGGGACGACGATCCGGGCCGTGAGGTCCGGGTCGGGCATGTCCGCGTCGAAGGGGAACAGCGGGCGGCGTACGCGGTGGTGACCGAGGCGCGGGAGGTCCTGGTCGACGCCGCCCGGGGTGAGGGCCATCTTCCAGTCCGCCGACATCGCGAACAGCTCCGGTTCCAGATAGCCGATCTTGACGATGACCACGTCCGCGGCCCGGGGGTTCAAGTCCAGGTCGGTGAAGTCGTGTTCATGGTGGTACGGCTTGCGCAGCCGGGTCAGGATCACATGCACGCTCCCCACCCGCAGGACGACCTCCACCTCCGCGTCCCGGTCGCCGTGCCGGATCGCGTGGACCACGCCGGTCAGGGTGAGCGGGCCCGCATGGCGGTCGTCGACCTCGGCGCCCGCGGTGACGGTGACCGTGGCGCCGACGCCCGCCTCGATCGCCGTGTCCACCGCTGCCGGGCCCGGCAGTGAGGCGTAGAGGACCGTCGGGCCGCCCGGGTCCTCGAACTCCGGGCGGGCCAGGACCCGTTCGAGCCCCCAGGTGACGTCGCCGGCGCCGCCCGCCGTCGGATTGTCGCCGGTGTCGCTGATGAAGTACGGGCGTGCGGCCGACGCCAGCGCCTCGTCGAGGCACTCGTCGAGCGTTCCCGTCGGCGCGACGAACGCGAACTCCCGTCGCGCCGCCCAGAATCCGCGGGCCAGCCGCTGAGCGCCCGCGGTCACCGCGGGCCCGGACGGTCCGGTGACGACGACCGCGGCCCGGTTGCGCGGCTCGTCCGCCCACGCGTAGCCGACCCAGATCGCCGCGTCCGTCACGCCCTCGGTCGCCTCGACCTCCGCCACCGCCGCGTACACGCTCTTCGCGGGTTCGATACGGGTCGAGGTCTGCTCTCCGGCGAGCAGCACCGGCACCGGGATCCACGCCTTGACCGGGCGGGGCGCACCGCTGCGCAGCAGGTCGACGAGGTTGCGGGCGGCGCGTTCCTTCGTCTCCATGGCGTCCTCGTGCGGGGCCATGCGGTAGCAGGTGATCAGGTCGGAGCGGTGGACCAGGTCGCGGGAGACGTTGCCGTGCAGGTCCATGGAGGTCGAGACGAGGACGTCGGAACCGATCACGTCACGGATGCGCGCCAGTAGCACGGCCTCGGCGTCGTCCAGTCCCTCGACCGTCATCGCGCCGTGGATGTCGTACCAGAGGCCCTCCACCGGACCCAACTCCCTTAGCCGTTCGATGAGTTCACCGGACAACTCGTCGAACGCGGCAGCCGTCACCGTACCGCCCGGCAGCGCCTTGCCGACCAGTGCGCCACGCCAGTCGGCGGCTGAGCGCAGGGGCTCTCCCGGTGCGAGGAACGGGTAGCGCGTCAAGACGTCGGCGCCGCGCTGCGGGTGGAAGGCGGGGGCCTCGGTGCGGGCGGGCGAGAACGTCGAGGACTCGATGCCGAGTCCGGCGACGGCGATGACGGGACGCGGGGTGGGGTGACGGGGGTCGGACATGGATCGGTTCCTCCGGGGTGTCGGTCGGTGGTTCGTGTCCCGATGTCAGGGGCGGGCTCCGGATGTCACAGCCGGGCTCCTGACGTCACGCATGGACTCCCGTGGCGGCGTGCAGCGCATGGGCGAGCGCCCGCTGGAGTGCGAACTGCCCCGCGCCGACCAGGCCGGCGTCGGCGCCGAGGCTGGCGCGTTCGATGGCGAGGTGCTCGGTCACCAGCGGATGGCAGCCCTCGTAGAGCTGGCTACGGACGGCGGCGACGAACGGTTCCAGCGTGGAGAGGATGCCGCCGAGGTACACCGCGTCAGGGTTGAAGAAGTTGACGTTGGCGGCGAGCACCATGCCGAGGTAACGGCCCGCCTGCCGGACCGCGCGCGTCGCCTCGGGATCGGCGTCGGTGGCGAGCCGTACGACGTCCTCGGTGGAGTCGACGTCGAGGCCGCGTTCCCGCAGGATGCGCACCAGCGCGGCGCCCGAGGCCACCGTCTCCAGGCAGCCGGTGTTGCCGCAGGAGCAGGGGATGTCGTGGGCGGCCTCGACCCGGACATGGGTGATCTCGCCCGCGGCGCCGGACCCGCCGCGGTAGAGCCGGCCGTCGGCGATGACGCCCGCGCCGATCGCGGTGCCGGTCTTGACCATGATCGACTGGCGGCGTTCCGGGGGCTGGACCGTGTGCTCGCCGACGGCCATGCAGTTGGCGTCGTTCTCGATGGCGCCCGGGACGCCGAAGTGGTCCTCCAGCCAAGAGCGGACGGGAAAACGGTTCCAGCCGGGCATCCGGGACGGGAGCGTGACCACGCCGGAGACGACGTCGACCGGGCCGGGGAGGGAGAGGCCGACGCCGCGCAGCAGGTGCCGTCCGTGCCGGTCGGCGAGGGACTCAAGGGTCTCGGCCAGTCCGGGCAGCGCCGACTCGGGGCCGTCGGCCGTGGGGAAGGGCACGGTGGAGACGTCGGTGAGGCCGCCGCCGGGCAGGACCACGCCGACATGGGCGTGCCGGCCGCCGAGTTCGGCGGCGACCGCGAATCCGTCGCTGCCGCCGAGGCGCAGCACCTTCTGCGGGCGGCCGCCGTTCGAGGAGCGGGTGCCCTCCTCGGCGACCAGTCCGTGGGCGACGAGCTGGCCGACGGTGAGCGAGATCGTCGAGGGGGCGGCGCCGAGCAGTCCGGCCAGCTCGGTGCGGGTGGACGCCTGCCCGGAGGCGAGCAGTTCGAGGACGCGTTCGGCGAGTGCGGAGACGCCGCCCGTGGCGGTCCGACGGTGCGGCACGCTTTTTTCAGGCATGGAGTGAGTTACTTCCGTCCCGGGGGTGCGAGGCGACGAGCGTAAGGCCGTACGACCGCTTCGTGACTTTTTTCAGAACAGCAGAAACAGGCTTTTTACAGCAGCGCGTCTGTTTCTTCGCCACTGGCGGTCGTTGACTGGCTCCCGCCACCCAGCCTTCGCTTTTTTCACGCCGAGGAGAGCCATGTCCCCCGCTCGCACGAGGCTTGTCGCCGGTGCCGTCGTCTCCGCGAGCACGCTGCTGCTCGCGGGCTGCTCCGGGGCGAGCGACAGCCCGTCCGCGTCACGCGACGCCATCAACTACGCGCTGCCCGCGAACTTCACGCCGAACTGGATCCTGCCGATCGGCACGGCCGCGCATCTGAACACCAACAACCGCTCCATCGCGGACAGTCTGTGGGAGCGGCTCGTCGCCTACGACGGTTCCACCGGCAAGATCGCCTGGAACAAGAAGGCGTCCATCGCCACCGCAGCCGACTTCGCCGCCGACGGAAAGAGCGTCACCATCACGCTCGGCGACCGGCATTGGAGCGACGGCAAGCCCATCACCTCGCGCGATGTCCAGTTCTGGTTCGACCTCATCAAGGCGAACAAGGCGGAGTGGGCGGGCTATACGCCGGGCCAGGCGCCGGACACCTGGACGTCCTTCAAGACCGTCGACGACCGCCACTTCACGATCACGTTCGACCGGGCCTACAACTCCCAGTGGATGCTGGCCAACGAGCTGAGCGAGATCACACCGCTGCCGCAGCACGCCTGGGACAAGGGCGGCGACGCCAAGCAGGTGTGGAAGAACCTCAACGACGCCGCGAAGAACATCTCCGGCTACGCGAGCGACCCGCTCTGGAAGGTCATCAGCGGCCCGTACTCGGTGAAGTCCTTCTCGACCTCCGGCAAGGTCGTCCTCACCGCGAACA
This sequence comes from Streptomyces sp. NPDC050211, assembly GCF_040656035.1. Lineage (NCBI taxonomy): Bacteria > Bacillati > Actinomycetota > Actinomycetes > Kitasatosporales > Streptomycetaceae > Streptomyces > Streptomyces sp. NPDC050211. The sequence goes on from NZ_JBFALC010000005.1 coordinate 258,730, forward strand.
AGAAGTACGACGGCGGCGAGAAGCCCGGCATCTCCACGGTCAACCTGCTGCCCTTCACCACCGCGGACGCCGAGAAGAACGCACTGCGCTCGGGCAGTGTCGACTACGGCTACATCGAGGCGACCGACCTCGACCAGAAGGAGAGCTTCACCGCGCAGGGCTACGAGGTGAACCCGTGGTCGGGCTGGGCGATCACCTATATGCCGTACAACTTCAACAACCCGGCGATGGGCGCGGTGTTCAAGCAGCTGTACGCCCGGCAGGCCGTGCAGCACTCGATCGACCAGGCGAGTCTGGCGAAGGTCGTCTTCAACGGCACGGCGGTCGCCGGATACGGCCCCATCCCGCAGGGACAGGCCTCCGACTTCGTCGCACCGGAGCAGAAGAACAACCCGTATCCGTTTTCCACGGACACGGCGCGCACCCTCCTCACCGAACACGGCTGGACCGAGCAGGGCGGCGTCATGACCTGCACCGATCCGGCGAAGTGCGGCGAAGGCATCGCCAAGGGAACGAAGTTCGAGATGCAGGTGCTGTCGCAGTCCGGCTCGACGGTGACGGACAACATGATGAGCGCGATCCAGTCCTCGCTCGCGAAGACCGGCATCAAGTTCTCCATCAAGACCGCCCCCGTCAACTCGGTGCTGTCGCAGACCCCGCAGTGCACGTCGGACCAGCCGATCTGCAAGTGGCAGCTGTCCTTCTTCGGTACGGCGGGCAGCTGGTACTTCAACGCCTTCCCGACCGGCGACTCGCTCTTCCAGACCAAGGGCGGCTCGAACTTCGGCAACTACTCCAACCCCGACGTCGACAAGCTCATCTCCGCCTCCACGACGTCGAGTTCGAACCAGGCGATCCAGGACTACAGCGCGGCCCTGGCCAAGGACCTGCCGGTGATCTGGCTGCCGGAGCCGGTCTACCAGGTCTCGGTCGTCAAGAACGGTCTCGGCGGCTTCTCCCAGGACTCGCTCGCCAACTTCCACCCGGCGCAGTGGAAGTGGACCAGCTGACCCCATGGACACCGTTCTCTTCCTGACCCGTCGGCTTCTCCAGGCCCTGGCCGTCATCCTGATCGTCACGATCGTCGTCTTCTGTCTGCTGCACGCACTGCCCGGGGGTCCCGCACGCGGGATCCTCGGCCCGCAGGCGACGGCCGAGCAGATCGCCGCGTTCAACCACGAACAGGGCCTGGACCGCTCGCTGCCCGTCCAGTACGCCTACTACCTGGGCAATCTGCTCCAGGGCGACCTCGGCACCTCGTTCACCCTCAATGAAGCGGTCTCCCGGCTGATCGAGCAACGCCTGCCGAAGACCCTGGTGCTGACCGTGCTGTCCGCACTGGTCGGGCTGCTGCTCGCGGTCCCGCTCGGGATGTGGCAGGCGGTGCGGCGCAACAAGCCGACGGACTACGTCATCACCACGCTGAGCTTCGTCGCGTACTCGACGCCTGTCTACTTCCTCGGTCTCGTGCTGATCCTGCTCTTCACCCAGACCCTGCGCTGGTTCCCCTCCCAGGCGCCCCAAGGGGACACGCTGGCCCAGGTGTTCGCGGATCCGGCCGCGCTGGTGCTTCCGGTGGTCACGGGTGCGGCCTCGATGGTGGCCGTGTTCAGCCGGTACATGCGGGGGGCGACGCTGGAGAACCTCTCCGAGGACTACGTCCGCACCGCGCGGGCGGGTGGTGCGCGGCAGCGGGCGATTCTCTTCCGGCATGTGTTGCGGAACTCTCTGACTCCGGTGGTGGCGATGCTCGGGTACTACGTGCCGGTGCTGTTCGGCGGTGCGCTGGTTGTCGAGCAGCTGTTCAACTACCCCGGGATGGGGCTGCTGTTCTGGAGTGCGGCGCAGTCCTCGGACTATCCGGTGTTGCTGGGGTGCGTTCTTGTCATTTCTGTGGCGACGGTTGTGGGGTCGTTGCTTGCGGATGTCGTTCAGCGGGTTGTGGATCCGCGGGTGAAGGTGGGTGGGGTGTGACGACGGGTGGTACTCAGGCCGCGGGTCGGTGGGGGCTGGTCGCGCAGTTCCCCGCGCCCCTGGGGGGTCGACGCTTCGTTCGCAACAAGCTTGCCGTCGGAGGGCTCATCGTCGTCGTCCTCTTCCTGCTCTTCTGTTTCGTCGGTCCGTTGGTGTACTCCACCGACCAGACCCACACCGACCTCACCCAGGTCAATCTCCCGCCCGGCGCCGATCATTGGCTCGGTACCGATGCCGTTGGGCACGACGAGCTCGGGCGGCTGATGTACGGCGGGCAGGTGTCGCTGCTTGTCGGACTGGCGGCCGGGGTCCTCGCTACCGTGATCGGCACGCTGTGGGGGGCGGTCGCGGGGTATGCGGGCGGCTGGGTGGACGCGGTGATGATGCGGGTCGTGGACGCGGGGATCGCCATCCCGGCGCTGTTCATCCTGCTGGTGGTCTCGGCGATCACGACGCCGGACACGGTCGGTCTGATCGTCGTGCTCGGTCTGGTGTCCTGGCTGGTTCCGTCCCGGCTGGTGCGGGCGGAAACGCTGACGCTCAAGAACCGTGACTACGTCCTGACGCTGCGCGCGACCGGCGGTACGCACGGCCGGGCCATCGTCCGGCACATCCTGCCGGGCTCCGTGTCGACGATCGTCGTCGCGGCCACGTTCCAGGTCGCCGACGCGATCCTGCTCGTCGCGTATGTGTCGTATCTCGGCCTGGGCGTCCAGCCGCCCGCGACGGACTGGGGCGGCATGCTGTCGGCCGGTCTGACGGCGGCGTACTCGGACCGCTGGTGGCTGATCGTGCCGCCCGGCGTCGCGATCATCCTCGTCGTCTGCGCGTTCAACGCGATCGGCGACGGGCTGCGCGACGCCTTCGACGTGAAGGGACGCGGATGAGCGGCATTCTCGACATCGAGCATCTGGACGTGACGTTCTCCACCGACACCGGTGACGTGCCCGCGGTATGTGACATATCACTGTGCGTACGGCCGGGTGAGACCCTCGCCCTCGTCGGGGAGTCCGGTTCCGGCAAGTCGACGGTGGCGCTGGCGGCGATGGGGCTGCTGCCGAGCACCGCCCGGACATCGGGCCGGGTGACCATCAACGGCACGGACGTCGTCAGCGCTTCCGAAACCGAACTCGCCCGGCTGCGCGGCCGTACCGCGTCCATGGTCTTCCAGGAGCCCGCGACCGCCCTCGATCCGCTGACCCGCGTCGGTAGGCAGATAGCGGAAGTCGTACGCAACCACCGTCCCGTCTCCGCCAAGGAGGCGGCCCGCGAGGCGGTCGAGCTGCTGCGTCGGGTCGGCATTCCCGAGCCGGAGCGGCGGGCGTCGGCGTTTCCGTTCCAGTTGTCGGGCGGGCAGCGGCAGCGGGTGGTCATCGCCATGGCGATCGCCAACTCACCGGACCTGCTGATCGCGGACGAGCCGACCACCGCGCTGGACGTCACCGTGCAGGCCGAGATCCTCGATCTGCTACGGGAGTTGGCGGCCGACTCGGGTACCGGCGTGCTGCTGGTCACGCACAACATGGGCGTGGTCGCCGACTTCGCCGACCGGGTCGCCGTGATGCTGCGGGGCGAGATCGTGGAGACGGGGCCGGTGGAGGACGTACTGCTGCGGCCGGCGCACGAGTACACACGGCGGCTGCTGGCGGCGGTGCCGAGGCTCGCGGTGACCGAGCCCGATGAGGTGAAGGCTCCGGTGGAGGCAGGCGCGGCGGTGGTCGAACTCCGGGACGTGACCGTCGACTTCGGTCGCGGACGTCGTGGCGTACGGGCTCTTGAGGATGTGTCGGTCACGGTCGGGGCGGGCGAGACGGTGGGGCTGGTCGGCGAGTCGGGGTCCGGGAAGTCGACGGCCGCCCGGGTGGCGCTCGGCCTGGTCCCGCCCGCCTCCGGTTCGGTCGCCCTGTTCGGCACCGACCTGGGCCGGACGAAGGGGCGGGCGCGCCGGGCCCTGCTGTCCGGGATCGGCCTGGTGCTCCAGGATCCCGTGGCCTCGCTGGACGCCCGGATGAGCGTCGCGGAGTGCGTGGCCGAGCCGCTGCGGGTGCATCGCCGGGGCATGACGGCCGCCGAACGGCGGGCCCGGGTCGCGGACGTACTCGAACTCGTCCGGCTGCCCAGCAAGTTGATGCAGCGGGGTCCGCGTGAGCTGTCCGGCGGGCAGCGGCAGCGGGTGAGTCTCGCCCGGGCCCTGGTGCTGGAGCCTCGGCTGCTGGTGGCGGACGAGCCGACCAGCGCGCTCGATGTGAGTGTGCAGCGGACGGTTCTCGAGGTGATCGCCGAGTTGCAGGCCGAGTTGGGCTTCGCCTGTCTGTTCGTGTCGCACGATCTGGCGGTGGTGCAGGAGTTCGCGGGGCGGGTCGTCGTGATGCGGGCGGGGCGGGTGGAGGAGCAGGGGCCGACCATGTCGACGCTGCTGCGTCCGGAGACCGAGTACACGCGCCGGCTCATCGCGGCGGTCCCCGTGCCGGATCCGGTGCTGCAACGGCAGCGCAGGGCCGCACTCGGAGCCGGCGCGTGACGGCGGTCGCCGGTATCGACATCGGCGGGACGACCACCCAGGTGGTGCTGTGCGCACCGGATCTCGGCGTCCTCGACCGTCTCGGGGTGCCGACGCCCGCGGCCGAGGGCGGTACGGCGATGATCGGCGCCGCGCTCGACGCGCTACGGCTGCTGCTCGACCGTACGCCCGCGAAGTTGCTCGGCGTCGGGGTCGGCGCCGCGGGTGTCGTGGACGCGCGGGCCGGGCGGATCCTGGTCGCGAGCGATTCCTTCCGGGGCTGGGCGGGATTCGCGGTGACGGCGGCGGTCGAACGGGCACTGGATGTCCCGGCGTTCCTCGACAACGACGTCAACGCCTTCCTGCGCGGGGAGGTCGCCAAGGGCGCGGCCGTGGGCGGGACCCATGTCCTCGGGATGACCCTCGGCACCGGGGTCGGCGGGGCGCTGTGGCTGGACGGTGCGCTGTACGACGGCCCGCGCGGCGCGGCCGGCGAGATCGGCCACGTTCCCGGCTTCGGCGACCTGCCGTGCACCTGCGGTGGCCGGGGTCACCTGGAGACCGTGGCCTCGGGCCGGGCGATCGCCGCGCGGTACGGCGCCCGCACGGCCCGCGAGGTGGCCCAGGCCGCCCACCGGGGCGACCCCGACGCGCTCGCCGCGTACGAGGCGGCGGGTACGGCGGTGGCCCGGGCGCTGCTGATCGCCGCGGGCCTGCTGGACATCACCACCTGCGTGATCGGCGGCGGAGTCGCCCGCACCTGGCCCCTCCTCGACCCGTCGATCCGCACCGCCCTCGCCGCCGAACCCCCCGTCAGCGGCCACCCCCTCCACGTCCTGCCCGCCCGCCTGGGCGAGGACGCGGCGGCAATTGGCGCGGCGGCCCGGGCGGGAGCGGAACTCGGGGTGGGCACGCCGGTGTAGGCCAACCACAACGCGGGTGCCCCTCGGACAGGGACACCCGCGCTATGAGTCAACCGGGTCAGCTCAGGCCGGCCGTCTTCAGCCAGGTCTTGGCGACGTCCAGCGGGTCCTTGTTCTCGAGCTGGACCTGGGAGTCCAGCTCGAGGAGGGTCTTGGTGTCCAGCTTGGCGGAGACCGCGTTGAGGGCGGCGACGCCCTCCTCGGAGAGGCCGGACTTGTAGACGAGCGGCGTCACGTTGGCGAAGCCGAAGAGGTTCTTCGGGTCCTGGAGGACGACGAACTTCTCCTTGGTGATGTTCGGGTCGGTGGTGAAGATGTCCGCGGCCTGCACGGTGTTCTTCTTCAGCGCCGCCGTGGTCAGCGGGCCGCCCGCGTCGAGCGCCTTGAAGGACTTGAACTCCAGACCGTATACGTCCTTCAGGCCGAGCAGGCCCTGCTGACGGGTCTGGAACTCGGGCGAACCGCCGATCACCATCTCGGGCGCGACGTCCTTGATGTCCTCGAGGGTGGACGACGCGGTGAGGTTGTACTTCTTGGCGGTCTCCGCGTTCACCGACACGGAGTCCTTGTCCTCGGCGGGCGAGGGCTCGAGGAGCGTCAGCTTGGAGTCGAGCTTGGCCTTCACCGCGGAGCCGACGGCCTCGATGGACTTCTGCTCCGCCTTCGGGTCCAGGTACGCCAGCAGGGAGCCGTTGTACTCGGGCAGGACGGTGATGGAACCGTTCTTGAGCAGGCCGTAGGTCGTCTCACGGCTGCCGATGTTCGGCTTGTACTCGACCTTGATGCCCTTGGCCTTGAGCGCCTCGCCGTAGATGTCGGCGAGCAGGATGCTCTCGGCGAAGTTGTTCGAGCCGACGACGACCGTGTTGCCGTCCGCCTTGTCTTCCGTCAGCGGGTTGGATTCGTCGGCGGAGTCGGAGCCGCATCCGGCAACGAGCGCCGCCACTGCTGCGAGGGCGACCGCGGCCGCGCGGGGGTGTCGCATGCTGGACCAGCTGCTCTTCACGGTAGAAGTCACGATTCCCGTTCCGGGGCTCAGAGAGTGGATGACCTTCATCTGATCCAATCCAGCCACTTCTTGGTCAGTCAAGTGCAGCCGGGTCACCAATTGGCTTCGATGCGTACCCGATCGTGAAGATAACGGGGAGGATCCGGCAGGGAGCCGCACTCAGGTTGTAACGGATTCTTGACTCAGGGTGCGGAGCAACCGCTTCCGAAGAGCCTGTAGTCTCGCCGCAGTTGGCGAAGCACAGCGATGTGCAGGCGCCGCTCCGCTCACATCCCAAACCAGCCAGAGTCGATCAGAGACGGTCACGTGCGTTCCCGCGCCGTGCGACACCCCACGAAGGAGGCCTGGTGTCCACGAACGAGGTGGGCCTAAGGCGCTTCGCCGACCGCTGGCCGTTCAGGCGCAAGCTCAACGTACTGGTCGGCGTGCCGCTCGCCGTGGTCGCCGTACTGCTGGCGTATCTCTTCACCGACCAGGTCGGCCAGGCCCGGGACGCGGCCGACGCTGCCCGGCTGGTGCGGGACAGCGCCCAGGTCGCGGAGCTGGCCGACCGGGTGAACGCCGAGCACCAGCAGGCGATCCTGCTGTCCGTGCGGTTCGAGGCCACCGAGTCCGGCGCCCGGCCCGGTATCACCGCCTACCGCAAGGCGCAGTCCGCGGTGGACCAGCAGGTCGAGACGGTACGCGACACCTTCGGCGACCGGCTGCCGGACACCGAGGCGCAGGCCCTGAAGGAGATCAACGGCCTGTCCAGCCTGCGGGCGACGATCGAGCAGGGCTATCTGCCCGCCGACAACATCGACCCCGCCTACACCAACGCCGCCAAGGCCGTCATCGACGGCCTCGGACTCGACCGCAACCCGTCCCTCGCCGCCACCTTCACCGGCAATCTGCTGGACTCCCTGCTGCGCGCCGACGCCGCCCACAGCGCCTTCGAGACCAGCGTGTTCTCGGCGCGGACCGGTGACTCCAACGCGCTCATCGAGTTCATCGCGGCGGTCGGCAACTACGAGCTGTACACGCACCAGGCCGAGCGCTTCGCCCGGTTCGCCACCGAGGCGCAGGCCGACGAGCTGAGCGGCATCGAGCACAACACCGCCCAGGCCGAGATCATCCGGCACTACGCCGAGCTGCAGATCGACCCCAGCGGACTGCAGGCCAGTTCACCGGCGGAGATCCGCGCCGCGTTCACCGAGGCCCTCGACGGCTACCCCGACTACCGCGCGCAGTCCCAGACCCGGCTGAAGATCACCTCCTCGCTCATCGACCAGATCGCCGACCGCGCCGACAACGCCTCCAACGACGCCTGGTGGAACGCCGCCTGGCTGCTGGGCCTGGCGCTGCTCGGCTTCGCGCTCTGGCTGGCCCTGTCCGTTGCGGTGCGCCGCTCGGTGGTCCGCCCGGTGCAGGCCCTCACCGGCGCCGCGCAGGAGGTCGCCGAGGTCGCCGGTCGCGAACTCGCCCGGGTCGCCGACGACGACACCGAGGACGACGGCCCGCCCCTGTTGCGGGACATCCCGGTCACCGCACGCGACGAGATCGGCGACCTCGCCGAGGCCTTCAACCACGTACAGACCACCGCCGCCGCGCTGCTGGAGCGCCAGGTGCTCAGCCGCCGCAACACCGCCGAGATGTTCGGCAACGTCGGCCGCCGGGTCAGCAACCTCACCACCCGCCAGCTGGCGCTCATCGACGCCGTCGAGCGCGGCGAGACCGACCCGGCGCTGCTCGAACGCCTCTACTCCATCGACCACATCGCGGTCCGGCTGCGCCGCAACGCGGACAGCCTGATGCTGCTGGCCGGCATCCGCGAGACCGTCCTCGACGCGGGCCCCACCACGCTCACCACCGTCGTACGGGCCGCGCTCGGCCAGATCGAGGGCTTCCAGCGGGTACGGCTCGACGCGCACACCGATGTGATGGTGGAGCCCGACATCATCGGCGACCTCACGCTGATGGTGGCCGAACTCCTGGAGAACGCCGTGTCGTTCTCGCCGGCGGGCAGCCCGGTCGAGGTGACCCTGCACACCGGTGACGACGGCGGCGCGTCGATCGTGATCGCCGACCACGGCCTGGGCATGAGCGCCGAGCGGCTGGCCGAGGAGAACGCCCGGCTGATCCGCCGTGAGCGGCTCGACCTCGTCCCGACGAAGGTGCTCGGCCTGTTCGTGGTGGGTACGCTGGCGCGCCGCTGGTCGGTCGGCATCACGCTGACCCGGACGCCGGGCGGCGGAGTGACCGCCGAGGTGGCCATCCCGTCGTCGCTGCTGCTCTCGATGAGCGCGCTGGCCCCGGCGCCCGCGACTCCCGCCGTGGCGGCGGCGTCCGGCCCGCGCCCGTCCGCCGCGGCGGCACCGGGCGACGCCGCCCCGCTCCCCCGCCGGGTACCCAAGCGGGAGGCGGCCGGCACCGAGGACGACAAGCCCGTGATCCCGAAGCCACGGGGCGAGGACGCGGCCGACGACGCCCAGGCCTCCCGCCCGCTCCGCCGCCGCGTCCGCGGAGCGACGCTCCGTACGACCGTCGGCGACACCACCGCCGAGACCGCTCGCCCTGCCGCACCCCCCGCCGACGCGGACGCCGTCCGCAGCGCGCTGGAGGAGTTCGAGGCGGCCGTGGAGCAGGCGCACCGGGACAGCGCGAGCGGTCCGGACCCGAAGACTTCGCAGGACCAGAACCACCTCCCGGAAGGAGCGGAGCAGTGAGCACGTCGACAGGTGACACTCCCACGGGAGGGGCCACGCCCGACGAACTGCGGGCCGCAGCAGCCGACTTCACCTGGCTGCTCAACCGTTTCGCCACCGAGACCGCGGGTGTCGTCGACGCCATCGCGGTCTCCTCCGACGGTCTGCTGATCGCGGTGGCGCAACTACGGGAGCGGGCGCACTCCGAGCGGCTGGCCGCGATCGTCTCCGGCCTCACCAGCCTGGCCGCCGGCGCCTCCGGCAACTACGGCCTGGGCGCCCTGAACAAGGTCATCATCGACCTGGAGGGCGGCCATGTCCTGGTCTCCGCGATCGGCAGCGGCGCCGTGCTCGGCGTGGTCGCCGACAAGGAGGCCAAGCTGGGCAACATCGCGTACGAGATGACGCTGTTCGCCAACCGGGCCGGTGGCGCGCTCAGCCCCCAGCTCGTGCTGGAACTGAAGAACACCGTCGGCGTTCCGTCGTCGGGTTGACCGGGCACCGCCCGGCCGAGGAACAAGAGGACACAGACCCATGGCGGACGGCCGTACGCCGAACGGTGCCGACGAGGGCGGCTCCCCGGACCGGGTGGGCCCCGCCCCCGCGGTACGGCCGTTCCTGGTCACCGCCGGCCGGGTGGCGCCGACCTCGTCCGGGCGGACGATGCCCGTCGAGACCCAGGTGGTGGCCACCGCCGAAGGCCTCGACGCGCTCGACCGGCTCTCCTTCGAACAGCACGACATCATCGCCGCCTGCCGGCAGCCGCAGTCCATCGCGGAGATCGCGGCCCGGCTGCGGCTGCACCTCAACGTGGTCCGTATCCTCTCCGAGGACCTGCGGGCCGCAGGGCAGTTGACGGTGTACGTGCCCAACACCGACGCAACCCACGACTCATCCGTCCTGCGCAGGGTTATCGATGGCCTCCGTGCCATCCCCGACTCCCGGGGGGTTCTCCGTGACACCGACTGAACCGGTCGCCGGCGGCGCAGCTGCGCAGACCGCCGTCCGACCGCCGCTGCCGGTGAAGATGGTGATCGCGGGCGGATTCGGCGTGGGCAAGACCACCGCGGTCGGCTCGATCTCCGAGATCGAGCCGCTGACCACCGAGGCCGCGATCACCGAGGTCGCCGCGGGCGTGGACGACCTCTCCCACACGCCCCGCAAGACCACGACCACGGTCGCCATGGACTTCGGGTGCATCACCATCGACCCGACCCTGAAGCTGTATCTGTTCGGCACGCCCGGGCAGGACCGGTTCGGGTTCATGTGGGACGACATCGTCGAGGGCGCGATCGGTGGGCTGGTCATCGTCGACACCCGTCGCCTCGACGACTGTTACGCCGCCGTCGACTACTTCGAGCACAAGCAGATTCCGTTCGCGGTCGCCGTCAACGCGTTCGACGGCAAGGTCGAGCACGAACTGGACGAGGTCCGCTGGGCGCTCGATGTCTCCGACCGTGTTCCTGTCGTCGTCTTCGACGCGCGGGAGCGGGGCTCTGTGCGGGACGCTCTGCTGGTTGTGCTGGAACTGGCGCTGGCCCGTAGCGAGGGGTGAGCAGGGTTTCGTGGGTGGCTGCGGGCCGGTGGGGGCTGGTCGCGCAGTTCCC